>NZ_JBVHHL010000004.1:0-304950 GCF_055561075.1 Streptomyces sp. NPDC022910
TACTCATGCTGAAGCCCTCACGCTTTGGTGATGAGACGGACCTTCCGGGCCGAAATGCCCGGATTGCTGAAATCTGTTGAGGATCAAAGCAACGGTTGGCTTCGTGCAGTTCCCAGACGGCCGAGGTCTGGGTGACGGTGACGTCGTCGAGCACGCCGAGGGAGCCGATGATGACGCCGGCGAGCAGGAGACCGCTCATGTCGAGCTTCGGATAGAGGCCGTGGATCAGGCCGGTTTGGTCGTCCGTGTTGCCGGTGAGGGCGGCCCAGCCGATGAACGCGGAACCCAGGATGCCGATCAGTGCCAGCGAGAGCAGGGTGCCGAGCACGGCCACCGAGGTGCGGGCCGACAGGCCGTGGCACATGTACAGGGCGATCAGCATGATGGCGCTCGAGCCGACCACCGCCACGAGCAGCGGGTTCGAGCCCTGGAGGACCGCGGGCAGGATGAAGAAGTTCAGCACCAGGAAGCTGATGGCCAGGGCAACCAGCGCCATCACGCCCCGCAGTCGGCCCACTACCACGACGGCGAGCGCGAAGATGCCGGCCAGCAGGCCCATCGGGAAGCGGCGGTTGACGTCGGTGACCGAGTACTGCAGGTCCTTGGGCGCGGAGGGTTCGTAAGCAGTGACGACCTTCTCGCCCTGGTGCAGCTGCCGCGCCTGGTCGGGCTGCACGATCTCGGTGAAGGTACGGCCCTTGTCCTTGCCGGTGTCGACCCGGATCGTGGCCTTGTGGCAGGTGCCGTTCGCCTCCTGCTGGGCGGAGGTGCCCTCGGCGGTGGAGGTGTCGCCGGTCGGGGTCTCGCCGGAGGCGTTCACCGACTTGCAGCTCACCTCGACGACTTTGGTGACCGTCGCCTGCTGGGTCTGCTGGTCGAAGCCGACACCGGCGCGCTTGTGCGGCGGGGCTCCGCCCGGCCACAGTACGACGAGCCCCACCACGACCGCGGCGGTGAAGGGGATCAGGATCGCCGCGATGACCTTGCGTAGGTGCCGGGAGACCGGTGCGGCGGGCCCGTGGCTGTGACTGTGGCCGTGCGAGTGGCCGTGTCCGTGTCCGTCGGCTCCCGCTTCGGGGCTGTGACCGGAGCCATGTTCGGCGGCGGTCGCTGGTGCGTGCCCGTGGCCTGTCGCCTGAGAGAGGGGGAGGTGGCCCGCGTCGGCATCGGGTCCGTAGCCGGGGTGAGGTATCGACTCAGGAGGATTCCCGTACCTGTAGTCGTGGCCGTACTCGCTCGTGCGACCACCTCTGGGTCGGGGCGGGTCGCCGACCCGGTTCCAGTCTCCGGCGCTCTGCCGGTCAGCGGTTCCCATGCCGTCTCCCTCGCGGTTGTCCGTGCCCCCTCCGGAGCCGGTCCTGCGCGGCGGCTCTGAGGAAGAGTACGGGAACGGCTGTGGCGTGGTCTCAGTCCGAGCATCGCCAGAAGATCGAGCGTTCTGCTCACCATGCCTGGATCATGAACCTCTTCACCGGCCGCATTTTCCGCGCCGCCCCCGGGGTGCGTGCCGCGAAACTCCCGTCGCCATTGGAGGAGCACGGCTCCTCTGCGGGTGTGCGGCATGGCGCGAACGGGCGTGGTCGGGCCGTAGACCCGGTCACTCTCGGGGCTGGAAAGCCCTTGCGGTGCGTTCCCGACGCAGGTGGCCAGATGCGGCGCGGCGGTGCGCGGCCGGCTGACGTCATGTGGCTCGTCGAGAGTGCCGCAGGCGCCGGGCAACGGTGAGAAGAGCTCTTGTGGGTGCCGTGGGTCCGGAGGGGAGTGCAGGCTGATCAGCAGAATGAGCCCCACCACGGAAGAGGCCATCGAGGCCCACCAGGGTCAGCTCTGGGCCCAACCCCTGGCCAGCACGCGCCGGCCCCCATGAGGGGGCCAACCGCATTCTATGGAGAAGCAAAGAATTCGACCCGGTACTGCCCGGTAGAACCCGTTCCGGTCTACGTTCCCCTCGCACCCTGTCATGTCACGCTCACCCGGCCTGGCAGGGCGCTGCGATTGTCATGCTCCTGACTGCGCGGTTCCACCGCCGCTACGCGCAATCACGGGCCTGCCCATCCAGTGCGATACCCCACGTCAACCGGAGGCAGTACCCCATGCGTGAGTCACACCCGAGCGGGCGGAGACGGAGTCTGCGAAGACTTCTCGCCGTCGCCTTCCCCGCCCTCACTCTGACCGTCGCCGGATTCACCGCCGCACCGACCGCCGGCGCCCAGCCTGCCGCGACCCACCCTCAGACCTCCAAGGTCACGCAGAACAACAAGGCACTGACCGCCCCCGCGCGGCAGACCTACCACTCCACCGGCAAGGCCGGCCAGAAGGTGCCGACCCAGCACCTGTGCGCCACCGCCGAGCCGGGTCAGGCGTCCTGTTTCGCCCAGCGCCGCACCGACATCAAGCAGCGGCTCGCCTCGGCGCTCGCCGCCGCCGCGCCCTCCGGCCTGTCCCCGGCCAACCTGCACAGCGCCTACAACCTGCCCACCGCGGCCGGTTCGGGCATGACCGTCGGCATCGTCGACGCCTACAACGACCCCAACGCCGAGTCGGACCTGGCCACCTATCGCTCGACGTACGGCCTGTCCGCCTGCACCAAGGCCAACGGCTGCTTCAAGCAGGTCAGCCAGACCGGTTCCACCACCTCGCTGCCGACCAACGACAGCGGCTGGGCCGGTGAAGAGATGCTCGACATCGACATGGTCAGCGCGGTCTGCCCGAACTGCAGCATCATCCTGGTCGAGGCCAACTCCGCGAGCATGGCCGACCTCGGCACCGCCGAGAACGAGGCCGTCGCGCTCGGCGCCAAGTTCGTCTCCAACAGCTGGGGCGGCTCCGAGTCCTCCACGCAGACCAGCGACGACACCTCGTACTTCAAGCACCCGGGCGTCGCGATCACCGTCTCCTCCGGTGACTCCGCCTACGGCGCCGAGTACCCGGCGACCTCCCAGTACGTGACCGCCGTCGGCGGCACCGCGCTGACGACCTCCTCCAACTCCCGTGGCTGGAGCGAGTCGGTGTGGCACACCAACTCCACCGAGGGCACCGGCTCCGGCTGCTCGGCCTACGACCCGAAGCCGAGCTGGCAGACCGACTCCGGCTGCAGCAAGCGCATGGAGGCCGACGTCTCCGCCGTCGCCGACCCGGCCACCGGCGTCGCGGTCTACGACACCTACGGCGGTTCCGGCTGGGCGGTCTACGGCGGCACCAGCGCCAGCTCGCCGATCATCGCCTCCGTCTACGCCCTCGCGGGCACCCCGGGCGCAAGCGACTACCCGGCGAAGTACCCGTACTCCCACAGGGGCAACCTGTACGACGTGACCAGCGGCAACAACGGCAGTTGCTCCCCGTCCTACTTCTGTACCGCGGGCACCGGCTACGACGGCCCGACCGGCTGGGGCACCCCGAACGGCACCGCCGCCTTCACCTCCGGCTCCAGCACCGGCAACACGGTGACCGTCACCAACCCGGGCAGCCAGTCGACCACCACCGGCGGCTCGGTCAGCCTGCAGATCAAGGCCACCGACAGCGGCGGCGCCTCGCTCACCTACAGCGCGAGCGGCCTGCCGACCGGGCTGTCCATCAACAGCTCCACCGGCCTGATCTCCGGTACGGCGTCCACCGCCGGCACCTACCAGGTCACGGTCACCGCGAAGGACTCCACCGGCGCCTCCGGCTCGACGTCCTTCACCTGGACCGTCGGCACCGGCGGCGGTGGCTGCACCTCTTCCCAGCTGCTGGCCAACCCGGGCTTCGAGTCGGGCAGCACCGGGTGGAGCGCGACGAGCGGTGTCATCACCAACGACTCCGGTGAGGCGGCGCACAGCGGCTCGTACTACGCCTGGCTGGACGGCTACGGCTCCTCGCACACCGACACGCTGTCCCAGTCGGTGACGATCCCCGCGGGCTGCAAGGCGACCCTGACCTTCTACCTGCACATCGACACCTCGGAGACCACCAGCAGCACCCAGTACGACAAGCTGACGGTCACCGCCGGTTCGACCACCCTGGCGACGTACTCGAACCTCAACCACAACTCCGGGTACGTGCAGAAGACCTTCGACCTGTCCTCGCTGGCGGGCCAGACGGTCACCCTGAAGTTCAACGGCGTGGAGGACTCCTCGCTGCAGACCAGCTTCGTCGTGGACGACACCGCCCTGACGACCGGCTGACCCTTGCAGCACCTGATCCCGCTCGCGCCCGTGGTGCTGCACGTCTGCACCAAACGGTCGGCCGCGGCGAGTCGCACAGCCCTGACGGCGGTCAACTCAGGCTTCGCCAGCGTGCGTTCACGGCTGCGTGCCCCGCGCGGCGGCCGGACGAGCGGGGGCGCGCAAGAGTGGCAGGTGGTTCGGCGAGGCCGGGCCCGCCGGTCTGCGCCCAGTGCAGGAGGTCGTCAGTGCAGTCGTCGTCCATGGCGAAGCCGACTCGGACGGCACGGCCGCCGACCTGACGGCCGGCACCGGAGGGCTGGACGAGACGGTGACGTTGGCCTGGCTGCAGGAGCCGAGGCAGTCCGTCGTATGCCCTGCAAGCCGTGCTCGGCCGCGCTGTCGCGCAGCCGTTCCGGTTGCCGGAGACGTGGTCGGTGTCGAGGTGCTTGCGCGGGTTGCCGCAGTGGCGGCCTCGGCACACGACGACGGGGTGCAGGGCAGGGGAGCGGCTGCCCGGATCACACTGAGACGAGGAAAGGGTTGGGCCCGCGCCGCAGCAGTGCGGCGCGGGCCCAACCCTTGGCGGCAGACAGCGCCGCCGTCAGAAGGCGCCGGTGCCGTTGGGCGTGCCGAGGCCGGTCGGCCCGTCGTACTTGGGCCCCGCGGTGCACAGGTAACTGCCTCCGCAGGATCCGTTGCTGCCCGCAGTGACGTCGTTGAGCGCCGAGGTGTGGGTGTACGGATACGAGCCGCCCATGACCTGAGAGGTGTTTCCGGCCAGTGCGTAGACGCTCGCGATGATCGGCGACGAGACGCTGGTGCCTCCGACTTCGACCCATCCGTCGGCACCCTGTGCGACGCCGAGCTGAAGCTCAGTGTCGCACAGCAGTCCGCCGCCGCAGCTGTTGTATGTGTCGTAGACCGCCACCCCGGTGTTGGGGTCGGCGACCGCGGACACGTCGGCGACGGTGCGCTTGGCGCATCCGGAGTCATGCTGCCAGGACGGCTTGGGCTCGTACGCCGAGCAGCCCGAGCCCGCGCCACTCCAGGCCGTCTCGCTCCAGCCACGCGAGTTGGACGCCTTGCGCAGCGCGGTGCCGCCCACGGCGGTGACGTACGGGGAGGAGGCTGGCCAGGAGGCGCCGTAACCGGAGTCACCCGAGCTCGCTGTGATCGCGACACCGGGGTGGTGGAAGTGCGAGTCGAAGGAGGTGATGGTGTTGTCCTCGGACCCGCCCCAGCTGTTGGACACGGAGACGACGCCCGAGGTGGTGGCGGCGGTGTCCTCGGCCTTCATGAGATCCGCGACGTTCGCCGACTTCGCCTCGACCAACAGGATGTGGCAGCCCGGGCATGTCGCCGAGACCATGTCGAGGTCGAGGCTGATCTCCTCGGCCCACCCGTAGTCACCGGAGGGCAGCGGTGATGCCTGCCCACGCTGATTCACCTTGCGGAAGCAGCCGTTGGCGGTGGTGCACGACGGCAGACCATACGCGCGGCGGTAAGCGGCCAGGTCCGACTCGGCGTTCGGGTCGTTGTAGGCGTCGACGATGGCCACCGTCCGGCCGGATCCAGAGGCACCGCCCAGTTTGTAGGCGGAACGCAGATCGGACGGCACGTATCCCGCCGTGGTCGGGGATCCGGTGGTGAACGGTGACATGCGGCCCGAGGCGGTGCGGTGGTCCTTCAGGAGGCCGAAGCAGCGGGCCTGTCCGGCTTGCGCGGGGTGGGCGCAGCCGAAGCCTGTCGTACCCGCGGAGGTGGACGCGAGCGGGGCGGACGAGAGGGCGGCGGCCTGGGCACAGGTGGCCAGGCCGACGGTGAGGGCGGTGCCGGTGAGCGTGAGCATCGCGGTGAGGGCCGCTGCCGTCCGCCGCAGCCGGCGTCTCGGTCGGTGGCGGTGGATCACCGGGGATCCGGAGGGTATCTGGCGTCGGTGCATCAAGCCTCCGTGCGGTTCGAGGGGGTTCGGAAGGGCCACATGGCGAAAAGCAGCATTGCCAGACGGCATGTCAGGTGAGCTGCAGACCGGAGGTCTCACCATGGGGCCGCCGTCTTCTGCTGGTCAAGGCCATGCCAATGCAGGTCTTGTAAGGCTGCCGCGGTGAGTGAGTGAACCGATGTTGGTGATCGCGTGTCCGCGGTAGTACTCGCCACGGAGCCACGAAAACTCCTGCGCACCTGTGGGATGGGTTTCCTGACTGGGCGCCGGCTCCTGCCGAGCCCGGGACCGCACGCCGACTGCACATCCGCGACGGGCAAGCGTCGAGGCCGGGGTGCCTCCGTGCTGGTCACCGCGAGAGCGTCCTGTCCGCCTGCAGCGCGGCGAACGACTGCTCGGCCGGGCACAGTGCCCTCCGGGGAACTGCTCCAGGGTCCCCGTGGAACCAGTACCGGGACCGTAGGAGGCGCCCGGCTCGGTCAAGCCATGGGCGGGCCGATTTTCGGCCATGACTTGCTCAGGGAACTCACATGAATCACCCAGGAATGGCAAAGGAACGGTTCCGCTTTCAAGCGCATCTTGTTGACGTGGCCCCGACATTCATACGTTCTGCGCGACCCCGGCGCACAACCCGCGCAGAGGTCGTACCGCGCACCCCCCACAGCCCTTCCCAGTTCACCCACTATGTGAAGGACGTACGTTGCGCAGAACCGTTTCCCTCGCCGCCGTGGCCACGCTCGCTACGGCCGCACTCGCCCTGGCCGCACCGGTCGGCCAGGCAGCCCAGGCCACCACCTCCCCTTCCCACGGCGTCACCGTCGCCCACGCCTGCGCGACCCCGACGAAGAAGGGCGAGATGGCCTGCAACGCCCTTCAGGTCACCGCGGGTACCCCGAAATCGGCGCATGCCGAGAGCGACCTGACCGCGGCCGCCGCGCCCTCCGGCTACGGCCCCGCCTCGCTGCAGTCGGCCTACAGCCTGCCCTCCGCGAGCGGCGGTTCGGGGCAGACGGTGGCGATCGTCGACGCCTACGACGACCCGAATGCCGAGGCCGACCTCGCCGTCTACCGCTCCCAGTACGGCCTTTCGGCCTGCACCACCGCCAACGGCTGCTTCAAGAAGGTCGACCAGAGCGGCGGCACCCACTACCCGCGCGGCGACTCGGGCTGGGCCGAGGAGATATCGCTCGATCTCGACATGGTCAGCGCGGCCTGTCCGAATTGCAAGATCCTGCTGGTGGAGGCCAGTTCGGCGAGCATGACCAACCTCGGCACGGCCGTCAACACCGCCGTGCGGCTGGGCGCGAAGTTCGTCTCCAACAGCTACGGCGGCTCCGAGTCCTCCAGCGACGCGACGTACGACTCCAGCTACTTCAACCACCCGGGTGTCGCCATCACCGTCTCCTCCGGCGACAACGGCTACGGCGTGGAGTACCCGGCCGCGTCCAAGTATGTGACGGCGGTGGGCGGTACGTCCCTGAAGACCGCGTCCACCTCTCGCGGCTGGACCGACACGGTGTGGAGCGGGGCGGGCTCCGGCTGCTCCAAGTACGACGCCAAGCCCAGCTGGCAGAAGGACACCGGCTGCACCAACCGCACGGTGGCGGACGTCTCGGCGGTCGCCGACCCGAACACCGGTGTCGCGGTCTACGACAGCTACCGGTCGGCCACCGGCTGGATGGTCTTCGGCGGCACCAGCGCCTCCTCCCCGCTGATCGCGGCGGTCTACGCGCTGGCCGGCGCCCCGTCCAGCGGCTCCTCCCCGGCGTCCTTCCCGTACGCCCACACCTCGGCCCTGTACGACGTCACCAGCGGCTCCAACGGCAGCTGCGGCGGCTCCTACCTCTGCACCGGCACCACCGGATACGACGGCCCGTCCGGGCTCGGCGTCCCCAACGGCACCGGCGCGTTCACCGGCTGACCATCTCCGTTCCGTGCACCGCGCGGAGGACGCCGGATCCCGTGCCACGGCACTCCTGGTCCTCCGCCACCGGGCCGGAGCCGGCATCGATGCCGGCTCCGGCCTCTTGAGTTCGATGGGGCCATCACACCGGTCCGCATCTGGGAGAGCTCCCGCTCAGGAACATCACGGCGGCTGAACTCCGCGCGTACATCCCCACTTTGGAGGCGTCTCCTGGTCGAGTACCGGCGTGGCATCCTGTCCCAGCTGTCCGGCATTCTGGAGAAACGGCCAACTCTGTCGCGCTCGGTTGCCGCGGGCTGAGGGGCACTCCTTCGGCTCTGTGCAGCGTGTGGGAGCGCGGTGTGGGCTGGGGGCTGTGCACAGGTGATCCGCCCTGAACGAACGGCAGCGCGGTCTTCTCCAACGCGTCGCGGCCGATGAAGAGCCTGAAGCCTGGTTGCCGGGGGAGGGGCGCACGGCCTGTGCCCTGCGCGACTGTGGGCTTCTGACGGTCGGCCGGGCTGGAGGGCGCTGCCGCGCGGAGGTCACCGAGGCCGGCCGCTTCTACATCCGGCATGGCCGTCGCCCCGACGATCCAGCGTTCGACGGCCGTGGCGTCCACGGGGTCTCTGCCGGGCCTCCAGTGTCGACGGAAGCAGGTGTGCTGCGCGGAGATGCGCGTCGCAAGCGCAGTCCGGCGCCTTGCTCCACGGGCCTCGGTCTGCGCGCGAGCTCGGCGGCTCAGGTGGATCAAGAGGTCACCGTGCGGTGGGCTCGCGCCATCAACACCGACGAGTGAGGAAGCGGCAAGTGTTGACGCGCATAGGCGCCCCGAGGATTCACGATTGCATGGATTCAGAAATCTCTGTACCTTCGATGGTGTGCTGACTCTCGCGCCTGACATCGAAGTGCTGGCCCGGTTCGGCCGCGCGCTCGCCGACCCGATCCGCTGTCGGATCCTGCTCGCCCTGCGCGAGGCCCCGGCCCATCCCGCCGACCTTGCCGACGGCCTGGAGATCTCGCGCACCCGGCTGTCGAACCATCTGGCGTGCCTGCGCGACTGCGGCCTGGTCGTCGCGGTGCCGGTCGGCCGGCGCACCCGCTACGAGCTGGCCGACGAACGCCTCGGCCACGCACTCGACGACCTGCGCACCGCCGTGGTGGCCGTCGAGGCTGACCGCGCCTGCCGGGACACGGACGAGAAGGGCTGCTGCTGAGATGACCGCCGAGACAGCGATATCCCTCGGGCCATCCCCGGCCCGCCGGGACGCGCTCGCGAAGCGGATACGGCTGTTGGTCGCCGCGACCATCACCTACAACGTCATCGAGGCGATCGTCGCCGTCACCGCCGGCGCCCTCGCCTCCTCCACCGCCCTGATCGGCTTCGGCCTCGACTCGGTCATCGAGGTGTCCTCCGCCGCCGCGGTCGCCTGGCAGTTCTCCGCCCGCGACCACGCGGTACGCGAAGCACGGGAGCACCGCACCCTGCGGATCATTGCCGTCTCCTTCTTCGCGCTCGCCGCATACGTCACCTTCGACGCCGTCCGCGCCCTGACGGGCACTGGGGAGGCGGAGCGGTCGATTCCCGGCATCGTCATCGCCGCCCTTTCGCTCGCGATCATGCCGTTCCTCTCCGCCGCCCAGCGCAAGGCCGGACGTGAACTGGGCTCCGCCTCCGCGGTCGCCGACTCCAAACAGACGCTCCTGTGCACCTACCTCTCCGCCGTACTCCTGGCCGGACTGCTCCTCAACGCCACACTGGGTTGGTCCTGGGCTGATCCGATCGCCGCCCTGGTCATCGCCGCTGTCGCGATGAAGGAAGGCGGGGACGCCTGGCAGGGCAAGGGCTGCTGTGCACCCCCCGCTGCCTCTGCGGCCACCTCGGCGGCGGAGCCGGACGCCTGCGCCTGCCGTCCCGGGTGCGACTGCTGCAACTGATCGTCAGCCGTCACTACCGACCGGTCCCAGCGGCTCGCCGCGAACCGGCGGCGTACGCCGAAGACGACGGTGCCGACGGGCGCGCCCGCACGCGACGTGTCGCTCGAGGTGGGGGTAACGCGCCGTCGGCCGCGGAGGTGGCATTGCAGAACGCGACCACCGCCGCGGCAGCGACCATGTGAGTGCCGATGCCGACGGCCGCCCGACGTGTTCGCCGGACCGCCGTCGATGAGTGAGGTGCCGCAGGGTGGTGGCTACTCCTGCGCATGCCGGATGGCGTCGAGCACGATGTGCGCCACATGGTCGTCTGTCAGGCTGTACTGCGTCTCGCGAGCCTGACGCCGGGCCGTCACGATGCGGGAGGTGCGCAGCACCCTCAGGTGCTGCGAGACCAGCGGCTGACTGACGCCGAGGGCGGTCACCAGTTCGTGGACGTACTTCCCGCCGCCGGACAGCTCACGCACGATGCCGATGCGCACAGGTGATGCCAGAGCGCGTAGCAGGTCGCTGGCGGCCTGCAGGGTCTGCAGCGGCTCGTCCGCAGGGGAAGGGGAAGTCGTCATATGCACACATTAGCATATGAAAATGATTTCCGATTTGGTTGCGTTCAGGGTTGCCTGCTGCGGCATTGTCCGCGGGCGGCCCTAGTGGTCGTCCCAGTGTCCCTCATGGGCGGCGTGGCGGTGGCCGTCATGCAGGTAGTCGGTGTGGTCCTCGTGCGGCACTGCGACATGGCCGCAGCCCTCGCCGTGCTGGTGGTCGTGTCCCTGGTGGGTGGCGTGACCGGTGTTGGCGCACTCGTCGACGTGGCCGTCGTGCACTCGGTGGATGTGTCCGTCGTGGGCGTAGTCGGTGTGGTCGCCGTGCGGGAGGGCGACGTGGCCGCAGCCCTCGCCGTGGGTGTGGGCGTGGTTGTCGTGGGTGCGGTGGTCGGTGGCGGTGGACATGAGGGCTCCTTGCTGTGGCCGTGCCGTGCGGCGCTGATGGTCGGCGCGTGGTGTTGTATTGCGACATTAACATATGGCGATCCCTGCATGCATTGCGGGCGGTGGCGTGTCAAGGAGCTGTCAAACCTCGGCAATATGTGGGAATTCTTCCAGGTGTACTGGGCTGGGCCTTGCCTCCGTGTTCCCGGAGCCGCTCTCTGAGCCGCCCGGGCAGCGCCGGTCCGGGCCTCGCCGAACTGCCGCCCCAGTGCGGGAACGGTTCGCCGTCGCGGTCGTACCGCGGGTGATCTCGTGGCGCTGACGGCGCTCGTGCCGTTCCGGAGTTGCCCCTCGGCGGCGCAGTCGTCGGCCATGTCCCCGAGTGACGCGAGGCAGGTCCGCTGCGCCGGGGGGCCGCCGGTACGGGTCCGCCCTTGAGCTGTCGAAGAGGTCGGTCATCGCGCTGCAGCCCGATCCCGATCCCGATCTCGATCCCGAGCCCGATGGCGACGAGATGACGAAATGGCGGCGTTCGGCGTGATCAGTGTGAAACGTGTGCGGGCATGAGGTGGTTCGCCGCGGTCGGGAGACTGTCGCGGTGTCGGCGGGTGCGCTGCGTCCCGGGCTTAGATACTCATGTGACCGGAAATGATTACCCCCGAACCGTTGGTGGAGTCGCTGCCGGTGTCTGGCGGAGGCGTCTCGGGGCGACCGAGAGCCGCAGCCGGCCGAGGCACGGGGGAGGGGCCTGGCGTGCGTGCGCCCTTGTATCTGCAGCCGCGACTGGAGCCACCGCTCACCGCGTTGCTGGAGGCCGTGCCGTTCCTGCACTCCCTCGTCGACGGGCTCGGATCGCCGCTCAACGTGCTGCTGCCCGACCGGATCGCCGAGAACGCGGAGCGTTTCCGCGCCGTGTACCGCAAGCATCACCTCACCGGCCGGGTGTTCTTCGCGCACAAGGCGAATCGCTCCAGCGCCCTCGTACGGCGGCTGGCGGCGACCGACCCGGTCGAGGTGGGCGTCGATGTGGCCTCGCTCGGCGAACTGCGGCACGTCCTGGGCGCCGGTTTCACCCCCGGCCGGGTGATGAGCACCGGCCCCAAGGACCCGGAGTTCCTGTGGCTGGCCGCCCGCGCCGGGGTGACCGTGAACGTCGACTCGCACTCCGAACTGGACCAACTCGCCGAGCTGGTAAGGAAATACGCGCTGCCCCGGGTCGATGTCCTGCTGCGGCTGTCCGAGTTCGCGACGGCCGCCGGCTCCGGCGTGAAGGTGCTGTCCCGGCGCAGCCGCTTCGGCTCCCCACCGGGGGAGGTGAAGGCGCTGCTGGACGCGGCCGAGCGGCATCGGGACGCCGTCGAGCTGATCGGCGTCGGATACCACCTGGACACGACTGGACTGGCGGAGAAGGCCGTCGCCCTGGAGCACTGCGTCATGGCCATGGACGAGTGCCACGCCCGGGGCCTGGCGCCGCGCGTCATCGACATCGGCGGCGGCTTCGGAGTCGGCTATGTCGCCGACGCCGGCCAGTGGGAGCGCTACACCACCGAACTGACCAATGCCGTGCTCGGCACCCGCCCCGCACTGACCTGGCGGGGCCACGGCTACGGCCTGCGCAACGAGGGCGGCACGCTGCGCGGGGCGCTGGGTCTGTATCCGGCCCACCGCCCGTCCGCCGGGCCCGGGTATCTCGACGACCTCCTCTCCGTGCCGTCCCCGTCCTTGGGCCGCCCGCTGGGCACCGTGCTCCTTGAGCAGCTCTACGAGCTGTACACCGAGCCGGGGCGGGCTCTCGTCGACCAGTGCGGGCTCACCCTGGCGCGGGTGCTCGACGTACGCCGTACCGCTGCGGGCCCGCCTCTGGTGCGCCTGGGCATGAACGCCGGAGACGTGAGTCTGGAGGAGCACGGCGTCCTCGTCGATCCCCTCCTCCTGCCCCGTACGGAGAACAACGGCACGAACGGCGACGAGGAGGACAACCCGGCCGGGGTCGGCGTCCACCTCGTCGGAAATCTCTGCCTGGAGGCCGATCTGATCACCCGCCGCACCGTCTTCCTGCCCAGGCTGCCACGCCCCGGCGACCTGCTGGCCTTCGCCAACACCGCCGGCTATGCGATGGACTTCCACGCCCACGCCGCACAACAACAGCCCGTCGCCCGCAAGATCGCCGTCGTACGGGACGGCGACGCCTGGCGCTGGTGTCTCGACGAGGAGTACTGGCCGGTCACGTACCCGGGGGGAGTGGTGTCATGAGGTACGACAGCATTACGGAAGCCATAGGCAACACCCCGCTGGTGCGCATCGACCCCGCCGTGCACGGCCTGCGCAACATCGACCTGTACGCCAAGCTGGAGCTGCTCAACCCCTTCGGCTCGGTCAAGGACCGCTCCGCCTGGAACATGGCACGCCGGGAACTGGCCGGTGCGGCGGAGCGCGGCGAGACGGTCGTGGAGCTGTCCAGCGGCAACACGGCGAAGGCCCTGGCGCTCCTCGCGGGCATGTACGGCCTGAAGTTCAAGAGCGTCACCAACCGCATGCGGGTGCCGGAGATCAAGGAACTGCTTCTCCTGCTGGGTGCCGAGATCGAGGAGTTGCCCGGGCAGAGCGAATGCCTCGACCCGACCGACACGGACGATCCGCTGACCCGTTTCCACCAGACGCTGGCCGAGCCGGGGGCCGCCTATCTGCACACCGACCAGTACTTCAACCCGCGCAACACCGAAGCGCATGCGGCGGGGACCGGGCCGGAGATCGTCAAGGACCTGGACGGGCGGGCCCCGGACTGGTTCATCGCCTGCGTGGGCACGGCCGGCTCGTCGACCGGCGTGGCCAGGGTGCTGCGTGACCACGACCCGGACGTCGGGGTCATCGGCCTCGTCGCGCACAAGTCGGACTTCATCCCGGGCATCCGCACCATTGACGAGGTGCAGCAGGTCGGTCTTTTCGACCCGGCGACGTACGACACGATCGAGTCGGTGACCGCCGACGAGGCGATCGACGGGATGCTGACCCTGATCCGCCGCTGCGGACTGCTCGCCGGCCCGACCGGCGGCGCCGCCTATCACGGCGCGGTACGCCATCTCCGTTCCCTCGACGAGGAGCTGACGGAGCGCCGGACAGCCGTCTTCATCGTCTGCGACCGGGCCGAGAGCTATCTGAGCTACGTACGCCAGCGCCGCCCCGAACTCCTCGGCAAGCCGCCCCGGAAGAACTCGGCGGCGGCCCTCACGGACGCCGAGGTGCGGGCGGAGGCCGCGGTCATCGACACCGAGGGCGCCCGGCAGTGGATGGCGAGCGAGCGCCCGCCCCTCGTCGTCGACCTGCGCGGCCCGCACGCGTATGCCGCGCTGCACATCGACGGCTCGGTCAACATCGTCGACGAGCTCTTCGACGAACTCGTGCGCGGCGGCCTGCCCTTCAGCAAGAACCGGCCGGTGCTGCTGGCCTGCCCGGTCGGCGAGAAGTCCGCCCGCTACGCCGCGCTGCTCACCCGCATGGGCCACCCGGACGTGCGCAGCCTGTCCGGCGGCATCGTCGCCTGGCGGGACGCGGGCGCCCCCCTGGTCCGGGACTGACCGGCCATGCTCGACGACGAACTGAAGGAACTGGCGTCCTGGCAGCAGGAGATACGGAGCCGGTTCCCGATCATCACCGGGCACCCGGAGCTGGCCTACCTCGACAGCGCGGCCACCTCCCAGAAGCCGCAGGCCGTCCTCGACGCCGTACAGACGTACCTGACGACGGCGAACGCCAACGCCGGGCGCGGTACCTACCCGTGGGCCAACCGGACGACCGCGCTGGTGGAACGGACCCGGCGGCGCGTCAAGGAGTTCCTCGGTGACCCCGATCCGGACTCCGGCCGATCCGCCGTCCACTTCGTCGGCGGGACCACCGAGGGGCTGCGGACCGTCGCCCGCGACTGGCTCACCACACACCTCACCGACGGCGACGAGATCCTTGTTCCGTACGCCGACCACCAGGCGAACCTGCTCCCCTGGCTGGAGGCCCGGCGACAGCTGGCCGAGCGGGGCGTTCAGGTGGAGGTGCGGGGACTGCCGTACCAGGTGGAGTCCGGCGACTACGACCACCGGGCGTTGCCGGGGACCATCGGTCCGCGCACCCGTTTCGTCGCGGCAACCCACATCCACCACGTCTACGGCGGCGACATGAACGTGCACCGCCTCCGCGCGGCCGTCGGTCCGGACGTGCCGATCTGTCTGGACGCCGCCCAGAGCGTCGGCCACCTGCCGGTGTCGGTGACCGAACTCGATGTGGACTTCGTCGTCTTCTCCGGGCACAAGGCGTTCGCCCTGCCCGGCACGGGAGCCGTGTGGGCGCGCAACGCACCCGCACGCGGGCCGGAGTTCCGCCCCGGTGGCTGGCAGGGCACCCCCAACACGGTGGGCGTCGCCTCGCTCGAAGCCGCACTCGACTGGCTGGACGCCGCGGGCACCGACCGGATCGCACGGTGGACCACCGCCCTCGCGGCCCGGCTGACCGACGGGCTCCGCCACCTCGCCCCGTACGAGATCCTCGGCTGCCGGGCCAGTCTGGCCGCCGACTCCGCCGTACAGCGACGCCACGGCATCGTCGCCTTCCGGCACCACGGCATCCCCGCGGACGACCTCGGCTTCATTCTGTTCAGCCACGGCTTCATGGTCCGGGCGGACAGTCTCTGCCAGGCGGGCGCGGACGAGACGGCCGCTTCCGTACGAATCAGCGTCCATGCGTACAACACAGTGGAGGAAATCGACCGCTTGCTGTCCGTTCTCGCGTCACTGTGCTGACTGCGGGCCGAAAACGCGAATGGGAACCGTTTTCGTCTGTAGAGTCGGGCCTGTATCCAGGAACGGCGAGACGGCAGAGGTGGCACGACCGGATGGGCGTGAGCATGGCGACGGCCAAACTGTGGGTGGAACGCTGGGAGCGCCAGCAGCAGCGGTACGCCATCGACCGCGAAGAGCGCTTCACCGTGATCGCCGACGTCGTCGAGCACGTCACGGCCGGCCGTGCGCGACCGCTGCTTCTCGACCTGGGCTGCGGGCCGGGTTCGCTGGCCGCCCGGCTCGCCGCGCGCATGCCGGACGCCGACATTGTCGCGGTGGACATGGACCCGCTGCTCCTGGAACTCGCCCGCACCCACCACGCGTCCGCCGCCCGCTACGAGGAGACCGAGATCGGGGCCGACGGGTGGGCCGACAACCTCGGGCTGAACCGCCCCCTGGACGCGGCCGTCTCGACCACCGCCCTGCACTACCTCTCCGAACCGGTCCTGCTGCGCACCTACCGGCAACTCGCGGCCCTGCTGCGCCCCGGCGGCGTCCTCGTCAACGGCGACCACTTCGCCCAGGACGGCCCGCCCTGCTCGGACCTCACCGCGCAGGTCGGACGCCGCCGGGCCGAGCGCGCACGCACACACGCCCACGAGGACTGGCAGTCCTGGTGGACCGCGGCGGCCCGGGACCCGGAACTGGCCGACCTGTTCACCGAACGCGAGCAGCGACAAGCAGCACACGGCAACCACGGCGGAAACGACAACGCCGTGACCCTCGCCCGCCACACCGAACTGCTGCGGCGGGCGGGCTTTGACCACATCACCCCGGTCTGGCAGTTCGGCGACAGCCACGTCCTTGTAGCGGTCAAGGACTGACGGAGGCGGACGCACGTCCCACCGTCGCTCAGGCGGGTTGGTTGGGGCCGTCCTCCTGGCGCCGTCGCTCAGGCGGGTTGCGGGGCCGTCCTCCTGGCGCCCCACCGGCGGGTGCGGTACGTGCCTGCCAGCCGGCAGACGGCGTAGATGGTGAAGGAGATCGTCGTGACGTAGGGGCTGATGGGGATGGAGCTGCCCAGGGCCAGCAGGATGCCGCCCTCGATCGAGGCCACGGCGAAGAGCACGCTCAGCAGGGGCAGGAGCACCGGCGAGGCGGTGACGCGGGCGGCGGCCGCGGCCGGGGTGACGACGAGGGTGAGGACCAAAAGTGCCCCCACGACCTGGACCGACAGAGCGACCGCGAGCCCGAGCACGATCATGAACGCGAAGGACAGGCCGCGCACCGGAACCCCGCGGGCCTCGGCGACGTCCGGGTCGGCACTGGCGAAGGTCAGCGGCCGCCACATCACCGCCAGCGCGACGAGTACGACGGCCGACGTACCCAGCAGCCACGTCATCTGCGGGGTGTCCACGGCGACGATCTGCCCGGTGAGCAGGCCGAACTTGTTCGCCGCCCGGCCCTTGTAGAGGGCCAGGAAGAGCACCCCGAGGCCCAGGCCGAACGGCATGAGGATGCCGATGGCCGAGTTGCGATCGCGGGCCCGCGCGCCCAGGGCGCCGATCGCGCCGGCCGCGACGAGCGAGCCGACGATCGAGCCCGCCACCACGTTCGTCTCCAGCAGCAGCGCGGCCGAGGCGCCGGCGAAGGACAACTCGCTGATGCCGTGCACCGCGAACGGCAGGTCGCGCATGATGACGAAGACCCCGGCCAGGCCGCCGATCAGCCCGAGCGCGACGCCCGCGATGAGGGAGTTGCGGACCAGGGCGAGGAGCTCGCCGTAGTTGTCGTAGTTGAAGATCTGCTGCCAGATCCCGTCGGCGAGTGTCATGGGCGGACTCCGTCGCTCTCGTGGAGTTCCTGGGCGTGGTGTGGTTGGGCGGCCGGCCCGTCCGGGGCTCCGACGACCACGACCCGGCCGTGGACGCGGACGACGTCGACCTGGGTGCCGTACAGCCGGGACAGCGACTCGGAGGTCAGGACCTCCTCCGGGGTACCGACTCGGTGACCGCCCGGCGCCAGGTAGAGCACCCGGTCCACCAGGTCGAGCACCGGGTTGATCTCGTGGGTCACGAAGACCACTGCCGTGTCGTGGGTGCGGCGCCGGGCGTCGATCAGTTCGGTGACGGCCCGCTGGTGGTTGAGGTCGAGGGAGAGCAGCGGTTCGTCGCACAGCAGGATGCGGGGATCCGTGGCCAGGGCCTGTCCGATGCGCACACGCTGGCGTTCACCGCCGGACAGCAGGCCGAGGGGGACGTCTGCGTAAGCGCCGGCCCCGACCGCGTCGAGGATCTCGTCCACCCGGCCGCGTACGGCTCGCGTGCCCAGCCGTAGTCCGAAACGGTGACCGTCGATCCCGAAGCGCACCAGGTCGCGGGCCCGCAGCATGGCGTGCGCGGAGAGTGTCGCCTGCTGAGGGACGTAGCCGAGGTGCCGACTCGCCTCGCGGGGCGAGTGACCCATGACCGTCAGCGTGCCGGCGGACAGCTGCTGCCGGCCCAGCAGGGCCTTCACGAGGCTGGTCTTGCCCGACCCGTTCGGCCCGAGCACGGCCAGGAACTCCCCTGGCCGTACGTCGAGGTCGAGTCCCTGCCACACGGTGCGCGCGCCGTAGGACAGCGCGGCACCGCGGAGGCTGATCACCGGGGTGGCGCCGGCGTCGGCGCCGCCCCTCTCAGTGCGGGGCCTGTCGGCACGGGCCCGTGGAACGGAGGCCATGACCGGCCGCCTCACTTGCCCAGCGCCGCGGCGAGCGCATCGACGTTGGAGGTCATCCAGCCGAGGTAGTCCTTGCCCTTGGGCAGGGTCTCGGTGACGGGCACGACGGAGACGCCGGCCGCCTTCGCCGCGTTCTTGACCTTCTCGGTCTGCGGGCCGGAGGTCTGCGCGTTGTAGACCAGCGCCTTGACCTGCTTACCGCTGTACAGCGCGAGCGTCTCCTGGAGGATCTTCGGGGAGACGTCGTCGCCTTCTTCGATGGCCTCGCTGAAGTCGGCCGGCGTCTTGTTGACCAGGCCCGCTGCCTCGGTCATGTACAGCGGCACGGGCTCGGTGATGCCGATGGCCTCGCCGGCGTGCTTCTTCTTGATGTCCGCTTCCTTGGTCTCCAGGGACGTCAGCTTCGCCTTGAACGTCTCGGCGTTCTTGGTGAAGGTCGCGGCGCCGGCGGGGTCGGCCTTGCCGAGGGCCGCGGCGATCCGGTCGGCGATCTTGGCGACGGTGGGGAAGTCGTACCAGACGTGCTCGTTGAGCTCTCCGCCCTTGGGGGCGGTCTTGCCGGACACCTTGACCGCGTTGATCAGCTCGGCGGAGGAGTTGTTGCCGCTCTTCAGCATGCGGTCGATGAAGTCGTCGTAGCCGCCGCCGTTCTCGATGACGACCTTCGCCTTGGACAGGGCCAGCTGGTTCTGGGTGTTGGCCTCGTAGGAGTGCGGGTCCTGGTCGGGGTCGCTGATGACCGACGTGATGTCGACTTTGTCGCCGCCGATCTGCTTGACGATGTCGCCGTAGACGTTCGTGGAGGCGACCACCGGAACCACGGAGTCGGAAGCCGGGCTGGCCGAGGCGCCCCCGTCGCTTCCGGAGTCCGACGAGCTGCCGCAGCCGGCCAGCAGGGCCAGACCGGCACCGGATATCAGGGCCGCCAGGCGACGGGACGGGGACGCAGGCATGGATCCTCCACGACAGATGGGGCGATGTCACCGCCAACGCTAGATGGAAACGAATGTCAAGACCAGGTTTCAGTCTGATCATTATGAAAATCGTTGCCAAGTGTTGACTTCCCCTGGCACTGGTCGCAGATGCCGGTGAGTTCCACGGTGTGCTCGACCTCGGCGAATCCGGTGTCCGCGGCCACGCCGTCCGCCCATCGCTCGACGGCCTCCGCGTCCACGGCCCGGCTCAAGCCGCAGCGACGGCAGACCAGATAGTGCCGGTGTCCATCGGCGGGCCGTGGGCGGTAGAGGCGCTCACCTGCCTTTTCTCGTACGACGTCGACGTGCCCGTCCCGCTCCAGCGTCCGGAGGGTCCGGTAGACCGTGGTGAGCCCGACGGCGGTTCCTCCGGCCGTCAGTGCTTCGTGCAACTCCCGGGCGGAGATGAAGCCGGGGCAGTCGTGCAGTACGCGCAGCACGGCGTACCGCTGCCGGGTCAAACGCCAGTCCGGCAGCCGCTCCCCGGTCGACGAGCCGTGCACGGCGCACCTCCCGCGATGCTGGGATCGATTGGTCGTGCCAGGTTAGTTGAACATGATTTCCATGACTACTGTCAATTTTCGGGTGGTCACAGCGAGGTGAAGGCGTGAGGCATCCGGCCTCAGCAGTCGCGGAACTCCGGTGACTGGTTGAGGATCTGGGACCGCAGTGAGGTGAAGCGGGTGTGGGTCTCGCCGCCGCGTGCCTCGGGGTGGAAGGCGGCGACGCGGTGGCAGTTCTGGAAGGCCAGTGCCACCCCGAAGTGCCGTTCCAGGCTGGTGCGGATGGCGTCGCTGGACAGCGCCCGCAGCAGCTGGCCGCGTTCCTTCTCGGAGGGCGGAGGGGTCTGGTTGTCGGCGAACTCGCGCGTCCCGGAACGCAGTTCGGTGGCCAGACGGGCGACGAGGTCGTAGGCGTACGGCAGGGAGGTGCGGACCGTTTCCACGAAGTCCGCTTCCCGCACCTCGCCGTTCTCGGCTTCGGCGAGCAGCTGCGGGGAGACGTCGAGCGACATGAAGGGCTGTCCTGTTCTGTGGTGCTGTTCTTGAGACGGACGGGGTGGGCTCAGACGAGCGCGGCGAGAGCCGTGGGGCCGTGCTGGAAGTCCGGGTCTACCTGGGTGGCGAGGTCCTGGCCGGTGGCCTCGTTGGCCCAGGCGGCGGCGTTGCGCAGATGGAACTCGACGGCGTGACGCTGGAAGGCGGCCCAGTCCTTGGGGCGGGCGTCCACGGCCGCGCGCAGGCGCTCCAGCGTGCGCATGTTGTGCGCCTCCAACTCGCCGTGTTCGCGGCCCTGTTCCTGGGCGCGGACGTAGGAGGACTGCACGCAGTGGGCGATCAGGTCGTCGCCGACGTGGGTGCGGAGGAAGTCGAGGTCGTCCTCGCCGGTGACCTTGTTGCCGACGACGGCGACCGGGATGCCGAACTCGGCGGCGTGGTCGCGGTACTGGCGGTAGACGGAGACGCTCTTGCGGGTCGGTTCGGCGACCAGGAACGTCATGTCGAAGCGGGTGAACAGGCCGGAGGCGAAGGCGTCGGCGCCGGCGGTCATGTCGACGACGACGTACTCGCCCGCCTCGTCGACCAGGTGGTTGAGGTAGAGCTCGACCGCGCCCAGCTTCGAGTGGTAGCAGGCCACTCCGAGATCGCTCTCGCCGAAGGCGCCGGTGACCATCAGCGGGACGCCGGCCACTTCCTGCACGTGAGGGGAGTGGACCTCGTCCTCGCCCAGCAGCCGCAGCAGGCGGGAGCCGCGGCCCGGCGGGGTCGTCTTGACCATGGCGTCACGGGAGACGATCCGCGGATTGGCGCCCCGCAGGTAGTCCTTGATCTCGCCGGTCCGCGCGCTGAGCGGTGGCGCGGCGAACAGCTCGTCCTCGTCGAGGCCGAGCGCGTAGGCCAGGTGTTGGTTGATGTCGCCGTCGATCGCGACGACCGGCGCGCCCGAGCGCGCGAGGTGACGGGAGAAGAGGGCGGACAGGGTGGTCTTGCCGCTGCCGCCCTTGCCGACGAAGGCAACGCGCATCGCTAACCCCTATTGGAAATGGATGTCATGAGCATAGGCTGGTGGTGCACGGAACGGGTGTCAAATCACCCGAGCCTCAACTCCCTCGTCTGCCAGGCGAATTGGGGTGCTCGTGGCGCAAACAGGGGGTCTCTTTGACCATCGCGAAGGAGGTGCGGAGATGAGTGACGCCGTACGCGACCCTCGGGCTCGTCCGTTCACGCTCGTCGTCTGCGGGGCCTGTGACGCCGCCGCGACCGGGCGGGTGAGAGAGGCGTTGCGCCAGGTGGTCCGGGGCTGCCCGCACGCCGTCATGGTCTCCACGGGCTGCCTGGAGACGGTGCTGCACTGTCGCAGCGGGCACGGCCTGTACGCCGCCGTGCAGCCGTGCGCGGTCGACCGCAGGCCCACCGGTGCCGTTGTACGCCTGGGCCCGCTCGTCACCGAGGCCGACGCCGAGGAGGTCGGGAGCTGGTTGCGGGCCGGAATGCCCGACGACGGCACGCTGCCCGACCGGCTCCGCGCGGCCCCCGCTCCAGGGCGGGCGGCCCACCTCAACTGACGGGCTGTTCCTGGGCGTGCCGGATGGCGTCCAGCACGATGTGGGCGACGTCGTCGTCGGTAAGGGCGTACGGCCATGGTGCCCGCGGGCGGCCGCCGGCGAGGGGTGCCCGGCATCGACCGATCGCCAGGCACGTGTCGGCCCTTCTCAGCGGCCCGGAGTCGCCCTGACCGCCGGCCGGCTGATACTCAGGGCAGCTGAACGAGGTTGAGCCGGTACTCCTCGACCTGCGGCAGCCGCTGCTCGGCGAGGCCGGCCAGCATCTCCCTGTATGCGGCGGGCAGTTCGTCGTACATCCGGGGTGGGAGTGCGCTGAGCGTGTGGGACGCGAGGATCCGGGCTTCCGGTCGCCAGACGGTGAGTTCGGCCGGATCCGCGCAGGTCCACTGCATCCGGGCCTCGACCTTGCTCAGCGCGTCGTGCTGGTCCTGGGTGTCGATGATGCCTGGGCCGGCGGTGTCCAGGGCCAGCAGCGAACCGGGGAAGCGTCCGGCGATCAGGCCGACGACGTGGCGGACCTGCGCCTCGCTCAGGAACGGCAGCACGGCCTCGGCGGAGAAGAGGTACGGGCCCGGGGATTTCACCGCGTCGGTCCATGACTCGTCGGTCACCGACGCGGCGATCATCGTCCGGCGCGGGCTGTCGGTGAAGAAGGTCCGGCGCAGGTCGATCACGTCGGGCAGGTCGAGGTCGAACCAGTGTGCCTGGCCGTTGTCGAGGCGTTCGTGGCGGGTGTTGAGTCCGACACCGATCTCCACCACGGTTCCGGTCGGGTGGGCCGTGAGGAAGTCCGTGACCCACCGGTCGAACAGGCTGGTGCGCAATACCGTGCCGATCAGGCTGGGCAGGTTGTCGAAGCGCGCGAAGTCGTAGTCGATCGACGCGACGATGTCCTCAGCCCGGGGGTCGCGCAACGCTGGTTGCGGTTTGCGGTTCTCCACCGCGCGGCCGTACAGCGGGATGAGGAGCGTCTCCTGGACTGTACCCAGGTGCGCACCGCGTTCTGTCATGGTGGGCCTCCCTCGCTCGGGGTGTACCGGGCCGGGCGGCGCCGTGGCTGCGAACCCCCGCCCGGCCCGGAGTCTTCAGACGTACGTCATCGGCATCGGCGCCTGCTCGGTGTGCTCGTGCTCGCAGGTGTCGTCGATGCCGTAGGTGTCCCACGCGGGGAACGGATCGCCCGACACGTTCTCGCCGTCCGCCATGAGACAGTCGGTGAGGGCGGATCGGAGCGCCTCGGAGTGCAGGTGCGTGCCGATGAAGACGAGTTCCTGGCCGCCAGGGCTGTCGTCGTCGCGGGCGGCGGACGGCTCGAAGCGGGCGACGGAGCCGGCCTGCGACCAGAGACCCGTTACGTGCGGGCGGCTGGCGAGCGTGAAGAAGCCCTTGGAGCGCAGGATCTGCCCGTACGCGCCGCTGTCGAGCTCCTTGGTCACGAACGACCACAACCGGCCGGGGTGGAAGGGAAGTTCGGAGCGGAAGACGGTGGAGGAGATGCCGTACTCCTCCGTCTCCGGGACGTGGTCGCCGTTGAGTTCCATGACCCAGCCGGGTGCTTGTTGGGCGCGTTCCAGGTCGAACAGCCGGGTGCCGAGGACATCCCGGACAGCGATCCGGCCGTGGACGGCGGGGACGATCCGGGCGACGGGGTTGAGGCGGGTGAGCGTCGCCCGCAGCCGGTCGGCGGTGTCGGCGTCCACCAGGTCGAGCTTGTTGAGGACGATGACGTCGGCGAACTCGATCTGGTCCATCAGCAGGTCGCTGACGGTGCGTTCGTCGTCCTCGTACTGGTCGAGTCCGCGCTCGACGAGTTCGTCGCCGCCCGCCAGCTCGGGCAGGAAGTTCGCGGCGTCGACGACCGTGACCATGGTGTCCAGCCGGGCCAGGTCGTCGAGGGTGGCACCGTCGTCGCGGACGAAGGCGAAGGTGGCGGCCACGGGCATGGGCTCGGAGATGCCGGACGACTCGATGAGGAGGTAGTCGAAACGGCCCTCGCGGGCGAGGCGGTCGACCTCCTCCAGCAGGTCGTCGCGCAGGGTGCAGCAGATGCAGCCGTTGGTCATCTCGACCAGGCGTTCCTCGGTGCGCGAGAGGGCCGCCTCGCCGCCGCGCACGAGGGCGGCGTCGATGTTGACCTCGCTCATGTCGTTGACGATGACCGCGACGCGCAGGCCCTCGCGGTTGCCGAGGACGTGATTGAGCAGGGTCGTCTTGCCTGCGCCGAGGAACCCGGACAGGACGGTGACGGGCAGTCGCTCGTAGTCCATCGCCGGTCAGCCCTCCGGATGCAGCAGCCCGCGCTCGTACGCCTTGGCCAGTCGCTGGGGGACGAGGTAGGTGGAGCCGTCGACCGTGATCGGCACGAGTTGCGGCGTGGCGGCCTTCCACTGGGCGCGGCGGTGGCGGGTGTTGCTGCGGGACATCTTCCGCTTGGGAACGGCCATGAGCGTCTCCTAGGTCGGTGGGCGCCACAGACGCTACATGAAAATGGGATCCATTACTAAGCGGTAGGTCAAGAGCTGGCAACGGTTCACGGTGGAAAGTGCTCGTGGAATGGTTTTGAAAATCATGTTCACATAACCTGTGTGGCGTCCCGCCCACAGAAGGAGATCCCCGCCATGCGCCCCGCCCTGATCCGCCGCACCCACTCCGCACTCGCGGTCACCCTGTTGGGACTTGGCGCGAGCGCCTGCTCCACGGTGGCCTCCTCGGACTCCGCCACCTCTTCGGACGGGCCGATCCCGGTGGTGGCCGCGGAGAACTTCTGGGGCAGCATCGCCCAGCAGCTCGGCGGCAGCCAGGTGAAGGTCACCAGCGTCATCAACAACCCCAACGCCGACCCGCACGACTACGAACCGACCGCCGCCGACGGCCGGAGCGTCGCCACCGCCCGCTACGCCATCGTCAACGGCATCGGCTACGACGCCTGGGCCGACAAGCTGCTGTCCGTCAACCCGAACAGCGACCGTGCGGAACTCAAGGTCGGAGACGTCGTCGGACTCAAGCCCGGTGACAACCCTCACCGCTGGTACTCCCCGGACGACGTCGACAAGGTCATCGAGAAGATCACCGCCGACTACAAGAAGATCGACCCCGGCCACGCTGCGTACTTCGACTCCCGCAAAAAGGCGTTCGAGGACAAGACCCTCGCCCCGTACAACGAGCTGACAGCCGGCATCAAGAAGACCTACGCGGGCACGCCGATCGGGGCCTCGGAGTCCATCGTCAGCCCGCTCTCCGACGACCTCGGCCTGAAGATGCTCACCCCCGAGTCCTTCCTCGAAGCCGTCAATGACGGCACCGACCCGACGGCCAAGGACAAGGCAGCCATCGACCGGCAGATCGCCGACAAGAAGATCAAGATCTACGTCTACAACAGCCAGAACTCCACCCCTGACGTGCAGGCTCAGGTCAACGAGGCCAAGGCGCAGGGCATCCCGGTGGTCACCGTGACCGAGACGCTCACCCCGGCCGGCGCCTCCTTCCAGGAGTGGCAGGTACGGCAGCTGCGCGAGCTGAAGAGCGCGCTGGCCGAGGCGACGGGCAAGCGATGAGCTCCGAAACCGTACGGCGCCGGGTGCCGGCACCTCGGGCGGAATGCTCCGCGCCGCCGGTGATCCGCATGCGGGACGTCGCTGCCCGGGTGGGCGGGCGGCCCTTGTGGTCGGGCGTGGGACTCGACGTCCACGCCGGGGAGTTCGTGGCGGTCCTGGGGCCGAACGGGGCGGGCAAGTCGACCCTGGTGAAGATGCTGCTCGGGATGCTGCCGCCCGCCGCCGGCGAGATCCGGGTGCTGGGTGAGGCGCCCGGCCGCACCGGTCACCGCGTGGGCTATCTGCCGCAGCGCCGGCATTTCGACGCATCCCTGCGGATCCGCGGGACCGACGTCGTACGGCTCGGTCTGGACGGCCACCGGTGGGGCGTGCCCCTGCCGCTGCCCGCCCGGTTCAGCGCCCGCCGCCGCACGGAACGCCGACGCGTCGCCGAGGCCATCGAGCTGGTGGGGGCGAGCGGGTACGCGCACCGTCCGATCGGGGCGTGCTCGGGCGGTGAGCAGCAGAGGCTGTTGATCGCCCAGGCCCTCGTACGTGAGCCGGAGTTGCTGTTGCTCGACGAGCCGCTGGACAGCCTGGATCTGTCCCACCAGGGTGCGGTCGCCGCGTTGCTCGGACGGATCTGCCGGGAGCGGCGGATCAGTGTGGTGATGGTCGCGCACGACGTGAACCCGATCCTGCCCTGGCTGGACCGGGTGGTGTACATCACCGAGGGCGGGGTCGCCGCGGGGCCGCCGGAGGAGGTCATCACCACCGAGACGCTCACGCGCCTGTACAGCGCTCCGGTGGAGGTGCTGCGGGCCCGTGACGGACGGCTGGTCGTGGTCGGCACGCCCGAACCGCCCGCCGTACACACCGATCGGCACGCGTTGTGAGCGGCCTGGCCGAGATCTGGGCGTATCCCTTCATGGTCAACGCCTTCCGGGCCGGCACGGTCGTGGCCGTCCTGACGGCGGTCATGGGGTGGTTCATGGTGCTGCGGCGGCAGAGCTTCGCCGGGCACAGCCTCGCCATGGTCAGCTTCCCGGGTGCCGCCGGCGCCACGCTGCTCGGCATCAGCGCGACCTTCGGCTACTTCGCGTTCTGCGTGGGCGCGGCCCTGGTCATCGCCGTCCTGCCGCGGTCCGGCCATGATGGACACGATGGCCAGGGCGCGGCGCTCACCGGCACCGTCCAAGCCTTCCTGCTGGCCTGTGGCTATCTCTTCGTCGCCCTGTACAAAGGGTTCCTCGGCGGGGTCAACTCCCTGCTGTTCGGGAGCTTCCTGGGCATCACCGATGCCCAGGTCGTGACGCTCGCGGTGGTCGCCGCGGTCGGGCTGGCGGTGCTGGCGCTGATCGGGCGGCCGCTGCTGTTCGCGTCGGTCGACCCGGATGCCGCCGCCGGACGAGGCGTGCCGGTACGGGCCTTGTCGGCCGCCTTCCTGGTTCTGCTGGGTCTGGCGACGGCGGGCGCGTCGCAGATCACCGGCAGCCTGCTCGTCTTCGCGCTGCTGGTGCTGCCCGCAGCGACCGCCCAACAGCTCACCGCACGGCCGGTGTTGAGCCTGACCGTCTCTGTGCTCCTTGCGCTCGCGGTGACCTGGGGCGGGCTGGTGGCCGCGTACTACTCGCCGTACCCGATCGGGTTCTTCGTGACGACCTTCGCCTTCGCCGTCCATGTCGCCGCCCGGCTGGTCCGCACGGTCGGGGGTGCGCGGCCGACTCGGACTGTGAGGCCCAGGGGCACGCGGCTCGCCCGGACCGTGACCGTCAGGGGCACCCGATGAGCGCCTTCGACCATCCCTTCTTCGCGAACGCGCTGCTGGCGGGCACGGGCATCGCGCTCGCCGCCGGTCTCGTGGGCTACTTCCTGGTGCTGCGGGCCCAGGTGTTCACCGGCGACGCGCTCAGCCATGTGGCGTTCACCGGCGCGCTGGCCGCCCTCGCGGCGGGAGTGGATCTGCGGCTCGGGCTGTTCGCAGCCACCATCGGGGTGGCCGTGCTCATCGGGGTACTGGGCCGCCGGGGGAGGGCCGACGACGTGGCCATCGGCAGCGTCCTCTCCTGGCTGCTGGGCCTGGGGGCCTTCTTCCTCACCCTCTACACGACCTCCCGCGGCGCCGGCCACGGCACGGCGGGGGTGAGCGTGCTCTTCGGTTCGATCTTCGGCCTGTCAGGCAGTCAGGCGGGTGTCGCGGTGCTGGTGGCCGCCGGTATATGCCTGGCCGTGCTGCTGATGGCCCGACCGCTGCTGTTCGCCTCGCTGGACGAGGCGGTCGCGGCGGCGCGCGGGGTGCCCGTACGGGTCCTGGGCATCGCCTTCCTGGTCCTGGTCGGCGCGTGTGCCGCCGAGGCCACCCAGGCCGTCGGCTCGCTGCTGCTCCTCGGCCTGCTCGCCGCACCCGCGGGCACCGCGCACCGGCTCACCCCACGTCCGTACCGCGCCCTGTTGTTGTCGGCCGGGCTCGCGGTCGTGGAGATGTGGACCGGCCTCGCCCTCAGCTACGCCGTGCCGTCCCTGCCGCCCAGCTTCGCGATCCTCGCCGTGGCCACTGCTGTCCACACCGGTGTGCTCGCCCTCGGGCGACCGCGTCCGCGTGGAGCTGCCGCGGTGACCTGAGGTCAGCCGGGGCCATGGATGCCCAGGCGCAGGTGCTCGATGTGGTGGACGGCCTGGTCGAGGAGCTGGGCGACATGGTCGTCGTAGAGGCGGTAGACGATGCGGCGGCCGTCCCGGCGGCCGGTGACCAGGCCGAGAGCGCGCAGCAGACGCAACTGGTGGGAGACGGCGGACTGCTCCATGCCGATGGCGGCGGCGAGCTCGCCGACCGGGTGCGGGGCCTTGCACAGGGTGGTCAGGATCAGCAGCCGAGACGGGGTGGCAAGGGCCTGGAGCGTGGCGGCCACGGTGGCTGCGGTGGTCTCGTCGAGCGCGGCGCAGGCAGAGCGAGCGGGAGTACCGCCCGCGCCCGAAGGGCTACGGCCGACGGCGGCCGCGGGGACATCGCGGCCGCCGTCGGCCTCGTAAGGGAAGTGGTCGGATGCCTCACCGGCGTGCACGGGCCCTGGCCTCCCGTGGCGGCCGGACGAACTGCAGCTCAAGCGTGGCCGGAGGATCCGCGACGCCAGGTCCGCCCGCCCCGGCCCAGCGCAGCAGGTCCTCGGTGCAGTCGTCGTCGACGGCGAAACCGATCCAGGTGGCCCGCCCGCCGGCCCGGCGCCCCGCTGCGGAGGGCTGGACGACGATGACGTTGGCCTGGTCGCACGGGCCGAGGCAGTCCGTCGTACGGACCGTGAAGCGTCCACCGGACGCGGCGGCGCCCGCGCGCAGCCGCTCCAACTGCCAGCCGTGGTCGGTGCCTGGGTGCCTGCGCGGGTTGCCGCAGCAGCAGCCCCGGCAGACGACCACGGTGCAGGGCCGTGATCCGGCGGCGCCGATCACGGCCGTACGGGGCGTGGGGGGCGTACGACGGTTCACAGTGCTGTCCGCGAGGGCACGCCGTACGCCCGGACGCGGCCGTCACGCTCGGCGGTGATGAGCAGGTGTGGCCCGGCCCAGGCCAGCGCGGCCACCGGCGAACCGCCGTCCTCCAGCGTGCGTGCCGGGCGCAGCAGGGCCTGCGGCCGTCCGGCGGTGGCGTGCCACAGGGCTACGGTCCCGTCGTCGCCGCCGCTGGCCAGGTGCCCGGCGGCGCCCGGCCGCCAGGCCAGCGCGGTGACGGTCTCGTGGCAGCGCAGGGAGCGCGGTGCGGTGCCTGCCGGGCCCTTGCCGGAGAAGTCCCAGACCGTCACGTCCGGCGCGCCGTCGGCGGCGAGCCAGAACCCGGTCTCGTCGAAGGCGAGGCGGGAGACCTTCTCCGGGTAGCCGGACATGGTCAGTTCGCTGCCGTCGCGGGTGCGCCAGATGTGGATCGAGGCGTCCTGGTTGCCGCTGCAGATCCACCTCCCGGTGGGCGCGACGGCGAGCGCGAGGTGCGAGCCGATGTAGGGGTACGTCACCACGGGCTTGGGCGTGTGCCGTTCATGCGCGTGCACGGCACCGTAGGCAGCCACGGCCAGGCGCCGCCCCTGCCGCATCCAGGCGACGTCGGTGACGGTCGAGGCGGCCGGGTCCGTACGCCACAACTCTCCGCCGTCGGCGTCGAGTACGAGCGCACGGCGGCCGGAGGCGACCGCGATCCGCTCGTGGTCCGCCCATGCGGCTGCCGCCGACCAGGCGCCGGACTCACGCATCGTCGGCCGGCCGTCCGCGCGCCGCCACAGGGCGTACCCCATCGGCCCGGTGACCGCCAAGTGCCGGGCGTCCGGCGCGAGTTCGACCCTCAGTGCGCCGCCTGGCAGGTCGAGGGCGCCGATCTCGGCGCCCATGGCCGCGTCGAGGACGCGGACCGTTCCTTCGGCCCCGGCGACGGCCACGAGGTCGCCGCGCGCGCTCAGCGCGACGGGCGCGTCGTCGACGGTGACCTCCCAGGCGCTGGCGAGGTCGGAATCCATAGCAACGCTCATGCGGCGGCTCCTGCCGTGGCCAGGCAGTCGGCGAAGCCGCGCTCGAGCGCATCCCGTTCGAGGTTGCGGCCGATGAAGACGAGCCGGTTGCGCCGCTCCTCGCCCTCGCCCCAATCCCGCCCGAACTCGCCGTCCAGCAGCATGTGCACGCCCTGGAAGACGTACTGCTTGGGTGCGCCCGCGATGGCGAGGATGCCCTTGGACCGGAAGATGTCCACACCCTTGGTGCGGAGCAACTGCCCGAGCCATGCGTTGAGCAGGTCCTCGTCCAGCTCGCCCGGCAGGTCGATGCCCACCGAGGTGACGGTGAGGTCGTGCTGATGCTCGGTCTCGGTCAGGAAGGACGGGTCGTCGGCGAGCACCCGCTCCAGATCGAACGCGCCCACGTCCAGGATCTCTTGCAGGTCCAGCTCGGCGTGCCGGGCCGGGATGATCCGTACGCCGCTGTTGATGCCGCGGATGCGTGCGGTGACCTCGGCGACGGTGGCCTCGTCGGCCAGGTCGGTCTTGTTGAGCACGACGCGGTCGGCGAAGGCGATCTGCTCGACGGCCTCGTTCTCCACGCCCTCGGGCTTGACCTCGTCCAGGTGCTGGAGGACGTGGGCGGCGTCGACGAGGGTGACGATGGCGTCCAGGCGCAGCCGGCCTGCGATCTCGTCGTCCATGAAGAAGGTCTGCGCGACCGGCGCCGGGTCGGCGAGCCCAGTGGTCTCGATGAGGATGTGGTCGAACTTCTCTCGTCGGCGCATCAGAGCGCCCAGGATGCGGATGAGATCGCCGCGCACGGTGCAGCAGATGCATCCGTTGTTCATCTCGAAGATCTCTTCCTCGGCGTCGAGGACGAGGGCGTCGTCGATGCCGACCTCGCCGAACTCGTTCTCGATCACGGCGATCCGCAGGCCGTGGTTCTCGGTGAGGATGCGGTTGAGGAGGGTGGTCTTGCCCGAGCCGAGAAAGCCGGTCAGGACGGTGACGGGCACGCGCTCGTCACGGGGTTCGTGGGCGGTCATTCACAGGCTCCTTCGTACAGGGTGTCGAGCAGGGCGGCCCGCAGGTCGTCCTCGGTGATCTGTTCGGCGGGGCGGTGCAGGGTCCAGCGGCGGGCCTCGCCGTCCATGGGCAGGACGGCGACGACCGTCTCCAGCGGCGGGCAGCCCGGCTCGGTGCAGGCGAGTTCCCGGATCACGACCGCGGTGTCCTCGTCGAGGCCGAGCAGCGTGCGCACGGTCTCCTTCAGCTCGCGCAGGCGCGGGCTCGGCCCAGGTCGTCCCGGGCGGGCTCCCAGTGGCATGGCGGCGGTTCTCCTTCGTCCGGGGCGGGTTGGCAGCCGGCGCAGATGCCGGTGAGTTCGACGGTGTGCTCCACCGCGGCGAAGCCGGCGTCGGAGGCGATCCGTCCGGCCCACCGCTCGACGACCCCCGAGTCGACCGGCTGGCTGCGGCCGCAGCAGCGGCAGATCAGGTAGTGGCGGTGGCCGTCGTCGGGGCGCCGACGGTAGAGCCGTTCGCCCGCCTCGTCGCGTACGACGTCGACACCGCCGGACGCCTCCAACTCCCGCAGGGCGCGGTAGACGGTGGTCAGCCCGATCCGGGTCCCGTCCGTGGTCAGCAGGCCGTGCAACTCCTGGGCCGATACGAAGTCCTGGCAGCCGGTCAGGACTCGCAGGACCGCTGCTCGCTGCCGGGTCGTCCGGCCGCTCACACAGATCACCCCCAGGCGCTCGCCGACTGGTGCACCGCCTACCGTATATGAAAATGAAATCCATCACCATATGAGCGATCGGTCATATGTCGCCGAATTTCGGACCGGGCGCTTCGCGACTGAGGCGGCCCCGTTCTCGGAGCGGGCTCGAAACGCGAGGAGCCGACCTCGTAGTACTTATTGAAAACCGTTTTCGTTTCCTGTTAGCTTGCGCTCGACGGCTTGACGCACTGGCTGTCCGGTTCGAGGAAAGGGAACGACGGTGGGGGAACGGCACATTGCGCGCAGGACAGTGCTACGGGGGGTTGGCGGTTCCGCCGCAGCGGTCGCGGCCGCGGGTCTGGTGACCGCCTGTGGTGGTGAGGGCGGTGGCGCGACGCCGGCGGCGGACGACGGAAAGCCCCGGCGCGGCGGGCGGCTGCGGGCGGCCTTCACCGGGTCCAGCGCGGAATCGGCGAGCGTCCTCCAGGCGACCTCGACGCCCGTCGACTACGTGCGGGCGCGGATCGTCTGGGACACGATCGGCGAGATCGAGAACAGCAAGCCGGTGTGGCGGGTCGCCGAGTCCGTCGAGCCCAACGACGACGCGACGGTGTGGACGGTGCGCGTCCGGGACGGCATCACCTTCAGCGACGGCAAGGCCCTCACCGCCGACGACGTGCTGTTCACCCTGCGGACCTTCGCCACGCAGCCCACCACCCAGAGCGCCTTCCTGGCCGGACTCGACACCAAGGCGTCCAAGGCCCGCGACAAGCGCACGGTCGAACTGCACCTGAAGGGCGCGGACGGCTTCTTCGACCTCGCGCTCGCCCAGTCGATGTTCGTGTTCCCGGACGGTACGAAGGACTTCGCGAAGGCGCCGGGCTCCGGGCCCTTCGTGCTCAAGACATGGTCCCGGGGCAAGAGCAGTCTGCTCACGGCCCGCAAGGACTACTGGGGGAGCGGCGGACCATATCTCGACGAGATCGAGCTGCTGTCCGTCACCGAGGCCGAGGCGCGCCTGAACGGGCTCAAGGCCGGGCAGTTCGACTACGCGGGCGCCCTGTCCCTGCCCACCACCCGGGCCGAGGCGAACAACTCCCGCCTGCGCATCACCACCGCTCCGCGCGAGCTCTGGGGCGAACTGGCCTTCTCCATGAACCTCTCCACGGACCCCTTCACCCGGGCCGAGGCCGTCCAGGCGGTCAGGTACGCGATCGACCGCGAGGCCATGGTCCGCACCGTCACCCTGGGCAAGGGTGAGGTCGCCGACGACGCGATGGGCCGTCATCAGGCGTGGTACGACAGCTCCTTGCCGCGCGTCGAACACGACCCCGACCGCGCGCGTCGGCTGATGTCCTCCGGGAGTCTCAAGGGCACGAAACTGTCCATCCGGACCAGCAACTACGAGTACGGACCGCTGGAGGCCGCCACCGCCTTCGTCGAGCAGGGGCGGGCGGCTGGGCTGAAGGTCGCCGTGGACAAGGTGCCGGCCGCCGACTTCTACACCGACATGAAATCCCTGCTGGGTGCGCCGCTGAAGACCAGCTTCTACCACCCGCTTCCGCTGCCGCTCGCCCTGAGTCTGTACTACGGGCCGCAGGCGTCCTACCCCTTCACCGGCCCGTCCGGCGACACCCTGAACGGGCTGATGAGCGCCATGCACGCCGCAGTCGGCGAGGACAGGCGCACCCGCGCCGTGCACGACGTTCAGCAGTACCTGTACAAGCACGGCGGCGACGCGGTGTTCGTGCGGGTCCCCACGGTGGCGGGCGCGACGCCGGCCGTGCGCGGGGTGCAGGCGTACGGCTTCTTCGACTATCCGTCGCTGCGTGACGCCTACCTCGCCTCGTGACCGGCACACCGGGCGTCGCGTGGTGGCTGCGGCGGGCGGGCATCGCGGCCGTCACCCTGCTCGCGGCCTCCGTGCTGGTCTTCGGTGCGACGCTGCTCGCGCCGGGCGACGCGGCCGCGGCCCGGCTCGCCGGGCAGGGCGCCAGTCCGCAGCAGATCGCCGGACTGCGGCACAGCCTGGGCCTGGACCGGCCTGCCTGGGAGCGTTACGGCAGCTGGCTGTGGGGCGCGCTCCACGGTGACCTCGGCCGCTCGTACGCCACCGGCGAGACCGTCTCCGGGCTGATCGCCGAACGGGCGGGGAACTCCCTGGTGCTGGGCGCGGTGGCGGCGGCCCTGCTGGTGCCGTCGGCCGTGGGGCTGGGGCTGTGGGCGGGGTTGCGTGCCGGGCGGTCCGCGGACCGGGTGGTGTCCACGGCCACGCTGGCGCTGGTCAGCCTGCCCGAGTTCGTCATCGGGACCGTGCTCATCCAGATCTTCGCCGTCGGGACCGGGTGGCTGCCCGCAGTGTCCTTGCCTCCTGCCGGCGAGGGGCCGTTGTCCCAGCCGCAGATCCTGGTGCTGCCCGTGCTCACACTGCTGTCGGTCTGCCTGGCCCAGAACGTACGCCTGATCCGGGCCGGGGTGACGGAGGCGGTGGGCTCGGACGCGGTGCGGGCGGCCCGGCTCGGCGGGGTGCCCGAACACCGTGTGGTGCTGCGGTGGGTGCTGCCGGCGGCGGTCGTCCCGGCCGTCCCGGTGCTCGCCCGCTATCTGGCGTACCTGCTCGGCGGGACGCTCGTCGCCGAGACCCTCTTCGGATATCCGGGGCTCGCCGCAGCTCTGGTGAACGCCACAGCATCCCGGGACGCCCCCGTCGTCCTCGGCGTCAGCATGCTCGTGGCCGCCGTGACCGTGACTTTGAACCTGCTGGCGGACGCTGTCGCTGCCGCCCTCAACCCGGCGACGAGGAGGCCGAGTTGAACCGTCTGGTGCGCCGCAGGGCGGCCGCCCGGATTTCCCGCCGGACGGGCGCGGTGGTGGCGGGCGTGGTCCTGGCCACCGTCGTGCTGCTGGCGCTCATCGGGCCCTGGCTCGCCCCCCACACGCCGGGCGCCGTCCTGGACATGCCGTACGCGCCGCGCAGCGGGCACGCACCCCTGGGGACCGATCACCTCGGCTCCGACGTGCTCAGCCGCTTCCTGACGGGCGGGCGCGCGCTGGTGCTGCTCGCTGTGGGCGCCCTGGCTGTCGCGTATGTCCTGGGAGCCGGTCTGGGCATGGTCGCGGCGCTGCGGGGCGGGCTCGTGGACGCCGGCGTGCTGCGCCTGGTGGACGTGTTGCTGAGCCTGCCTTCCTTCCTGCTGCTCAGCGTGGTCGTGGTGGCCGTGGGGCGGGGCACCGGCGGCGTGGCGGTCGCCACCGCCGTCGTCCTCTTCCCCGAGATCGTGCGGGTGGTGCGGGCGGCGACGCTCCAGGCCCTCCAGCACGACTACGTCGAGGCCGCCGTCGCACGCGGTGAGAGCACCGGCCATGTCCTCGCCCGCGAGGTGCTGCCCAACCTGGCGCCGGTGCTCGCCGCCGACGCCGGAGTGCGGTTCGTGGGCGCGGCGTTCACGGTCGCCACCGCCGGGTTCCTCGGCTACGGGGCCCAACCGCCCGCCGCCGACTGGGGGTTGATGATCCTCGAGAACCGCGACGGCCTCGCGCTGCAGCCCCTGGCCGTGATCGTGCCCGCCACCGGGATCCTGGTGCTGCTGCTGAGCGCCAATCTCCTGGTCGACGCGGTGCTTCCGGCGGCTCGTGTCCAACGGCCGGGTCCCGTCACGCGTACGGCCATGGACATCGACGTCGACGCCGGCGACACGGCGCTTCGCATCAGAGGCCTCACCGTCGAGGCCGACGGGGTGCGTGTCCTCGACAGCATCGATCTCGACGTCCCCCGCGGCCGTGTCCTCGCCCTGGTCGGCTCCTCTGGATCCGGCAAGACGACCCTGGCGCTCGCCGCCTTCGGCGAGCTGCGCCCCGGGCTCGCGGCGACATCCGGCACGGTGCATCTGGCCGGGACGTACGTGTTCGGGCTGCGCCCCCGGCAGCTGCGGCAGCTGCGTGCCCGGCATGCCGCGTACGTTCCCCAGGACCCGCGCACCTCGCTGGCGCCGACCCTGCGGGTGGGCGACCACATCGGGGAGTTCCTGCGGGCCCGCGGCGTGCCGCGCGCCGAGCGGCAGGACCGTGTGCGGGCGGCTCTGCGCAGCGCCCGGCTCCCGGACGACGACGCCTTCCTGCGCCGCCGCCCGCACCAGCTCTCCGGCGGGCAGCGGCAACGCGTGGCCCTGGCCGCCGCCCTCGCCCACAGCCCCGACCTGCTGGTTCTCGACGAACCCAGCAGCGCCCTCGATCCGGTGACGGCCGCCGGGCTCCTGGCCGACCTCGGGCGGATCCGCGAGCAGGGCGGACCGGCCGTCGTACTGATCGCCCACGACCTGACGCATGTGGCGGCGGTGGCCGACGACGTGGTGGTCCTGGAGCGTGGCCGAGTGGTGGAACAGGGGCCGGTGGAGGTGGTGTTGGCGCGGCCGACGAGTGAACCGGCCCGGCGCCTGGTCGTCGCCGCACGTGCCGCCGCGGCGCCCCGGCCCGTGGGCGGTCGAGCGGAGGGCCCGACCGTCTTGTCCGTACGCGACCTGCGCGCCGACCGCGGCCGACGGAAGGTGCTCAGCGGTGTCGATCTGGCCGTCGCCGAAAGCGGCTGCCTGTCGGTGGTGGGCCCCTCGGGCGGTGGCAAGACGACGCTGCTGCGCTGTCTCGCCGGGCTGCACCCCGACTGGGCCGGCGAACTCCGGCTGGGCGAGCGGAGCGTGGAGCACGGCGTGCGCGGCCGGGCCCGCGACGACCTGCGCCTGCTCCAACTCGTGCCGCAGGACCCGTACGACTCCCTCAACCCGCGCCACACCGTGGAGCAGATCGTCTCCCGGCCGCTGCACCTGTACCGGCCGGAACTCGACGCAGATGCGCGCCGGGCCGAGGTGCACCGCCTCCTTGAGCGGGTCGGCCTGGACGCGGCCCACGCCGCCGTGCGGCCCGAACGGCTCTCCGGGGGACAACGTCAACGCGTCGCACTGGCCCGGGCTTTGGCAGCCGAACCGCGGGTGCTGCTCTGCGACGAGGCGACCAGTGCGCTGGACGCACCCACGGCGGCCACGGTGCTGGCGCTCCTCGACGAGCTGCGACGGGACCTCGGGCTCGCGCTGGTGGTCGTCACGCACGACATGACGGTTCCGGTACGGCTGGGCGGGGATCTCGCCGTCCTGGCCGATGGCGCGATCCGCGAGGCGGGGCCCGTCGAACGCGTCGTCGCCGCGCCCTCGGACCCCGTGACCGTCCAACTGCTCAGCGCCGTACCTGAGCTGCCGAGTTCGACGACCTACGAAAGGACAGGTCCGTGAACCGTCCCGAAAGCGCATGGCTGCGCCGCCCCCGTCCGCAGCGGCACCCGGCGGTGCGGTTGCTGTGCCTGCCGCACGCCGGCGGGTCGACCGCGCTGTACCGCTCCTGGAAGGACCTGCTGCCACCGGAGGTCGAGCCGGTGCTGGTCTGTCCGCCGGGACGGGAGGACCGCATGGACGAACCGCTGCCGAAGGAGCTGCCTGAGCTGGTGGCGGGGCTCGCCCGGGCGGTGGAGCCGTTGCTCGACCGGCCGTGGGCGGTGTTCGGGCACAGTATGGGCGCCACGGTCGCGCACGAGCTCGTCCTGCGGCTGCTGAGAGGACGCCGCCGGGCACCGGAGCACCTTTTCGTCTCCGCGCGCGAGGCACCTCAGCACCACCAGGGCGGCACCGTGCACCTCCTGGACGACGACGCCCTGGCCGCCGAGCTGATACGGCTCGGCGGGACCTCCCCCGAGCTGCTCGCGATGGCCGAGGTACGCGGACTGGTACTGCCCGCGGTCCGCGGCGACTACCGGCTCATCGAGACGTACGCGGCGGATCCGCAGGGTCCCGTGCCGTGCCCGGTGACCGCGCTGATCGGCGAGGCGGACACCGAGCTGACCGCCGAGGAGGCAGCGGGCTGGGAGAAGTGGACCACCGGCCCCTTCCAGCTGCTGACCTTCCCCGGCGGCCACTTCTACTTCTCCGACCGGCCGCGGGCGGTGGTCGATGCCGTACGCCGACGCCTGCTCATTCCTGCGTGACGGGGGCCTCGTAGGTGTCCTTGTCACGGACCAGCACCAGGCTCGCCGCGGCCGCCACCAGGGCCGCGATCCCCGCGATCAGGAAGATCTGCGAGAGGGCCTCGGTGTAGGCGCTGCGGGCCAGGGAGAGCACCGGGCCGCGGGCCGTCCCGGGCACGGCCGCGGCGACCGCGTCGAACTGGCCGGCCGTGACCAGGCGGCGCAGCTGCCCGCCGGCCGAGTCGGGAACGGCGTGCTCACCCAGGGCACCCGCGGACATGACGTCGTTCACCTTGCTCGTCAGGACGACGCCGAAGACGGCCACGCCGGTGGCGGTGCCGAGCGGGAAGAAGCTGTTGGCCGCGCCCGAGGCGGTGCCGGCGCGCGAGGGCGGGACCACGTTCACGGCCAGCGACAGCAGATGCGGCAGCGTCAGACCGGCGCCGACACCGATCAGGACCAGCATGGGAAGCAGCGCCGTCCAGTCGTCGTCCGGCGAGATGCCCACGGTCAGCAGTACGCCGGTCCCGACCGCCGCCATACCGAGGGCCAGCACGCGCGACACCGGTACCACCTTGGTCAGCAGCCCGCTCAGCGGTGCGCCGATGATGATCGCGACCGACTGGGCGAGCAGCACCAGGCCGATCTCGATCGGGGTGAGGTGCAGCATCCCGCCGAGCCACAGGGTGATGAAGGGCAGCATGCCGAAGCTGAAGATCCGGGCGGCGAAGCTGAGCAGCAGCGCACCGGCGAAGGTGGGGATCGCGAACAGCCGCAGGTCCAGCATCGCGCGCTCGCCGAGCCGCCACTGCACGGCGACGAACGCCGCGGCCAGCAGCGCTCCCGTGATCAGCGAGGCCAGCACGTCCGCCTGCGACCAGCCGTCCTCCGAGCCGGCCAGCAGGCCGTAGTTGAGCAGGAAGAGGGCCAGCACCGCCAGAATCGCTCCGGCGTAGTCGATCTGCCGCGAGCCGCCGGTGCCGCCGTCCTCGGGGACCTTGCGCACTGTGCCGTAGATGATCAGGAGCCCGAGCGGCACGTTGACGGCGAAGAGCCAGGGCCAGCTCAGCCACTCCACGATGGATCCGCCGACCAGCGGGCCCAGCGCCGCCGACACGGCGCCTCCGGCTGTGAACAGGCCGATGGCCGTCGTACGCGCCCGCGTCGGAGCTCCCTCGAAGACGCCGGATATCAGGGCGAGCGACGTACCGAGAACCATCGCTCCACCCGCGCCCTGAACGGCCCGGGCCGCGATCAGCACGCCGGCGTTCGGGGCCAGCGCGCAGGCCGCCGAGGCGAGGGTGAAGACCGCGACGCCGGCGAGGAAGATGCGCCGGCGGCCGATGAGGTCCGACACGGATCCCGCCGTGAGCAGCAGTGCCGCGAAGCTCAGGGTGTAGGCGTTGACGATCCACTGGAGGCTGTCCAGCGACGCACCCAGGTCGGCGCCGATCTCGGGCATCGCCACATTGACGACGGTGATGTCGAGCGTCATCAGCGCGGCGGCCAGCGCCGTCACGGCGGTCGTCCAGTGCCGAGCGCTGCGGACGTCCGGTGGCGTCTCCTCCTGGTGCTCGATCTTCAACTCCGTTGCGCCGCCGCCCTGTTGGGTGGCTTCGGCTTCAGCCATGGCCTTCCTCTCCAGTCGTCCGTGCGAGGTGACGTTAGCGAGAAACCCAGCTCTTGTAAATGAAAATCGTTTCCATTAGCTTGGGCTTTGGCCGGAACGGACCGTGACGCGAGGGGGATGCATTCAGGTGGCACAGGAACGCACGGACGAGGGCATGGACCTGCCGGGAGCCGTCGGCGAACTTCTGGGACTGCGGTCCGAGGAGATCGACGAGGACGTCCACCTCATCAACCTCGGGCTGGACTCACTGGCGATGATGCGACTGGCCGGGCGATGTCGGCGCGCCGGCCTCGACATCGGATTCGCGGATCTCATCGCCGATCCGACACTCGCGGCCTGGCGGCGGCTCGTCGCCGAGCGGCGTACCGAGGGCCCGGCTTCCGAGACGGCTCACGTGGACGAGGCGGAGCCCTTCGAGCTCGCTCTCATGCAGCACGCCTACTGGGTGGGGCGGGCGGACGGGCAGCAACTCGGCGGTGTGGCAGCTCACTTCTACCACGAGTTCGACGGCCGGGACGTGGACCCGTCGCGTCTGGAGGCCGCGGTACGAGCCGTCCTCGCGCGGCACGGCATGCTACGCGTGTGCGTCCTCGACGACGGGCGCCAGCGCATCCTGCCCGAGAGCCCCTGGCCCGGACTGCTCGTGCACGACCTCCGGGACCTCTCCGCCGTGGACGCCGAGCAACGCCTCGACGGCCTGCGCCGCGACCTCTCGCACCGCCACCTGGACATCACGGCCGCGGAAGTCCTCGACGTGCAACTGTCGTTGCTGCCCGACACCCTTCGGCCGGGCGGCACGCGGCTGCACGTCAACCTCGACATGGTCGCCGCCGACGCGCTCAGCCTGCGGGTGCTGCTCGCCGACCTCGCCCGCGCCTACGCCGACCCCGCGACACCCCTGGCCGAGCTCGGCTACAGCTTCCCCCGCTACCTCGCCGAACGTCGCGCCGCCCGCGAGTCGACGGCCCGCAAAGCCGCGCTGGAGGCCGACCGCGCGTACTGGCAGGAACGGCTGCCGGATCTGCCCGCCGCACCCCGACTCCCGGTCGCCGCCGGGGACGCCGAGGCCGTCACCGTCGTACGACGTCATCTGCACCTCGATGCCGAGCGCACCCGGCGCTTCGAGCAGGCCGCGCGCCGGCACGGTTTGACCCCCGCCATGGCGCTCGCGGCGGTGTTCGCCGAGACGCTGCAGGCGTTCAGCGCGGAGCCCGACTTCCTGCTCAACCTTCCGCTGTTCGACCGCGAGCCGCTGCACGACGACGTGGCCGCACTCGTCGGCGACTTCACCTCGTCCGTACTGCTGGCCTGGCACGGAAGGACCCCCGGAACCTTCGCCGAACGCGCCGCCCGCCTGCAGGAGCGCTTTCACCAGGATGTGGCGCACGCCGGGTACTCGGGTGTCGAGGTGCTGCGCGACGCCTCCCGGCTGCACGGCGAACGCATGCTCGCGCCCGTCGTCTACACCAGCGCTCTGGGCCTGGGTGAACTGTTCGCGCAGGAGGTGCGGGACAGCTTCGGCGAGGCGTCCTGGATCATCTCGCAGGGGCCGCAGGTCTGGCTCGACGCGCAGGTCACGGAGATGGGCGGCGGGCTGCTCGTGAACTGGGACGCCCGCGAGGACGCATTCGCGCCGGGCGTTCTGGATGCCATGTTCGCCGCCTACAGCGGTCTGCTCGACCGGCTGCCGGCCGACCCGGCGGCGTGGACCGAGCCGGTGCCGTCGATGCTGCCCGACGAGCAGGCGCGAGTGCGGGCCGTGGTCAACGACACGGAGTGGCGGCCGGACGACGTGCGCCTGCACGACGGCTTCTTCGCGCGGGCGGCGATCGATCCCGACTCGCCCGCGCTGCTGTGGGGCAGTGGTGAGTCACTCACCTACGGCGAACTCTCCTCGCGCGCCCTTGGTTTGGCAGGTCACCTGCGGACCCGTGGCGTCGGCCCAGGAGATCTGGTGGCCGTCTCCCTGCCCAAGGGCCCCGACCAGATCACCGCCGTGCTCGGTGTCCTGGCCGCGGGTGCCGCCTACCTCCCCCTCGGCATCGACCAGCCCGCTGCCCGCCGCGAGCGCATCCACGCCGCGGCCCGCATACGCCTCGTACTCGACGACATCGCGGTGCCGGACGACACCGAGCCACTTCCCGCGCCCGTACCCGGCAGCCCGGCCGACCTCGCGTACGTGATCTACACCTCGGGCTCCACCGGAGAGCCCAAGGGCGTCGAGGTGACGCACGCGGCCGCCGTCAACACGGTCGCGGACCTGAATGATCGTTTCGGCATCGGGTCCGCCGACCGGACCCTGGCCCTGTCCGCGCTGGACTTCGACCTGTCGGTGTACGACGTCTTCGGCACCCTCGCGGCCGGCGGCGCACTCGTCTGCGTCGAGGAACCCGCTCGCAGGGATGCCACCGTCTGGGCGGATCTGGTCCGCACCCATGGCGTGAGTGTCGTCAACTGCGTACCGGCTCTGCTCGACATGCTGGTCACAGCGGTGGGCAGCAGCGGGCTGCCCACGGTGAGGCTCGCGTTGCTCGGCGGCGACTGGGTGCCGCTCGACCTGCCCGGCCGCGTGCGGACGGTCGCGCCGGACTGCCGCTTCGTGGCGCTCGGCGGCACTACCGAGACCGCCATCCACTCCACCGTCTGCGAGGTGGGCGAGGTGCCCGCCGAGTGGGTGTCGGTGCCGTACGGCACTCCGCTGCGGGGCGTCCGGTGCCGTGTCGTCGATCCGCTCGGCCGTGACTGCCCGGACTTCGTGCCCGGCGAGCTGTGGATCGGCGGAGCCGGAGTGGCGCGCGGTTACCGGGGTGATCCGGTCCGCACGGCCGAGAGGTTCACCGAGGTGGACGGGGTGCGCTGGTACCGCACCGGTGACCGTGCCCGCTACTGGCCCGACGGCGGCCTGGAGTTTCTCGGCCGCGCCGACCATCAGGTCAAGGTACGCGGGCACCGCATCGAACTCGGTGAGATCGAGGCCGCGTTGGCCGCGGTGCCTGGGGTGGAGAAGGCCGTGGCCATCGTCGGCGAGGACCGGCGCCTCGGCGCCGCCGTCACCGGTGTCGCCGATCCCGCGCAGTTGCGTGCCTGGGCCGCCGAGCGACTGCCGGCGGCGATGGTTCCGGAACGCGTCGTCGTCCTGGCCGAGTTGCCGCTCACCCCCAACGGGAAGATCGACCGGAAGGCGATCGCGCGGCGGGTGGCGGAATGCGGCGCCGCGGCCACCCGGGCCGTCACACCGCCCCGCGACGAGCGCGAACGACAGATCGCCGAGGCGTGGTCGGCGATCCTCGGCGTCGGTGACATCGGGCGCGAGGACGACTTCTTCGCCTTGGGCGGCGACTCGCTGCTGGCCACCCGCCTCGTCGCACGGCTGCGTACCGGGGGATGGGGCGAAGTACGCCTCGCCGACCTCTTCACCCACCCCGTGCTCGCCGAGTTCGCCGCACGACTGCGCCCCGACGGGACGGGCCGCACCGAGCGGGCGGTGACCGCCGCCCCCGAGCACCGTCACGAACCGTTCCCGCTCACCGACGTGCAGCGTGCCTACTGGCTCGGGCGCGGCGAGGACTTCACGCTGGGCGGCATCGGCTGCCACTTCTACCGCGAGTACGACGTCGAGGATCTGGACGCAGGACGGCTGGAAGCGGCCATCGACCGGCTCGTCGAGCGCCACGAGATGCTGCGCGCCGTCGTCGACGTCAACGGCGAGCAGCGCATCCTGGCCGAGGTGCCGCGGTTCACCGTCGAGATCACCGATGCGGGCCCCGATGCCGAGGCCGCCTTCGCCGAACTGCGTGAGACCGCCTCGCACCAGGTGTTCGATCCCGCCGTCTGGCCGCTGTTCGCCGTACGCGGGGTTCGCGCGGGAGGTCGTACACGACTGGGCATCGGCATCGACAACATCGTCCTCGACGCGCTGAGCATCCTCGTCTTCTACGCCGAACTCGCCGCGCTGTACGCCGATCCCGGCGCCGAACTCCCCTCCGTGGACGTGTCGTTCCGCGACTACGTCTGCTCCACCGCCCCCGACCCGGAAGTCATCGCCTCGGCCCGCGAATACTGGACCGAACTGCTGCCACAGCTGCCTCAGGCCCCGGCGTTGCCGCTGGCCAAGGACCCGTTTACCGTCGAGCGCCCTCACTTCACCCGCCGCGAGGCCCGCATCGCACCGGATCGCTGGCAGGCCCTCGCCGAAAGGGCCCGTGACCACGGACTCACCCCCTCCGGTGTGCTGCTCACCGCCTTCGCCGAGGTGCTCGGCCGGTGGAGTGCCCGTCCGGAACTCACCCTGAACCTCACCCTGTTCGACCGCCGTGACGTACATCCCGACATCGGCCATGTCCTCGGTGACTTCACCTCGCTGATGCTCGTCTCGTCCCGCCCGCAGGCCGGGGACAGCTGGCTGGCGCGGGCCCGCCGCGTTCAGGAGGAACTCTGGCGCTCCCTCGACCACCGGGAGGTCTCCGCCGTCTGGGTGCTGCGTGAACTGGCCCGTCGCAGTGGCGAGCCCGAGTTGACCATGCCCGTCGTCTTCACCAGTGCGTTGGGGGTGGGCGGCGAGACTCCGCGCGCGCCCTTCGACCGGCAGGTGTGGGGCGTCTCGCAGACCCCGCAGGTGTGGCTCGACCACCAGGTCACCGAGGACGGCGACGGTGTCCGCCTCAACTGGGACGTCGTCGAGGAACTCTTTCCCGAGGGCTGCGTCGACGCGATGTTCGACGCCTATCTCGGGCTGGTGGACTGGCTGGCCACGGGCCCCGGCTGGACCGCACCCGCCCCCGATCTGCTGCCCGCCCCGCAGCGCGCCACCCGTGCGACCGTCAACGCGACCGGCGCCGGCGTGCCCGGCCTGCTCCACCGCGACTTCTTCCGCCGCGCCGCCGACCAGCCGCACCGCACCGCTCTCGTCCGGGACGACGGCGAACGGACCGAACGGATGACCTACGGCCAACTCGCCGACCGAGCCCTGCGACTGGCGACCGTGCTCGCGGAGCGCGGGGTACGGCGGGGCGAGACGGTCGCCGTCTGCCTGCCCAAGGGCCCGGACCAGATCGTGGCCGTGCTCGGCGTGCTGGCCGCCGGGGCCGCGTACGTGCCGGTCGGCGTCGACCAGCCGAGGGCGAGGCGCGAGCGCATCCATCGCCTCGCGGGCGTACGCCTGGTCGTCGGCGAGGCGGAGACGGCCCCGACCGAGGGGGTCCAGGCGGTGCCGGTCGACGCGGCGCCCTCGACGGACGTGGCCGCCGCACCTGTCGACGTACCCGGCGACGCACTCGCGTACGTCATCTTCACTTCCGGGTCCACCGGCGACCCCAAGGGCGTCGAGATCACCCACCAGGCGGCCGCCAATACCGTCACCGACATCAACGAGCGCTACGGCGTCGCGGAGTCGGACCGGGTGCTCGCGGTGTCCGCGCTGGACTTCGACCTGTCCGTGTACGACATCTTCGGGCCGCTGTCGGCCGGGGGCGCGCTCGTCCTCGTCGAGGAGGAGGACCGGCGCGACGCGCGACGCTGGCTCGACCTGGTGCGCCGCCATCAGGTCACGCTGTGGAACACCGTCCCCGCCCTGCTCGACATGCTCCTCACCGTCGCCGAGGGCGCTCAGCCGCCCGACCCGCTGCGGCTCGTGCTCGTCTCCGGTGACTGGGTGGGCCTGGACCTGCCCGGCCGGCTCGCCGAGCAGAGCCCGTGGTGCCGGTTCGTCGCGCTCGGCGGTGCGACGGAGGCCGCGATCTGGTCCAACGCCTGCGAGGTCGAGGCGGTCGACCCGCAATGGCACTCGATCCCGTACGGGCGTCCGCTGCGCGGCCAGCGCTTCCGCGTCGTCGATGCCCACGGCCGCGACTGCCCCGACTGGGTCCCCGGCGAGCTGTGGATCGGTGGCGCGGGAGTGGCCCGGGGCTATCGCGGGGCGCCCGAGCTGACGGCGAGGCAGTTCGTCGCCGAGGGAGCGGACCGCTGGTACCGGACCGGCGACCTCGGACGCTACTGGCCCGACGGCACTCTGGAGTTCCTCGGCCGCGCCGACCACCAGGTCAAGATCCGCGGTCACCGCATCGAACTCGGCGAGGTCGAGGCGGCGTTGCAGGACGCGCCCGGCGTGGGGCGTGCCGTCGTCACGGTGGCCGGGGAAGGCACGGCACGCCGGTTGGCCGCCGCGGTCGTTCCGGCCCCCGGCTCCGCACAGGGGAGCGTGGCCGAAGCGCAACCGGGGGGCTCGACACGGGAGTTCCGTGAGCGTGCCCGTCGGGTGGAGAGCGCGGCGGCGGAGTCCTTCCTGACTCGCCTTCTGGACCTGCACGCACGTGCCGGGCAGCCCTCCGGGCTCGCTCCCGCACAGTGGGCAGCCCGTCTGGAGGTCGCCGAGGAGCACCTGCCGGTTCTGCGGCTGTGGCTGCGCTGGCTCGCCGAACGCAAGGTCCTCGTGGAGGACGGGGGAACGTACGCCGTGGGCCCCCGGCTGGGAGACGCCGAGGCGGAGGGCGCACAGGACGCCTACGGAGTTCTGATCACCCGCGCGCGTCAGCGCCTGACCGAACGCCTCGGCGACTTCCGGGACATCCTCGCCGGGCGCCTTGCCGCCACCGTGCTGCTCGAGGACGACGTGCTCGCTCCGGCGCGACTCGCCGCCGCCGACCCCGGCAGCGAGCGCGCGATGGGCGAACTCGCCCGCCGCATCGGCGAGTTGGCCACCGAGGCAGCCGGGCCCCTAGAGGTCGTGGAACTCGGAGGTGGGGACGGCAGCGGCGCCGAACGCCTCCTGGGCAGGATCGCGCCTGAGAAAGTGCGCTACACGCTGCTCGACAGTGATCCGGCCCTCGTCGAGGCGGCCGAGCGCCGACTCGCGGCCTCGCCGCACAAGGTCACCTGCCGGCGGCAGCACGGCATCGTCGTCCCCGACGACCTGCGGCACCGCTTCGACGTCGTCGTGGCCGACCAGGCACTGCACCGCAGCCCGGACCCGTCCCACGGGACCGCCCTGGCCGGGCTGCTGGCACGACGCGGTGGCGTCCTGCTGGCTGTCGAGCGGTCCGAACTCACACCGGTCGCCCTGCTCACAGCCGCCCTGCTGGACGGCGGATACGCGCACTTCGACCGCGAGCGGCGCACCGCGGGCACGCCGATTCTGCCTCCGGTGCGCTGGGCCGAGCTGCTGGCCGCTGCCGGATTCGACGGGGTTGCGCATCAGCCCCTCGCGGACTCCTTCGTCGAGATGCTGACGGCCCGCAGGCCCCAGGACGCCGTCGACCTCGATCCGGCCGCACTGCGCGACCACGCGGCGGCCAGGCTGCCCGCGCACATGGTGCCTGAGCAGATCACCGTGCTGCCGTGGCTGCCACTCGGCGCCAACGGCAAGGTCGACCGCGCCTCTGTCGCCGCGCTCGCCGCGGCGGGGCGGGACGAGGATCCGCACGAGCCACCGCAGGGCGAGCTGGAGCAGGCCGTGGCGACCATGTGGGCGGACCTGCTGGGCGTGTCGGCGGTGGGCCGCCGGCAGAGCTTCTTCGTACTCGGCGGCGACAGTCTCCTCGCGACCCGCTTCCTGACGCTGGCTGAGCAGCGGTTCGGGGTGCAGCTGCCGCTGCGGAGGCTGTTCGCGGGGCCGACACCGGAGCGGGTCGCGCACGCCCTCGCCCAGGAGTTGGCACAGTGCGCGGAGACCGAGGAGGGCGCGCTTTGATCGGCGTACTCGGCGGGTACGGCGCCGTCGGCGGCCATGCGGCGCGGCTGCTGGCCCGGTGGGGGGCCGGGCCCCTGCGGATCGGCGGCCGCGACGACGTACGGGCCAAGCGGTTCGTCGCCGCTCACCTGGCCGGTACGGAGGCGGAGGCGACCGCCGTGGATGTCGACGACGCGGCCTCGCTCGCCGCGTTCGTCCGAGGCTGCGACCTCGTCGTGCACTGTGCGGGCCCCTCGCACCGCACCTCGGAGCGGGTCACTTTCGCCGCGCTGATGGCGGGAGCCGACATGGTCGACGCCGGAGGCGGCGGGCGACTGGACCGCGTGCGGACGGCCGTCGGGGAACGCACCGCGCTGTACGACGCCGGGGCGCTGCCCGGTCTTTCGGGGATGCTGCCCCGCTGGCTGGCAGCCGAACACTTCGACTCGGTGCACGGACTCACCGCGTATGCAGGAGTGCTGGACCGCTTCACCGAGACCGGCGCGCACGACTACCTCGACGGGGTGCTCGACGGCACGACCGAACCCCTCGCCGCCTGGCGGGACGGTGCCCGGCGCGGAGGCGCTCTGCAGCGGCTAAACGGGCAGCAACTGCCCCACTTCGCAAGGGAAGTGGTGACCCTCCCGTACCTGGATGCGGAAGGGGAGCGGCTGGCCCGCGATCTGTCGCTCACCCACGGGAACTGGTTCACGGCGGTGGACGGCGAACACCTGGCCGCCGCGCTCGACGCGGCCCGCTCCCTCGAGAGGGCCGACGCCGTGGCCGCCCTGTGCCGGGCCACCGCGCTGGACACCGCCGGCCGCAGCCCGTACGTCACGCTCCTCGCGCAGCTCGACGGCACCCGCGCCGGCCGGACCCTGACACGCACGGCGATCCTGCGGGCGCCGGGCATCTCACAACTCACCGGCGCCGTCACAGCCGTGGCCGCACTGGCGGTCCTGCGCGGCGACGTGCCGCACGGCACCCACCGCGCCGACACCGCACTCGACCCGAGGTCCGCCGTCGCGCGCCTGCGCGCCGAGCCCGGGCTGTGTGACGTGACCGTGCACGACACGGCGATCTCGGAACTCGCCACGATCGAGGAAGGCGCACTGTGAACACGCGGCTGAAGACAGTGGTGTGCGGGACCACGTTCGGGCAGTTCTACCTGGCCGCCCTGGCCGGCATGCCCGCCGACTTCGAGATCGTCGGTGTGCTGGCCGCGGGCAGCGAGCGGTCCGTGGCGTGTGCCGCGCGGCACCGGATACCGCTGTACACCGACGTCGACCAGCTGCCCGACGACGTGGACCTCGCCTGCATCGTCGTCCGCTCCGGAGTCCTGGGCGGTGTCGGCACCGACCTGGCGCTGCGGCTGCTGCGGCGTGGCGTCCACGTCGTGCAGGAGCAGCCCGTGCACCACGACGACCTGGTCGCCTGTCTGCGCGAGTCGCGCAGGAACGGCGTGCGGTACAGGCTCAGTGATCTGTACGTGCGGCTGCCGGAGGTCCGGCGCTTCACCGAGGCCGCCCGTACGGCCCTCGCCCGGCAACCCGTGGCATACGTCGACGCCGCATGCGCCTCGCAGGTCGCCTTCCCCCTGCTGCACATCCTGGGAGAAGCACTCGGCGGCCTACGGCCCTGGCAGGTGCAGGCTGTTGCTACCGACAGCGACGGTCCCTTCGCGGTCCTCACCGGTACGATCGCCGGCGCACCGCTCACACTCCGCGTGCACAACCAGGTCGACCCCGACGACCCCGACAACCACCTGCATCTCCTGCACCGCGTCACCATCGGTACCCCCGGAGGCAGCCTCACCCTGACCGATCCGCACGGCCCGGTGCTGTGGAGCCCGCGCCTGCACATCCCGGAACCGGTCAGGAACCGCTTCGACTTCGACGCTCCCGGCACCGAGCACCTGGCGGAGCCGAGCACGTCCCCGCTGGGCGCAGCCGGTCCGCCCGACTACCGGCACCTGCTGCGCGAGCAGTGGCCGGCCGCCATCGGCGCGGACCTGAAGGCGGCACGCGCCGCGATCCTCGGCGACCCGGATGCTCAGCGACCCGACCAGTACCACCTGACGCTGTGCCGCATGTGGCAGGACCTGACGAAGGAGCTGGGCTATCCGACGCTGCGACCCGGGCAGTCCCATCAGCCACTCCGCACAGGCGAGTTGACCGGCGCAGGATCCGACCTGCGTGAACTCGTGCGGTACGCCACGACCGCGGCCGACCGCCGCGTCGGCACCGTCGATCCCCGCCTGGTCGACGACTTCGTACGGCAGCTCGACGAGGCGGTGCTCGCCTCGATGCTCGCCGCGCTGCAGCACTCCGACGCACTGAGTGACCCCGGGCGTACACAGACCGCCGAAGAGGTACTGGCCTCCGCCCGCGTGGCACCGCCCCATCACACGCTGATCCGGCGCTGGCTGCGGATCCTCGCCGACCGCAAGGTGATCGAGCGGGACGCAGACGGATTCCGCGGTGCCTTGCCCGTGGATCCCGCCGCGGTGCGCCGGGCCTGGGACACGGCCGCCGCAACCTGGCAACGCGGCCTCGGCACACCCGAGTTCGTCACGTACCTGCGGCGCAACGCCGAGCGGTTGCCCCAGTTGATGGCCGGCGAGCAGCAGGCGGCGCTGCTGCTCTTCCCCGAGGGCCGCACCGAGGTGGCGGACGCCGTGTACCGGGACACCATCACCGCCCGCTACCTCAACACCGCCGTGGCCAGTGCCGTACGCTCCCTGGCCGCGGTGCGCGACGCCGCCCGCCCGCTGCGGGTCGTCGAGGTCGGGGCGGGGACCGCGGCGACCACGGAGGCCGTCGTCCGGGCCCTCACGGAGAACGGACCCGGCAGGCCGCCGGTCGACTACCTGTTCACCGACGTCTCGCACTTCTTCGTCACCACGGCCAAGGAGCGCCACGCCGAGCACCGCTGGATCCGCCACGGCCTGTACGACATCGACCAGGACCCGGCCGCCCAGGGGCTCGAGCCCGGCAGCGCGGACGTCGTCATCGCCGCCGGCGTCCTGAACAACGCGCGCGACACCGACGCGACAGTGCGGTCACTCGTCGGACTGCTCGCCCCGGGCGGCCGGCTGTTCATCACCGAACCGACCCGCGAACACCTGGAGATCCTCGCCTCCCAGGCGTTCATGATGACCGCCTCCGAAGACGCCCGACGGACGTCCGACACCACGTTCCTCTCCCGTCGGCAGTGGCTCGACGTCCTGGCGGGAGCCGGAGTCTCAGATGTCGTCACCGCGCCGGACGAGGACCATCCGCTGGCACCGCTGGGACAGCGGCTGTTCGCGGCCCGTATCAACTGATCACGTCGGGGGAGAACACCGTGCTGAGATGCAGCCACGTCCTGTGCAAGGTCGACGACGTCCGGTCGGTCGTACGGGACTACACAGAGCTCGGCTTCACCGTCGAGTGGGGGAGCGCACCCGAACGCGCCCACAACGCGCTGGTGTGGTTCGAGGAGGGGCCCTTCATCGAGTTCTTCCAACTGCCGGCCTCCTTCCGCCTGTTGAAGTGGCCCATGAGCGCCGTCAACGGTGTGGCGGCCGGAGAGCGGCTGGTGCGCTGGGCCCGCCCGGGCGAGGGCTGGCGGGACCTGGCGCTGGAGACCGACGACACGGAACTGGCCGGCGTTCATGCGGCGCTGCGCGCCAGCCAAGTCCGCGTCTCGCGCGTGATGAAGGGCCGCCGCACCCGGCCGGACGGCGACCGCGTGCGCTACCAGTTCCTCGCCGCCCGCCCGGCCCGGCTGCCGTTCGTCGTCTCCGCCTACGACCCGCCGCAGCGCCCCGCCGCCGTGCACCACCCCAACGGCGCACGGCGCATCACACGGGTGCGCATGGGGGTGGCGGACCATGACCGCACCGCCTTCGACGCGCTCACCGCCCATGTGCTCAGGGACGGTCTGCTCGCCGTGGAGGGGGCCGAGCGTACGGGCGTCATCGCGGCCGAACTCGACGGGCTCACACGTCCGTTGGACCCCGACCGGCTGCACGAAGCGGTCCTCACCTCGCCCGCACGGAAGGAGTGACCGGTGACCACTGCTGCCGTGACCCTCCCGGGATTCCGCGGCCGGATCCTCACGCCGGGCACCCCCGGCTACGACCGCGCCCGCCGTGTCCGCAACGCCCGCGTCGACCGCCGGCCCGCCCTGATCGCCCGCTGCGCCGACGTCGACGACGTGATCGCCGTCCTCGCCCACGCACGCACCTCCGGTCTGCCGGTCGCCGTCCGCGGCGGCGGAGCCAACGTGGCCGGCTGGGGCACCTGCGACGACGGCATCGTCCTCGACCTCGGGGCGATGAAGCGCCTCGAGGTCGATCCCCTGTCGCGTACCGCGGTCGCGGAGCCCGGCCTGACGTGGGGCGAATTCGACGCCGCCACCCAGGAGTTCGGGCTCGCGGTGCCCGGCCCGCGCAACACCGACGTCGGCATCGCCGGCCACACCCTCGGCGGTGGCGTCGGCGACCTGTCCCGCCAGTACGGGCTCACCAGCGACAACGTCACCTTCTTCGAGCTGGTGACCGCCGACGGAAGACACCTCAGGGCGGACGCCGACCATCACGCGGATCTGTTCTGGGCGCTGCGCGGAGGCGGCGGCAACTTCGGCGTCGTCACCCGTTTCGGCTTCCGGCTGCACCCTGTCACGGGCGTCGTCGCCGGAGCTCTCGTCCATCCCGCCTCCCAGACGCGCACAGCTCTGCGCACGGCCCGGGACTGGCTGGCCACGGCACCCGACGCGGCCTCACTCGTCGCCGTCGTCTGGACCGCGCCGCCGCTGCCGTTCGTGCCCGAGCACCTGCACTTCGAGCGGTGCGCCGTTCTCATCCCGAGCTGGTTTGGGCCTCCCGGGCAGGCCGACGAGGTGCTGGCACCGCTGCGGTACGGCGCCGCCCGCCCGGTCGCCGACGGCGTCACCGAGCTGCCGTACACCGCCTACCAGCGACTCCTGCCGTCCCCGCCCGACTTCGCCCGTCAGCACGTTTACAACCGCGGCGAGCTCCTCACCGAACTGACCGACGCCACGCTCGACGGGATCCTCGGCCACTGGGAGTCCGCCGGACCGAACTTCTCCGTCGTGCTGGGGGCGCTCGGGGGCGCCATCTCCCGGGCTCCGGCCGGACCGACCGCGTTCACGCACCGCGGCGCCCAGTGGTTCGTGGAGATCTGCGCCCAGTGGTACGGCACCGCCGACGACGGCGAGCACCTGGAGCCGGCCCGCACCGGCTGGCAGGCACTCCAGGACGTCGCCGAGGGCCCCTACATCAACCTGCTGCCCGACCCGGAGCCGCAGTGGGTACGCGCCGCGTACGGAGACGTCACCTACGCGCGGCTGGCCGATCTGAAGGCCGTCTGGGACCCGGACAACCTCTTCCGCTTCAACGCCAACATCCCGCCGCTCGCGGCCGGGGCCAAGGAGACCGACCGATGACCATCGCATCCACCCCGGCCGCGCTGATCGCACACCTGCGGCAGGCGGGCGTACAGCTGTGGGACGAAGACGGCACCCTGCGCTACCGCGCCCCGAAGGGGACCCTGAGCGCCGGGCAGCTTCAGGCGCTCAAGGACCACAAGGCCGCCGTACTGGAGTGTCTGCGGGCCGAGGCCCGGCCCACCGCGCTCACACCCGACCCGGGGGCTCGCCACGAGCCGTTCCCGCTGACCGACGTGCAGGCCGCCTATCTGCTGGGCCGCAACGAGGTCTTCGAATACGGCGGCGTCGCCTGCCACGTCTATCTCGAAGTCACCTACCCCGACCTGGACCCGACCCGCACCGAGGACGCCTGGAACCGGCTCGTCCAACGCCACGACATGCTGCGCGCCGTCATCGACCCCGCGGGTCACCAGCAGATCCTGCCGACCGTGCCGCGGCTCACGGTGGCCGTCACCGACGCGCGGGGAGCGGACGCGGAGGCCGCTTTGCTGCGGGCACGCGAGGAGATGGGCCATCGCGTGTACGACAGCACCCGCTGGCCTCTGTTCGACCTACGCGTCACCCGCACCGACGCCCGGGCCGTCCTGCACCTGTCGATGGACTTCCTGATCGCCGACTGGGCCAGCATCTGGCTGCTGCTCGCCGAGTTCGAGACCCTGCACGCCGACCCTGCCGCCCAACTCCCTCCTCTCGACGTGCAGTTCCGCGACTACCTGCTCGCCGAACGCGGCCTGCGGGAGTCCCCGGCTCATCAACGCGACAAGGACTATTGGTCGGCGCGGCTCGACACGCTCCCGCCGGCCCCCGACCTGCCGCTCACCGAAGCCGGAGCACGGCAGCAGCCCCGCTTCCGCCGTCGCTACCTGAAGTTGGACACGGCCGCCTGGGAGCGTCTGAAGGACCGGGCCGGGCGCCGGGGCCTCACCCCGTCCTCCGTCGTCCTCGCCGCCTACGCCGCGGTGATCGGCCGCTGGAGCCGCAGTCCGCGCTTCTGCCTCAACCTGACGGTGCTCAACAGGCTCCCGCTGCACGAGCAGATCGACCGCGTCGTCGGCGACTTCACCACCGTCAACCTCCTCGCCGTCGAGGCGGCGAACGGCGCGCCCTTCGCCGAGCAGACGCGCACCCTCGCCGGTCAGCTCTTCGACGACCTCGACCACCGCCTGTACTCCGGGGTCGAGGTGCTGCGCGAGCTCGCCCGCAGGCGCGGCCGGGACGCCGCCCTCATGCCGGTCGTGTTCACCAGCGCCATCGGGCTCGGCGACGCCGGAACCGGCAAGCGGGCCGAGGGCCGTCTGGACGGCTTCGGCATCACCCAGACCCCGCAGGTGTTCATCGACTGCCAGGCCATGGACGACGCGGAGGGCCTTCAGGTCAACTGGGACGTCCGCGACGGCGTCTTCCCCGACGGTCTCGTGGACGATATGTTCGACGCCTTCGACACGCTGATACGCGGCCTCGCCGACTCCGACGAACTCTGGGACACCGCTGACGTCGTGGCGCTGCCCGCATGGCAGGCAGAGGAACGCCGCCGCGCCAACGACACCTCCACCGACCTGCCCGACGGCCTCCTCCACCACCGCGTCCTCGACCAGGCCGCCCGCACCCCCGACCGGCCGGCCGTGATCGGCCCCTCCTCGGTGCTGAGTTACCGCGAACTCGCCACCCGCGCCACGACCGTGGCCGAGCGACTCAGGGACGCGGGCTGCGCCCCCGGTGAGCGGGTCGCGATCGTCATGGACAAGGGACCCGAGCAGGTCGTCGCGGTCCTGGGCACCCTGCTCGCCGGTGGTGTCTACCTTCCGGTCGACACCGCGCAGCCGACGCTGCGCCGTGCCGCCCTGCTCGCCGACGCGGACGTCCGGCACGTCCTCACCCAGTCGTGGCTGGACGCCGACTGGCCCGAGGGCTGCCGGGCCGTCGCCGTGGACACGCTAGTGCCGCGTCAGGCAGCCGAAACCCCGTCCGACGGCGACCCCGACGCACCCGCCTACGTCATCTACACCTCGGGCTCCACCGGGCGCCCCAAGGGCGTCGTGATCAGCCACCGGGCCGCGCTCAACACGATCACGGACATCAACCGCCGCTTCGGCATCACCGCGGACGACCGCGTCCTGGGCCTGGCGGGTCTCGGCTTCGACCTGTCCGTGTACGACATCTTCGGCCCGCTGTCGGCCGGCGGCGCCCTCGTCCTGCCCGACCCGCAGCGACGCACCGACCCCTCCCACTGGGCCGGCCTGATCGCCGCACACGGCATCACCGTCTGGAACTCCGTACCGGCCCTGATGCAGATGCTCGCGACCTACCTGGAGACCGAGCCGGACCTCGACCTGTCCGCACTGCGCCTGGCCCTGCTGTCCGGCGACTGGATCCCCGTCACCCTGCCCGGCACACTGGCCGACCGCCTGCCGGACCTGGACGTCGTCGCGCTCGGCGGCGCCACCGAGGCGGCCATCTGGTCCAACTACCACTACTGCAAGGGTAGTTACGAGGGCGGCCGCAGCATCCCGTACGGCCTGCCCCTCGCCAACCAGGGATTCCGGGTGCTCGACGCGGAGCTGCGCGACTGCCCGGTCTGGGTGGCCGGCGAGCTGTACATCAGCGGGCACGGGCTCGCCCAGGGCTACCTGGGAGACCCGGAGACCACCGCCCACCGGTTCGTCACCCATCCCCGCGATGGTCGGCGCCTGTACCGCACCGGCGACTTGGGCCGCTATCTGCCCGGCGGCGAGATCGAGTTCCTCGGCCGCGAAGACACCCAGGTCAAGCTGCGCGGGCACCGCATCGAGCTCGGCGAGATCGAGGCCGCGCTGCTGGAGCACCCGGCCGTGTCGGCGGCGGCCGTCGTCGTCGACGGTTCGGGTGAGGAACGGGCGCTCCTCGGGGCCGTCAAGGCCGCGCCCGCCGAGCGATCCGCCGAAGGGGCCGCCCCCCTGGCACCCGCGGTGCGGGTGGCCGCCGACGCCGCCGTCCCCGGAGTCGGCCGCGACCGCGTGTCCGCCCACGTCGACGCCTTCGACACGGCCGTGCTGGCGTCCATGGCCCGCACGTTGGGGGAGCTGGGCCTGTTCCCGGCCGCCGGCGACAGGGATGTGCGGGACGCGGGGATCGAGCAGCGCCACCACTGGCTCGTACGGCGCTGGCTCGCCGTCCTCGACGAGCGGGGCGCCGGCCAGGTCGACGACCGCACCGTGAACGCGCTGTGGAAGGAAGCCGAGGCGGCATGGAGCGACGACATCGCCTCCCGTGACTTCCTGGCGTACGTGAAGAACCACGCCGACCGACTGCCGGAACTGCTGACCGGCCGCCAGGACCCGGTCGAACTCCTCTTCCCCGAGGGCGACTTCGACACCGCGCACGCGCTCTACCGCCGCAACGCCACCGCCCGCTACCTGAACCGGGCCGTCGCCGCCGTCCTCGAACACGTCGCCGCCGAGCATCCCGCCGACAGCCCGCTGCGCGTTCTCGAAGCCGGCGCCGGCACCGGAGGCACGACCGAGGACGCCCTGGCGGCGCTGGCGGACCGGCACGGCACCTACCACTTCACCGATGTGGCGGGCTTCTTCCTGCCCGAGGCCAGGCGGCGCTTCGGCGACCGCGACCGCCCGGAGATGTCCTTCGGCCTCTTCGACGTCGACAGCGACCACCGAGCCCAGGGACTCGCCCCGAACGCGTACGACGTCGTACTCGCCGCCGGAGTGCTGGAGAACGCCCGCGACATCAGGGCCTCCCTCGCCCGGCTGGTGGAACTCGTCGCTCCACGCGGCTGGTTGATCCTTACGGAACCCACCCGCGAACACCCGTGGATCCTGGCCTCCCAGGCGTTCATGATGACCGAGCCGGAGGACGAACGGGCCCTTGGCGGCCCGTCGTACCTCGACCGCGAACGCTGGCTCGACCTGCTGGCCGAGGCCGGCGCGGAGCAGGTCCTGTGCCTGCCCGACGACGCTCACGCACTCGCTCCGCAGGGCGTCCATCTGTACGCCGCCCGGATGAAGACAGACCGGGCGCACGTCACCGAGGTGGACCTGGCCGCGCACCTGCGCGACCGGCTGCCCGCCCACATGATCCCGTCGCACCTCCAGATCGTCGACGCCCTCCCGCTGACCGGCAACGGCAAGGTCGACCGGCGCGCGCTCCAGGGCTGGCGGCCCACCCTCACCGACACCGCACCCGAGCAGACCGCACAGGAGCCGGCCGACGCCTTCGAATCCCGCCTCGCCGCCTTGTGGGCGGACGCGCTGCCCAGCGGACGCGTCGGCCGCACCGACAGCTTCTACGACCACGGAGCCGACTCCCTGATCATGGCCAGGATGGCCGGCCGCCTGCGCGAGGAAGTCCCCGAGGCGTCCGGCATCCCCTTCGACACGCTGCTGCGCCGGTTGCTCAACCACCCCACGCTCGCCGACCTCGCGGCCTTCCTGCGCACCAGCGGCGAGACCGGAGCCCAGCCCGCCCTCCGCCGCGCCGCCACCGGCAGCAACGCCGCCCTGATGTCCTTCAGCACCACCGGGGAAGGCCCCCTGCGCGTGATGTTCCACGCCGGACTCGGCACCATGGACTGCTACCGGCCGCTCGCCGCCCGCCTCGTCGAGCAGGATCTCGGCCCGGTCCTCGGCATCGTCATCGACGACACCGAGCGCTACCTCTCCCAGGATCCGGCCACCGTCATCGAGCGCGCCGCCGACGACTACGCCGAGCGGCTCATCGCCGAGGGACACGACCGTGTCCAGCTCATCGGCTACTGCCTGGGCGGCCTGTACGCCACCGAGGTCGCCCGGCGCCTCGACGAACGCGGCGTGACCGTCGAGGACCTGACCCTGATCAGCAGCCATCCGGTCGTGGTCGACGTCGAGGACGACCTGATGATCGAGATTCTGTTCGTTCCCAACCTGCACATCTCGCTCGACCGCACCGGATTCGGCGACATCGACGCGGACACGGTCGTCCGCGGCTTCATGCACGTCATCGAGCAGAACGGGGGAAAGGTCCCGCTCGGTGCGCTCGCCGAGGTCGGCGGGGATCCCGAACTCGACCGGGCCGGGGAGTTCTTCCGCAGGCTCGGCTCGCACACGCGCGAGGAGCGGTTCGCCGCGTACGCCCGCACGGCCACCGAGTCGAGCGGCGAGGAGATGCCGCCGGAGATGGTCGCCGCGATGTTCCGGGTCTTCCGGCAGAGCTTCCTGTCGGCCCGGTTCACCCCGCCCCCGTACGCGGGCGACATCCGCTTCCTGCTGCCTCGCGGCGCCTCCGGCTTCGCGCCGGGCATGGACGACACGACGCTCGCCTTCTGGCGCGACGTGTGCATCGGCGACCTTCCCGTCACCGGCATCGACGGCAACCACTTCAGCTGCATCGAGGAGCCGAACGTCGCCCATGTCGCCGACCTCGTGGCCGCCCCGCTGCGCGCGCCGCACAGCCGCTGACCACACCCAGGAGACCGCGCCATGGCCGAGCAGCAGTATCACCACACACGCATCGACGGACCGTTCGACCCTCTCGCCGCCGTCGCCCACCTCGTCGGCTCCGGACTGATCACCGAGTACGTCGTCTACGAGCACGACCGCCACTGGTACGTGGCGGGCAACCCGATCGGCGAGATACGCGTCGACGCCCACACCGTACGTACGTGCTTCACCGCACCCCGACTCCAGCACCGGCTCGCCTGGTCGGGCACACCCTGGGAGCCGATACGTTCCGCCCTCGACAGGACCCCCGTCGACGACTGGAACGCCTACGGCTGGCTGTCGTTCGAACTCGCGAGCGGGAACCGGGCCGGGCAGGAGAAGGACCTGCTGGCCCATCTCATCGTGCCCGGTACGGAGTTGACCGTCACCGAGGACGGCGTCGAGGTCCGCACCGTCGACCCCGACCTGCCCGACCGCCTCCGCAAGTCCCTGGCCGAGGCCCCGGCGTACGCGACACCACGGTCCCCGAAGCCCGTCGACGTCCACGCGCCCCACGGCCCGTACCACGGCCACGTCACCCACGCCGTGACCGAGATCGGCCGCGGCAGGCTCGACAAGGTCATCCTCTCGCGCACCGTCCCCGTGCCCTTCACCGTCGACATGCCCGCCACCTATGTGACCGGCCGCACCGCCAACACCCCCGCCCGCTCCTTCCTGCTCGACCTGGGCGGGACACAGGCCGCCGGCTTCAGCCCCGAGACCGTCATCGAGGTGTCCGGCGACGGCACCGCCGTCACCCAGCCGCTCGCCGGCACCCGCGCCCTGACCGGCGACCCGGACAGGGACGCCGCCCTGCGCGCGGAACTCCGCCGTGACCCCAAGGAGGTCTACGAGCACGCCACCTCCGTGAAGCTCGCGGTGGAGGAGCTGGCCTCCGTGGGTGTCCCGCACAGCACCCGCGTGGGCGAGTTCCTCGCCGTCAAACCGCGCGGCAGCGTCCAGCACCTCGCCTCCCGCGTCACCACCGACCTCGCCGAGGGCCGCACCGCCTGGGACGCACTCGGCGCGGTCTTCCCTCCGGTGACCGCGTCCGGCATCCCCAAACAGGCCGCGTACCGGCTGATCCACGAGCTGGAGGAGGAGCCGCGCGGACTCTACGCCGGCGCGGTGCTCCGAGCCGGCAGCGACGGATCCCTGGACGCGGCCCTGGTACTGCGCGCGGTCTACCAGCGCGACGGCCGGGCCTGGCTGCGCGCGGGCGCGGGCATCGTCGGGGCCTCCCGACCGGCCCGCGAGTACGAGGAGACCTGCGAGAAGCTCCGCAGCGTCGCCCCCTACGTCGTCCCGAAGGAGGGCTGAGCATGCTGGACGGATTCACTCCGTGGCCGAAGGAGTTCGCCGACCGCTACCGCGAACGCGGTCACTGGAGCGGCCGTACGCTCGGCTCGCTGCTGCGGCAGCGGGCCGCGGCCGCCCCCGAAGCGACTGCCGTCGTCGATGGCGACCGACGCTGGACGTACCGCGAGCTCGACGAGCGCGCCGACCGGTTGGCGGCCGGACTGCACGGCCTCGGCCTCGCACCCGGTGACCGCGTGCTCGTCCACCTGCCGAACATGGCGGAGTTCCTGGAGCTGTCCTTCGCCCTGTTTCGGCTCGGCGCCGTCCCCGTCATGGCGCTGCCCGCCCACCGCGAGGCGGAGATCGGACACCTGCTGGCCTTGTCCAGGGCGGTGGCGTACGTCATCCCCGACACACACCTGGGCTTCGACCACCGCCCGCTGGCCCGCGCCGTAGGGCAGAAGGCGCCGGCCCTGCGTCATGTCCTGGTCGCCGGCGATCCTCAGGAGTTCACCGCTTTGGCATCGCTGTCCGCCGAGCCGCGCCCGCTGCCGGAGCCCGACCCGTCCGACGTGGCGCTGCTGCTCCTGTCCGGCGGCACGACCGGCGCGCCGAAACTCATCCCGCGCACCCACGACGACTACCTCTACAACGCCGCCGCAAGCGCGGCGGTGACCGGCCTGACCTCCGGCACCCGTTACTTGGCGGCGCTTCCGGTCGCCCACAATTTCCCCCTCGCCTGCCCCGGACTGCTCGGCACGCTCCACGCGGGCGGCACCGTCGTGATGTGCCCCCATCCGAGCCCGGACACGGCCTTCCCGCTGATCGCCCGCGAACGCGTCACGGTCACCGCCCTCGTGCCCTCCCTCGCCCTGTTGTGGCTGGAGGCGGCGGAGTGGGCCGATGACGATCTCGGCAGCTTGGAGCTGTTGCAAGTCGGCGGTTCCCGGCTCAAGGCCGAGGCCGCCCGGCGGATCGGCCCCGAACTGGGCTGCCGCCTCCAGCAGGTGTTCGGCATGGCCGAGGGACTGCTCTGCTATACACGCCCCGACGATCCCGACGGCCTCGTCCTCGACACCCAGGGCCGCCCGCTGTCCGAGGACGACGAGCTCCGCATCGTCGACGCCGAGGACCACGAGGTACCGGACGGCGAGGTGGGCGAGCTGCTGGTTCGCGGCCCGTACACGCTGCGCGGCTACTACCGCGCCGACGATCACAACGCCAGGGCCTTCACCGGGGACGGTTTCTACCGCAGCGGCGATCTCGTACGGCGCCTGCCGAGCGGGCACCTCGTCGTGGAGGGCCGCATCAAGGACGTCATCAACCGCGGTGGGGAGAAGGTCCCGGTCGAGGAGGTGGAGAACCATCTGCTCGCTCATCCGGCCGTCCTCGACGTGGCCGTGGTCGGGCTGCCGGACACGCGGCTGGGGGAGCGCTCCTGCGCCTGCGTCGTCCCCCGCGGCACGCCGCCCAGCCGCGCCGACCTGATCGCCCATCTCACGGAACGCGGCCTCGCCGCCTTCAAACTCCCGGATGACGTGAGGGCGTTGGTCTCCTTCCCCCGCACCGCCCTCGGCAAGGTCGACAAGGCCGCTCTCGTCCGGCAGGTGAGCGCATGAGTTCCCTGCGCACTGTGGTGGACCTTGCGGCGAGCTCCCAGCGGGTCCGTCGGCAACTCAGGCAGGCCGCGACACTCGGTCTGTTGAGCGGCGTGTGCGCCGTCGCGGGCTTCGTCTGCGTGGCGTACGCCGTCGGGCAACTCCTCGCCGACGACCCGTCGGGGGCCGTCGTCACCCGCTGGACGCTGGGTGCGCTCGCCGGCCTGCTCGGCGGCTTCGGCGCGCGCTGGTTCGCCGAGCACCTCGCCCACGAGGCGAGTTACGAGCTGGAGGTCGTGCTGCGCCGCCGGCTCGCCGACAGCCTGGCGCGCATGCCGCTGGGCGAGGTGCAGCGGCTCGGCGCCGGACGGATCAAGAAGATCGTCCAGGACGACGTGAAGTCCCTGCACAACGTGGTCGCCGACGCGCTGCCGTTCCTCGGTTCCGGCATCGCCCAGCCCGTGGCCGCGCTGATAGCGCTGGGCGTGGTGCAGTGGCGGATGCTGCTCGCCGTACTCCTGATCATCCCCATCGCGTTCGCGGTCTTCTCGCTGATGGCCCGCGACTACGGGACCCAGCGCGAGCGCTACAACACGGCGAACGAGAACGTGAACGCGGCCGTCGTCGAGTTCGTCCAGGGCATGCCGGTCGTGCGCACCTTCGACGACGGCCGGGCGTCCTTCGGCCGATTCTCCGCCGCGGTCGAGGAGTTCACGGACGCCGTCGCCGCCTGGATGGCCACCACCCGCTCCTCGGGCCTGCTGCACCGGCTGTTCATCGTGCCGCTGCCCACCCTGCTGATCGTCGCCGCCACTGGCGCACCCATGCTCGACGCCGGGTGGATCTCCCTCACGGACCTGCTGCTCGCCCTCCTCATCGGCACCATGCCCATCGAGGCGGTTTCTCCCCTGATGCACCTGACGAACCACATCAACGACGCCAAGGCGGGCGCCGTCCGCGTGACGGAACTCCTGAACGCGCCACCGCTCCCGGAACCCGACGACCCGCGCGAACCGCACGGCTCCGCCGTCCACTTCGAGTCGGTCACCTTCCGCTACCCCGGCCGCGACGGCGGCCGCCCGGCTCTGGACGGCATCGACCTGGAGATTCCCCAGGGCACCGTGTGCGCCCTGGTCGGCGCCTCCGGCTCCGGCAAGTCCACGCTGGCCCGGCTGATCCCGCGCTTCCACGACGTCGACTCGGGCACGGTGCGCGTCGGAGGTGAGGACGTCCGGGACATCGCCACCGACGTCCTGCTGCGGCATGTCGCCCTCGTCTTCCAGGACCCGTTCCTCGTCACCGGGACCGTCGCCGAGAACATCCGGCTCGCCCGCCCCGACGCCACCGACGCCGAGGTCCGCGCCGCCGCCGAGGCCGCCGCCGCCCACGACTTCATCGTGCGCGAACTCCCCGACGCCTACGACACCCAGGTCGGCGAGCGTGGCGGTCTCCTCGCCGGCGGCCAGCGGCAGCGCATCACCATCGCCCGCGCGATCCTCTCCCGCGCCCCGATCGTCGTCCTCGACGAGGCCACCGCCTTCACCGACCCCGAGACCGAGGCCACCATCCAACAGGCCGTCGCCCGCCTCACCCGGGGCCGCACCGTCCTCGTCATCGCCCACCGCCTGTCCACCATCACCGACGCCGACCAGATCGTCGTCCTCGACCAGGGACGCATCGCCGAACGCGGCCGCCACGCCGAACTCGTCGCCGCGGGCGGCCACTACGCCCGCCTCTGGGCCGGCCACCAGCAGGCCGCCGCCTGGGGCATGACCGGCGGCCGCACCAGGGAGGTCACCCCGTGACGCGCATCCTGCGCCTGATGCTCACCGCGGCGGGCCCGTACGCCCGGCAGTTCCGCGCCACACTCCGCACGTCGCTGCTGGCGACCATGCTCCAGGCCGCCGCGTACGCCTGCTTCGTGCCCCTGCTCGCGGAGCTCTGCCGCGACCCGGTGCGCACCGGCCGCGCCTGGACGTGGATCGGAGCACTGGCCGTCCTCGTCGCCGCCGAAGGCGCGCTGCGCGTGCGCGAGATGGCGTTCACCTACGACTACTGGCACCTGGTGACGGGCTCCACCCGTCTCCGTCTGGGCGCCGCCCTGCGGGCCATGCCGCAGCAGGAGCTGAACCGCCGCGCCGCGGGCGACCTCACCCAGGTCGTCGGCGGCAACGCGACGACGGCCGCCACCGCCGTCTCCTCGCTCGCCGCCCTGTTCGTCCAACTGGTCACCGTCCCGCTGGTACTCGGCGCGGTCGTGATCGCCCTGGACTGGCGGCTCGGTCTCGTGCTCGTCGTGGGCACGCTGGCCGCCATTCCCCTCGTACGCCAGGTGCAGCGCCGCTCCGGCTCCGGGTTCCGTGAGGTGGACGAGGCCGACGGGGAAGCGGCTGCGCGCATCGTGGAGTACGTCCAGGGCCTGCCGGTGCTCAAGGCCACCGGCCAGGCGGGCGCCGACTCGCCACGCCTGCTGCCGGTACTGGACCGCCAGCACGAGACCCAGGCCGCCACCAACAGATCCGCCGCCCTGCCCGTTGCCGGGGCCCAGCTCCTGGTCCAGCTGGCCCTCGTGGGCCTGGTCGCCCTCGGCGCCGCTCTGGTCCTCGACGCGCGGCTCACCCCCGCGACCCTGCTCGCCGTCACCGTCGCCGCCGCCCGTTTCGCCGAGCCGCTGAGCCTGGCCGCCGTCATGACCAAGCTCTTCGAACTGTCGGAGGCGGCACTCGCCCGTATCGACGACGTGCTCGCGGTGCGCCCGCTGCCGGTGGCCGAGGGTGGCCGCCCGCCCACGTCCTTCGACATCAGCTTCGAGCACGTCACGTTCGGCTACGACGGGCAGCACGAACCCATCCTGAAGGACGTCGACTTCACCATCCCCGAGCGCAGTCTGACCGCCCTGGTCGGCCCCTCCGGCTCCGGCAAGACGACCGTGACCCGACTCATCAGCCGCTACGCCGATCCGCAGCACGGCACGGTCCGCATCGGCGGTGTCGATCTGGCCGGTCTCTCACCGGACGAGGTCCTGCGCCATATCGCCGTCGTCTTCCAGGACGTCTACCTCTTCGACGACACGATCCGCGCCAACATCGCCCTCGCCCGACCGGACGCCACCGACGCCGACATCGAGGACGCGGCCCGCGCCGCGGGCATCCACGACTTCATCGACACCCTGCCCGAGCGCTACGCCACCCGCGTCGGCGAGATCGGCTCCGCCCTCTCGGGCGGCGAACGCCAGCGCATCTCCATCGCCCGCGCCTTCCTGAAGGACGCCCCGATCGTGCTGCTCGACGAGCCCACGGCCGCGCTGGACAGCACGTCCGAGACAGTGGTCCAGCAGGCCGTCGACCGCTTGGTGGCCGGCAAGACGGTGGTCGTCATCGCGCACCGGCTGACCACCGTGGTCGGCGCCGACCAGATCCTGGTCGTGGAGGACGGCCGTATCACCCAGCGCGGCACCCACACCGACCTGCTCACGGAGTCCCACGGCCGCTACGCCCGCATGTGGGCGGCCCAGTCGGCCGCGCGCGAGTGGCAGATCCCGGGCGGCGCGCACGCCCTCTGAAACATCGGGTCGGCCGCGCAGGCCGGAACGGCACTGAAGAGGATCACTGAACGGAAACCGCGGCGGGTGGCTCTACAGGTCAGGACCACCCACCGTTTCCATTTCGTGGTCGATCATCCGAGTGCCGCCGCTGCCTGTCAGAGCACGGTCGTCTCGGAAGTGGCGGTGGCCGGGGTGTCGCGCAGGCCGAGGCGCAGATGCTCGACGTGGTCGAGCGCCTGACCGAGCAGCTCGGCGACATGGTTGTCGTACAGCGCATAGGTCACGGAGCGTCCGTGGCGCTCGCCGGTGACCAGCCCGAGGTTGCGCGGCAGGCACAACTGGTGGGAGCAGGCGGACTGTTCCATGCCGACGGCGTCGGCGAGTTCGGTCGCCGCACACGGGCCCTCCTGGAGGCGGGCCAGGATCCGCAGCCGGGATGGGATCGCGAGGGCCTTGAGCATGGCGGCCACGTCAGCGGCGCCCACGCCATGGGCCGGGCTGGCTCCGTCCTCGCTCTGGAGACGGCCGACGCGGTGATCGTCCGCGACGAACTCGCCACCGTCCCCGCGGTGATCGCGCTCTCCCGCCGTGCCCGGAAGCTGGTCGTGCAGAACCTGGCGATCGCGGGGCTGTTCATCGCCGGCCTCGTCATCTGGGACCTGGCCGGCCAACTGCCGCTGCCGCTCGGTGTCGCGGGCCACGAGGGCTCGACCGTCGTGGTCGGCCTCAACGGACTGCGCCTGCTGCGAGACGCGGCCTGGAAGCAGGGCGCGTCCCAGGACACCGGGTGAGCCGTTGCGGCGACGACTTGGCCGCGGCCCGGCATGGCGGACTGCTGCGGGAGGCGGGCTTCCGCCATGTCACGTCCGTCTGGCAGTTCGGCGACAGCCGAGTCCTCGTGGCGGTCGAGGGCTGATCCGCACCGTCCGCGTGCCCGCGCGCCGATGGGTACGACACCCCGGCCGTTCGCGGACGGCGGTCAGAGGACGAGGCTCATCAGGATCTCGTCGCGGTCGTCACCGGGGGCGACCCGCAGTGCCCCCGGCCATCGGCCGACCTCCACCCAGCCCAGCCCGCGGTAGAAGTCCTCAAGCCCCAGGCCGGACCTCGCGGTGAGCCCCAGCCGTTCCAGCCCCATCTCGTCACGGGCGACGCCGGGGACGCGGCGCATCAGCGCGGCACCGATGCCCTGGCGACGGAACCTGGTGTGCGTCTGCACGTGGTTGACCACGCCGCAGTGCGCGACGAGCGGGTGCGGATCTCGGCGAAGGAGCAGCCATCCCGCCAACACGCCGTCCACGGTGGCCACGAGCAGCCGGCTCCGTTGGGGATCGAGTGCGTCGACGATCCGGTCGAGCACCGGCCCGACGTCCCGCGGACTCACCGGCGGCAGCGTGACGCCGTGCGGGATGACCGCCCCACCGGTATTGCTCACCGTCACCCAGCAGTCGACCAGTTCCTGCCTCAGGCCGGAGGCCAGCTCGTGGGGCCGGGTGATCTGTGTGAACTCAGGTGACCTCACTGTCTTGAGCGCTCCCATGGTGATCAGCCTGCCAGACAGGCCCCGTCGGCGGGCCGGTCCGTCGGTGTTCACTGACCTCCGCAGCGCCCTGTCACTTGCTGGAGTACGGGAGGAGGGCCATTTCGCGGGCGTTCTTGATGGCTGCGGCCAGTTGGCGCTGCTGTTGAGCGGTGACGTGGGTGACGCGCCGGCTGCGGATCTTTCCCCGGTCGGAGATGAACCTGCGCAGCAGATCGGTGTCCTTGTAGTCGATGTAGGTGATGCCGGCCGCGATGAGGGGATTGGAGCGGGGCTTCACCGGCTTGCGGGTGTTGACGCGTCGGGTCATGCGGATTCCTCGGGTTGGGTGGTGACGGGTGACGGGTGACGGGTGACGGGTGACGGGTGGAGGGGGTGGCGGATCACGCGGCGTCGAGCAGGGAGTCGAAGGCCGCCGGCAGACGCTGCCACCCCTCGGGTCCGGCCGCGTATTCGGCGTCGGTGAGCAGGCAGGAGTCGAGGAGCTGCTCGATGCCGGAGCGGTCGAGTCCGGGTGAGGTGAAGACGAGGTGCTGGCAGCGGTCGCCGTGCTCCGGATGCCAGTCCAGGGCGGCGGCCGCTCGCCGTACCGGGGGGACCAGCTCCCATGCGGCGTCGGGCAGGGAGGCGAGCCAGGGGCCCGCGCTCTCGACGCACAGGGCGCCGCCGGCCGCGTCCCAGGAGAGCAGGGTGTCGGGGCGGTCGGCGAGCCAGAAGCGGCCTCTGCTGCGGGCGGCGGCGCAGCAGAGGTCCTCCAGCGCCTGGTAGAGGCGTTCGGGGTGGAAGGGGCGGGTGCGGTGCCAGACCAGCGTCGTGACGCCTGCCTCGTCGGCGTCCTGGGGCAGGAGTGCACAGGCCGGGTGCTGGGCCGTGGCCGCCGCCTCCACGTCGAAGCCGGCGAAGGCCAGGTGCGCGAGTTCGCCTGAGAGCGCGTCGACGTGGCGGGCGGTGGGGTGCAGCTGGGTCAGCAGGGCGTGGTCGTGTTCGTCCGCGTCCTCGCTGTCCACGAGGGCGAGGACGGGCGCGTACTCCAGTTGGCGCGCCCAGGTGTCGCCGACGGTGCGCTGGTCCGTCGCCGCTGCCGCGAGTCCCGCCTCGGCCAGGTCGTCTCCGTTGGAGAGGTACGGCAGGACCAGTGCCGGGTCCACCGCGGTGATCACGTTGGTGAGCGTCAGGTCGTCGCCGCTGTGTGCCGCCACGACCTCGGCCATGGCCTTGGGCTCGACCGAGTCCCACAACTCGACGATCGCCAGCCGTGTCAGACCATGGTCGGCCAGCCGCTCCAGCTCCGGGACGAGGTCCTCGCGCAGTGCGCAGCAGGCGCAGTCGTTGACCAGCGGCGTTTCGCCCGATGCGAGCACGCCGGACGCGTCGCGCAGGAGCCGTCGTACCGTTCCCTCGCCGGCGGTGGCGAGGTCGTGGTGAAGGGCGACGCTGCCCGGTACCGCTCGCAGGAGGCGGTCGACCACGTGCCGGCGGGCGTCCGTGTGCAGGCCGGCGACGATGACGACCGGCAGTCGGCCTTCCTCGCGCATCACCGGCCTCCGGATCGGCCGTAGCGGCGTTCGAAGCGCTCGACGCGGCCCGCGGTGTCGAGGACCCGGGCGGTACCGGTGTAGAAGGGGTGGCTCGCCGAGGAGATCTCGACGTCCACGACGGGATAGGTGTTGCCGTCCTCCCACTCGATGCGCTTGTCACTGGAGAGCGTCGAGCGGGTCAGGAAGGCGAAGTCGGCGGCCTTGTCGCGGAAGACGACGGGGCCGTAGGCGGGGTGGATGCCGGGCTTCATGGCGGGCTCCCTGGAGGGGTGGGTGGTCGGATCAGCGTTCTTCACGGAAGTCGACGTGCCGGCCGACGACCGGGTCGTACTTGCGCAGGACCATGCGGTCCGGGTCGTTCCGGCGGTTCTTCCGGGTCACGTAGGTGTAGCCGGTCCCCGCGGTGGAGCGGAGCTTGATGACCGGGCGGAGTTCGTTGCGAGCCATGAGCGCTACTATATGGGAATGATTTCCATTATCGATAGTCAGCCGTCCAAGGAGAGGCAGGTCACCCCATGTCCGCCCGCTGCCAACTGACCGGCGCCCAGCCGGGCTTCGGCAACCACATTTCCCACTCGCACCGGCGCACCTCCCGCCGCTTCAACCCCAACATCCAGCGCAAGCGGTACTGGCTTCCCAGCGAGTCCCGACACGTGCGGCTGACGTTGAGCGCCCGGGGAATCAAGATCGTCGACACCATCGGCGTGGAAGCGGCGGTCGCGCGCATCCGTGCCCGGGGAGGAAAGGTCTGATGGCCAAACGAAGCAAGATCGCGAAGAACGAGAAGCGCAAGGCCGTCGTCGAGCGGTACGGCGCCCGGCGGGCCGAACTGAAAGAGATCGTTCGCCGTCCTTCCTCGACGGAAGCCGAGCGAGCGGCCGCGATCGCCGAACTGCGCCGGCAGCCCCGCGACGCCAGCGCCACCCGCGTCCGCAACCGTGACAGCGTCGATGGCCGCCCCCGGGGGCACTTGCGCAAGTTCGGGCTCTCCCGTGTCCGCGTGAGGGAACAGGCGCACGCGGGCTTCCTGCCCGGTGTCACCAAGTCCTCCTGGTGACGGCGGTTCCCACGTACTCGCGGAGGAAGACCAGGGGGCGCGTCTCAGCATGAACTTCGCCTACCAGGGGGCCTTCTCGAACCCGGTCCGCAAGGTCTTTTACAACCTCACCATCACCAGCCTGTCCATCGCCGTGGCCTTCCTGATCGGCACGATCGAACTCGTGGGCGTGCTGCACGAGAAGCCCGACATGCGCGACGCCGTGACCGACTGGATCGCCGGCCTTGACCTGGACAACGTCGGCTACCTGATCGTCGGTCTGTTCGTCGTGGTGTGGGCCGCCGCGGTGGCGTACTGGAGGCTGGCCGGGGTGGAGCAGCGGTGAGCGGCTCGGCTGGGTGAGAGCGGCTGACACCGCGATACCGTCTGAGGGCCGGGAAGCCTCGACGTTTCCCGGCCCGTCGCTTCGTGTGTCTCCTTGAGCGGGGACCGGACCGCTGTCCTGTGCGGGCACGCTGCTGGTCCTGGACGGCACGCCTGCGCACGCCCACGCTGCGCTCCAGACCGCCATACCCGCCCTTGGTGCCGGGAGGTGGGATGCCCGGCGCCGGCGTCATGTCATGTCATGGCAGGGTGATGCCGTCCAGCTTGCCTGCCTTGGCGTCGGTGACGATCGAGGAGAACTGGTCGGCGCTCATCTGGACGTGCTGGCCGAAGTCGTCGGTCAGGATGATCCGCTGCTCGGCCGGGGCGGCGGGGTCGACGAAGAGCTGGGGACAGCCGCAGTTGCATTCGCCGCAGAACGTCGCCACCGGTTCGAGTTCGTTGATGTCGGTCATGCTGCTCCGCCTCCGTGGGCACAGGGGGTGCGGCGCGCCGGCTTCTGGCCGGGGTGGCTGCGGGGGACTCCCCGAGGCATACCCGGCGCGCTGGACGCGGACGCGAGCCCCGCCGGGTGCGGGGGCGCGGCGGGTAGCCGGTGTACGCTCGTGCTCCGTCCACGCTTCCGTCGCCTCGATTCGGCCACCTTGGCCGGGAACTGAACGGGCCCGCCGTTCTAATGGTCCGCCTTCGACTCGAAGTGACCTACGGCGGCGGCATGGTGTCAGTTCCGCTGGCAGGCGACCGGCGCTTCGACTCGATTCGTCCGAACGAGCGAACTGACGTGGCCGCAAGCCGGATAGACGGAGAACAGTAGGTGGGTGCTGTCCTGCGGCGGGGTCTGACTCCTGAGATCTCTGACCGTGGTGTCCTGATCACACTGTGTCGAACCGCCGGTCGGGGACGGTGCGTTGCTGCTCTCGGGCTGACCGGGCGTGTCTCGATAGGGGCCTGTCGGAAAGGCGTCATCACGATTCTGACCGTCCGCACGGCCCGGTGCCGGCTACCCGATAAGCCGTCGGCCTAAAAGGAACGAGCATGATCGGCACACCTTCCACTTCGCGTCCTCGTCGGCGCCGGCCGGCGGCGGAGGTGGTTCTTGGAGTGGACACGCACCGGGATGCCCATGTGGCAGCTGTGCTCTCCCTGGTGGGAGAAGTGATCGGCACCGAAGAGTTCCCGGCCACCGCGGCTGGATACCGAGACCTGCTGGGGTGGGCCAGGGCGTCGGGTACGGTGCGCCGGGCCGGAGTGGAAGGGACCGGTTCCTTCGGAGCTGCCCTGTCACGCTACCTGCTGGCCCAGGGCGTGGACGTTTTCGATGTGAACCGGTTCGACCGGACCGACCGCCGTCGACGCGGCAAGTCGGACCCGCTCGATGCCGAGAACGCGGCCCGGGCGGTGCTGAGCGGGCGGGCGCGCGCCCAGGCCAAGACGGGCGACGGGCCAGTGGAGATCGCCCGGATGTACAAGCTGGCCAAGGACTCGGCGGTCAAGGCCCGCACCCAGGCGATCAACCAACTCAAGGCCGTCCTCATCCGTGCCGATCCGCAGCTGAGAGAGGAACTGGCCGGGCTGGGCAACGCAGAACTCTTCCGCACCTGCGCAGGGCTCGTCGACGACAGCCCGAACCACGAGGCCGACGAAGGGGCGGTGCTCCACGCCACCCACGTCACCCTGGGTCTCCTGGCCTGGCGCATCAGGCAGCTCAGCGAAGAGGTCCAGAACTTGGAAGGCCGCCTGACCCGACTGGTGGAACGCCACGCTCCGCAGCTGCTCGAGGTGGTGGGCATCGGTCCGGACACAGCCGTCACTCTGCTGATCACGGTGGGAGACAACCCGGAACGCCTGGGCAGTGAGGCGTCCTTCGCGGCGCTGTGCGGGGTCAGCCCCGTCGAGCGCTCCTCGGGCAGTCGGCAGTACCGTCGCCTCAACCGCGGCGGCGACCGACAAGCGAACGCGGCCCTGCACCGGATCGTGCAGACCCGCCTGCGCGTCGACCCGCGCACCCAGGACTACTACGAACGTCGCAGCAAGGAGGGCAAGACCCGGCGCGAGATAGTCCGAAGCCTCAAGCGCTATGCGGCCCGGGAGGTTTTCCACCTGGTCAGACCTGTGCAACCGCAACCTCCGTTATAGGGGCAGTCGTGAGACGTGAGAGGGTCTGGGGCGTGAGTGAGACACCACCGAACACCCTGCAATACCGCTTTGACGGGCCAGAAGACGCTCCGGTCCTGATCTTGGGTCCCTCACTGGGTACCACATGGCACATGTGGGACCGGCAGGTCCCGGAGCTCGCCAAGCAGTGGCGGATCTTCCGGTTCGACCTGCCCGGGCACGGCGGCGCCCCCGCGTACCCAGCGGGCTCCGTCACGGACCTCGCCGCCCGGCTGCTCGCCACCCTCGACGCGCTCGGTGTGCAGCGCTTCGGCTACGCGGGCTGTGCGCTCGGCGGTGCCGTCGGAGCCGAACTGGCGCTGCGCCACCCCGGACGCCTCGCCTCGCTCGCCCTGATCGCCGCCTCGCCCCGCTTCGGCACGGCCGACGAGTTCCGTCAGCGCGGCGTGATCGTCCGGACCAACGGGCTGGACCCGATCGCCCGGACGTCCCCGGAGCGCTGGTTCACCGAAGGGTTCGCGGCCGCCCAGCCGGCGATCACCGAGTGGGCCGTGCAGATGGTGCGCACCACCGACCCCGGCTGCTACATCGCGGCCTGTGAGGCGCTGGCCGCCTTCGACGTACGGGCCGAACTCGGCCGTATCGGCGTACCGACCCTCGTCCTGGTCGGCTCCGAGGACCAGGTCACCGGTCCCGCCGAGGCGCGCACCCTCGTCGCCGGGATACCGGACGCCCGGCTCGCGGTCGTCCCCGGCGCCTCCCACCTGGTGCCCGTCGAGCAGCCCGCGGCGGTCACGGATCTGCTCGTCCACCACTTCGCGACGGCGTGGCAGCCCGCGTTCGACGCGACCACCGGCCAGATGGCGGCGATCATGGCGCCGCCCGTCAAACCCGTACTGGCCGCGCCGCCACCGGTGGCGCCCCTGGCCGAGATCGCCCCGGCCGTCGCACTGCCCGAGGCCGGGGGCAGGCCGGACCCGTACGACGCGGGGATCAAGATCCGCCGCGAGGTGCTCGGTGACGCGCACGTCGACCGGGCGCTCGCCTCGGCGGACGACTTCTCCGGGGACTTCCAGGAGTTCATCACCCGGTACGCGTGGGGCGAGATCTGGGACCGGCCCGGTCTCGACCGGCGCACGCGCAGCTGCGTCACGCTCACCGCGCTGGTCGCGGGCGGGCACCTGGAGGAACTCGCCTTCCACACCCGGGCGGCCCTGCGCAACGGACTCACTCCGGGAGAGATCAAGGAAGTGCTGCTCCAGGCGGCCGTCTACTGCGGCGTACCGGCCGCGAACAGTGCGTTCAAGGTGGCGCAGCAGGTCGTCCGCGAGGAGACCACGCCCCACGAGTGATCGTCAGGCGGGTAGCAGGAGCACCACGCTCAGGGAGCCCCGGCCGGCCGGGCCGGGGCACGATGGAGCCATGAAGCTCACGAAGAAGTCGCACGCCTGCATCCGGCTCGAGAAGGACGGGCGCACACTCGTCATCGACCCCGGCACCTTCAGCGAGGAGGACTCCGCGGTCGGCGCCGACGCCATCCTGGTCACGCACGAGCACCTCGACCACTTCAACGAGGAGCGGTTGCGGGCCGGGATGGAGGCCGACCCGGGCGCGGAGATCTGGACCCTCGCGTCCGTCGCGGAGAAGATCTCGGCGGCGTTCCCGGGCCGTGTGCACACCGTCGGCCACGGGGACACCTTCACCGCCGCGGGCTTCGACGTCCAGGTGCACGGCGAGCTGCACGCCGTGATCCACCCGGACATCCCGCGCATCACGAACGTCGGCTATCTGATCGACGGCGGGAAGGTCTTCCACCCCGGCGACGCCCTGACCGTCCCCGGCCACCCGGTGGAGACGCTGATGCTGCCGGTGATGGCGCCCTGGAACAAGATCGCCGAGGTCATCGACTACGTCCGCGAGGTCAAGCCGCGGCGTGCGTACGACATCCACGACGCTCTCCTCAAGGACCTGGCCCGTCCCATCTACGACAGCCAGATCGGCGCCCTGGGCGGCGCCGAGCACCTGAGGCTGACGCCGGGGGCGTCGGCGGAGGTCTGAGGCCCCCGGAGCCGGGAGGTCGGCCACGGTGAGGTATGCCCGGACGCGTTGTCACACCCGCCAGGTAGGTTGTGGGGCATGCGCATCGCGACCTGGAACGTGAACTCGATCACCGCCCGCCTCCCGAGGCTCCTGGCCTGGCTGGAGAGCAGCGGCACGGACGTGCTGTGCCTCCAGGAGGCCAAGGTCGCCGAGGAGCAGTTCCCGTACGGCCAGCTGCGCGACCTCGGTTACGAGGCGGCGGTCCACGCCACCGGCCGGTGGAACGGCGTCGCGGTGCTCTCCCGAGTCGGCATCGAGGACGTGGTCAAGGGACTGCCCGCCGACCCCGGCTACGAGGGTGTCCAGGAGCCCCGCGCCATCTCCGCGACCTGCGGCCCGGTCCGCGTCTGGTCGGTGTACGTGCCCAACGGCCGTGAGGTGGAGCACCCCCACTACGCGTACAAGCTCCAGTGGTTCGAGGCCCTGAGGGCGGCCGTGGCGGGCGACGCGGCCGGCAGCCGCCCGTTCGCGGTGCTGGGTGACTACAACGTGGCGCCGGCGGACGACGACGTGTACGACGTCGCGGCCTTCGAGGGCGCCACCCACGTCACCCCGGCCGAGCGCGCCGCCCTGGCCGGGCTGCGGGAGGCGGGCCTCGCGGACGTCGTCCCGCGCCCGCTGAAGTACGAGCACCCGTTCACGTACTGGGACTACCGCCAGCTCTGCTTCCCCAAGAACCGCGGCATGCGCATCGACCTGGTCTACGGCAACAAGCCGTTCGCGACGGCGGTCAAGGACGCGTACGTGGACCGCGAGGAGCGCAAGGGCAAGGGTGCGTCGGACCATGCACCTGTGGTGGTGGACCTGGAGGTGTAGAGGGTCTGCGCAGTGTCACTGTGGTGCGACCTGTCGCACCGGTGACACGCTGAGCGTATGAACATCCCCTTCCTGGGCAACTGGCGCAAGAAGCACGGCCCCGCCTTCGGCGTCGCGGTGTTCTCCGAGGGTGACACCGAGGCGAGCGGTGTTGCCGAACTCCTCTCCGAGTGCGAGTTGCTGCGCTCGCAAGCCGGGCAGGCCGGGGTCGAGCTCGACGACTCCGCCGCGTCGTTGGAGGCGCTCGACCAGCTCGTCCCGCGCTGGCGCGACGACGAGGAGATCCTCCCCTGGCTCGGGAACGACGCGGGCCTGTATCTGGGTACCGTGATCGTACGGACGGTCCCCGGCGCCGCCTGGGAGATCTGGCCCAACGGCCACCCCGTGGTGCGGCTGGCCTCCGGACGCGAGATCGACGTGGTGGCCGACGGCCACACCTGGGCCTCGACGGGCGCTCCCGAACTCTCCCACGTCTATGCCGAGGTGGCCGAGGTCTAGCTCCACCAGCACCTAGTAAATACGGCTAATGCCCGAAAGGTGCGTGTCGGGTGTCGGGCCCGTGCCCGTCTGGATAGTTTGCGGGGCCTGCGGCACGGAGCGAGTAGGGCGGGCTGGGCATGGCGGTCGATCCGCTGATCGAACTTGACTGCGTGAACAAGTGGTACGGCGACCTGCATGTCCTCCAGAACATCGATCTCACGGTCGGCAAGGGGGAGGTGGTCGTGGTCATCGGCCCGTCGGGGTCCGGCAAGTCCACGCTCTGCAGGACGATCAACCGGCTGGAGACCATCCAGTCCGGCATCATCAGACTCGAGGGCCGGCCGCTGCCCGAGGAGGGCAGGGCCCTGGCCCGCCTCCGTGCCGACGTGGGCATGGTCTTCCAGTCCTTCAACCTCTTCGCCCACAGGACCGTCCTCGACAACGTCTCGCTCGCCCCGGTCAAGGTGCGCCGGCGCAGGAAGGACGAGGCCGACAAGCGCTCCCTCGAACTCCTCGACCGCGTCGGCCTCGTCTCCCAGGCGTCCAAATACCCGGCCCAGCTCTCCGGCGGACAGCAGCAGCGCGTCGCCATCGCCCGCGCCCTCGCCATGGAGCCCAAGGCGCTGCTGTTCGACGAGCCGACCTCAGCCCTCGACCCCGAAATGATCAACGAGGTCCTGGAGGTCATGCGCCGGCTCGCCCGCGACGGCATGACGATGGTCGTGGTCACGCACGAGATGGGCTTCGCGCGCGCCTCCGCCAACCGTGTCGTCTTCATGGCCGACGGCCGCATCGTCGAGGACCGCACCCCCGAGGAGTTCTTCACCACTCCGCGCAGCGACCGCGCCAGGGACTTCCTGTCCAAGATCCTCAAGCACTGACCGGGGGAGTGCGACCCGTGACCCGTACCAGATGCGTGTGCCTTGCCCTGGCGGTGCTCGTGACACCGGCGGCCGCCTCCTGCGGAAAGGAGGGCAGCCCGCCCACCAAGGGGCCGGCCACCGACAAGCTCCCCCATTACCAGGTGGCACAGGGATTCCAGCTCCCCGACTCGCCCACCTGGAGACGGGCGAAGAAGCGCGGCCACTTCGTCGTCGGCGCCAAGGAGGACCAGCCCTATCTCGGTGAGAAGGACCCCGCAACCGGTACCTACTCCGGCTTCGACATCGAGATCGCGAAGATGATGTCGGCCTCGCTCGGCTTCCCGCCCAGGACGATCCGATTCAAGACCATCGCCTCCGCCAACCGCGAAACCGCCCTGCAGAACGGGCAGATCGACTACTACGTCGGCACCTACACCATCAATGCCCTGCGCAAGAAGCTCGTCGGCTTCGCAGGCCCATACTTCATGGCCGGCCAGGACCTGCTGATCCGCAAGGACGAGGACGGCATCAACGGCCCGCAGGACCTCGACGGCAAGCGCGTGTGCTCGGTGGCCGGATCGACCCCGTACCAGCGCATGCGGAAGGACTACCCGAAGGCGGTCCTGGTCGCATACGACACGTACTCCGTCTGCGTGGACAACCTGCTCACCTACCAGGTCGACGCCGTCACCACCGACGACGCCATCCTCATCGGCTTCGCGGCGAAGGCTCCGAAGGAACTCAGGGTCGTCGGCAGGCCCTTCTCGAAGGAGCCGTACGGCATCGGCGTCCCGCACAGCGACAACGCTCTCAGATTCGCCCTCAACGACGCACTGGAGGCCCGTCAGAAGAAAGGCGACTGGAAGAGGGCGTTCGAGGCGACGCTCGGCCTGTCCGGGGTGCCCGCGCCCTCCCCGCCCCCGATCGACCGCTATCCGGCGAGCTGAGCGAGGCATGTGTGAACGTACTGACAGACAACTTCTCCACCTTTGCCAAAGGATTCCTCGGCACCGTCGAACTCACCGTCTACTCCTCCCTGTTGGCCCTCGCGCTGGGATTCGTGATGGCCTCGTTCCGGGTCGCACCCGTACGGTCCCTCAGGGCCTTCGGCACCGCATGGGTGACAGTCCTGCGCAACACCCCGCTCACCCTGTTGTTCTTCGCGGTGCTGCTCGGGCTGCCGCGCTTCGGACTCGTGCTGCCCTTCACGGTGTTCGCCGTCCTGGCACTCGGCTGCTACACCTCGGCGTTCGTCTGCGAGGCACTGCGATCTGGCATCAACACCGTCCCCACGGGCCAGGGTGAGGCGGCCCGCAGCCTCGGCATGACCTTCGGCCAGACGCTCTCGCACGTCGTGCTGCCGCAGGCCTTCCGCTCGGTCATCCCGCCGATCGGCTCGATCCTGATCGCGCTCGCCAAGAACTCGGCGATCGCGGGCGCGTTCAGCGTGACCGAACTGCTCGGCACATACAGGACCCTGAGCGAACTGGGCTACAACATCGTCTGGACGTTCATCTGGATCGCCGTGGGCTATCTGATCATCACCGGTGCCATCAGCGCGGTCTTCAACATCCTCGAACGCCGCTGGGGAGTGGCCCGATGACCGTCAAAGCCGCCGGGACCACGGCCCTCTACGACCTTCCGGGGCCCAGGGCCCGGCAACGGCACCGCGCCTACGGCGTCGTGTCCACCGCCGTCCTGCTCGCCCTGGTCGCCTGGGCCGTGTATCTCCTGTCCACCACCGGCCAGTTCGCGTACACGAAGTGGATGCCCTTCGAGTACAAGGGAATCCAGGAACTTCTGCTGCGGGGCCTCGGCAACACGCTCAAGGCCTTCTCCGTCGCCGCCGTGCTCTCCCTGGCCCTGGGCGGGATCCTCGCCACCGGACGGCTCTCCGAACACGCCCCGGTGCGCTGGGCGTCCACGCTCGTGGTGGAGTTCTTCCGGGCCATGCCGCTGCTGGTGATGATCTTCTTCATCTTCGTGGCGCTCAAGGTGCAGCCTCTGCCCGCACTGGTCGCCGGCCTCACGCTCTACAACGGCTCTGTGCTCGCCGAGGTCTTCCGCTCGGGGATCAACTCGGTTGACCGCGGCCAGAAGGAGGCCGCGCACGCGCTCGGCATGCGCAAGGCGCAGGTCATGTCGTACGTCCTCGCACCGCAGGCCGTACGGGCCATGCTGCCCGCCATCATCAGCCAGTTGGTGGTGGCCCTGAAGGACACCTCCCTCGGCTTTCTGATCACCTATGAAGAGTTCCTCCACGCCGGGAAGCTCATCGCCTCGAACCTCGACTACGATTTGCCGTTCATCCCCGTGGTGATGGTGATCTCACCGATCTACATCGGGATGTGCATGTTGCTCTCCTGGTTCGCGCAGTGGGCGTCCCGGTGGGAGCGGCGCAGTCCCAAGACCGAGGCCGTGGATGTCACCGCGGCCCAGCCAGGGACGCTGCTGCCGGGTGGGGTTCCCCCCACGGCCCCGAAACCGTAGGGGGAGGGGAGCGGCAGCCACAGGGCCAGGCCCGGCCGGCGGCAGCCGGAGATCACTGCTCGCGCAGCGGAACGGACACGTAGGAGGGATCGTCCGCCGGCGAGGAGAAGGTCAGCTGCGCGCCGGACGGGTTGTGCTCCATGTAGAGCGGGTCGACCGTGTCGACGACCAGGGCGAGCCGGTGTCCGGCGGGGACGTCGTAGGCCGTGGAGAACAGCTCCAGGTCGACGTCGAACGGCTTGCCGGGCGTCTTGCCGTACCAGGTGTACGGCGCGTTGCTGACCAGCTTGCCGAGGCCGAGCGGGCCCACGTCGTAGAGGTACGCGACGAGGGTGCCGCTCTCCCTCGTGTCGGTCACCGTGGTGTGCAACTTCACCGTGCCGCGGATCCGCCCGGCGGTGGTGTACTTCTCCGACTGCCACACGGCGGCCCAGCGGCGGGGGAGGAGCGGGATCGAGGCCACCGGGGGCGCCTGGGCCACCTGATCGAGGATGCTCGAGAGGAAGATGATCCCGCCGTCCGCGCCGGAGTCGACGTTCGCGTGGATCGTGGTCGTACCGGCGAGGTCGATCTTCCTGCGGGTGGCGGCCACCGACTTCCAGTCCGGGTGGCCCTCGTAGCCGCCCGCGGAGCGGGACTTGAGTTGGACCGGCTGCTCCCGGTCGATGCCGTTGTCCACGCCCTTGAGATAGCGGTCGAGCCACCGCTCGGTGTCGGTCCACACGTCGTTGGGCAGCCCGAACAGTCCGGTCAGCTCGGCCGTGGCGTGGTCGCCCGGACGCAACTCCAGTCTCTTCGGGACCCTCAGCTTCTCGTAGAAGTCGGCGTACCCGTTGGCCGGGAAGATGGTGTCGCCCCAGGCGTTGGCGAGCATGATCGCCGCACCGTTCCGGTTGAGCTGGTCGATGTAGGTCGCGGGGGAGCGCTTCCTCCCCCAGGCGATGATGTCCTGCTCCCTGGACAGGTTGGAGGCGTAGAAGTCGTTGAACACCTGCCTGACTTCCGGGCTTTCGCGGCCGGTGAGGGTCGCCGCGCCGTCCAGCAGGGCGGCTGCCTGGACGTGTTGGGTACGGCCGGAGTAGATGGAGCCGATCAGGTCCGACCAGCCGCTGAGCGAGGCGACGGCCCTGATGCGCTTGTCGTGTGCGGCGGCGAGCAGGCTGATACCCGCTCCGTAGGAGACACCCGCCATGCCGATGTGCCGTGCGTCGGCCGGCGTGTTGGCGAGCGCCCAGTCGATGACCTTGGAGGCGTCGGCTATGTCGGGCGGTCCTGCGACTTCTATCTCGCCGCCGGACTGCCAGAAGCCGCGCACGTTGTAGGTGAGCACCACATACCCGGAGTCGGCGAGCTTCCGGGCCTGCGCCAGGTACTCGATCTGCGGCAGGCTCCAGCTCGTGGGGAGCACGACGAGCGGGTAGCGGCGTGTGCCGTCGGCGCCCTGGGGCATGACGACGTTCGCCTTGAGGACCGTGCCGCCGTCGCCGGTGATGTCGACGAACCGCACGGTGTCCGCGGCCTGCGCGGTGGGGGCGAGCCCGAGGGCGCTGCCGGCGATCAGCGTCGCCGAGACGGCACCCACGGCGGTCGTACGCAGGGCCTTGCGTGAACGCCCGCCCGTCTCCCACCGCCGCCCAGTTCGAAGGCGCTCGGCGCCCCCTTCATCCATGGGTCACTCCTCACTCGTGTCAGTGCAAAGTGACCCGACGGTAACCTCGGCTCCTTACCAGAGGTAACCCGTCGGTAAGTTACGCAGGAGTAACGATTGTTGACGTATGAAGAAACCTAGGAGGCGCGGTGTGAGTTGCGGGGAGCCGGCACCGGAGCAGGAGCCTGGGCGGCCCGGGTGACGTCACCCACCAACTCCACCACATCCGGCCCGTACGCCTGCGAGTTGACGACCTTCAGCAGCAGGACGAAGGAGCCCGTGCCGTACTTGCGCGCCAGACGCTCGTGGCGGCGCGCGAGGTAGCGGGTGGCCGCCTGGTTGGTGATCGCACGCTGGCCGCAGAAGAGGAAGACGGGTCTCGCGCCGCGGCCGAGATCCGCGGTGAGCCGGGCGAGGATCACGTATTCGGCCTTGCCGGGCTCCAGTCGGTAGCGCTCGCCGCCGATCTGGAACGCGCCCCGCTCCGGGCCGGGTTCGGCGTCGGTGTTCACCTGTATGCCGGGCAGGAGGGAATGGAGGTGGGCTGCCATCCGGCGATTCGACGCGGGGCCGCCGACGCAGAACTCCGTACGCTCGCCGAAACCCTGCTGGGCCGCGTCGTGCGCGACGACCTGGGCATGGGCACCGCAGTCCTTGATGAGCGCGGAGAGTTCCAGCAGCGCGAACACGTCGTGGCGCATCACCGTGAGCTCGGGGCCGCCGGCCTCACGGTTCACCACCAGCAGCGACTCGGAGTTGTTGGGCAGCCCGAAGAAGGCCTGCTTGCGCCGCAGTTTGCGCCGCCACAGGTAGGTGCGGGCCAGCCAGCCGAGCGCGGCGCTGATGCCGGCCGCGATCACGCCGAGGGCGATGTTGCGCACGTCGTCGTTCATGGGCGCGCATGGTAGCGGGCTCGAGCGGACCGGTGTTCGATGGGACTGACGGGACCATGGCAATGCGGTTACGCTGCGTGGACGGTCGTCGACTGGAGGTACGAATGCGTCGCCCTGTCGCGCGGAATCTGGCGGTGTTGGCGGTCTCGGCCGCCGTGGTGTCGGTGGGAGCGGCGGCGCCGCCGCAAACCGCCCGCTCGGCACCCGAGAAGGTGCCCGTGGCCGTGGGGTACGGCGGAGCCGTGGCGAGCGTCGACGCGGACGCCTCCGCCGCCGGCATCGAGGTCCTCAGGAAGGGCGGCAACGCGGTGGACGCGGCCGTCGCCACGGCCGCCGCACTCGGCGTCACCGAGCCGTATTCGTCGGGCATCGGCGGAGGTGGCTACTTCGTCTACTACGACGCCAAGTCTCGTACGGTACACACGATCGACGGCCGCGAGACGGCCCCGCTGACCGCCGACCCGAACCTCTTCGTGGAGAACGGCAAGGCGCTCGCCTTCGCCGACGCCGTCAGCAGCGGACTGAGCGTGGGGACCCCGGGCACGCCCGCGACCTGGCAGAAGGCGCTCGACGAGTGGGGCACCAAGCGGCTCGGTACGGTCCTGAGGCCGGCCGAGCGGATAGCGCGCGACGGGTTCACCGTCGACGACACCTTCCGCTCGCAGACCGCCTCCAACGAGACCCGCTTCCGGTACTTCCCGGACACGGCCGAGCTGTTCCTGCCGAACGGACAGCTCCCCGTCGTCGGCTCCACCTTCAAGAACCCCGACCTCGCCCGCACCTACGAGGAACTGGGCCGCAAGGGCGTCGGCGCGATCTACCACGGCGACCTCGGCGACGACATCGTCGCCACCGTCGAGAAGCCTCCGGTGGACCCGGCCTCGGGCTGGAACGCCCGCCCCGGCAAGCTGGCCGAGAAGGACCTCGCGGTCTACCGGGCAAAGCTCCAGGCGCCCACCGAGACCTCGTACCGCGGTCTCGACGTCTACTCGATCGCGCCCTCCTCCTCCGGCGGCACGACGGTCGGCGAGGCCCTCAACATCCTGGAGAAGACGGACCTCTCGAAGGCGAGCGAGGCCCAGTACCTGCACCACTTCATCGAGGCGAGCCGTATCGCGTTCGCGGACCGCGGGCGCTGGGTCGGCGACCCCGCCTTCGAGGACGTGCCGACGAAGGAGTTGCTGTCGCAGCGGTACGCCGACTCGCGCGCGTGCCTGATCAAGGACGACGCGGTGCTCACCAGCCCGCTCGCGCCCGGTGATCCGCGCCACCCGGCGGACTGCGGCACCGGGGGCACGGCGGCCCCGACGACGTACGAGGGTGAGAACACCACCCACCTCACGGTCGCCGACAAGTGGGGCAACGTCGTCTCCTACACCCTCACCATCGAGCAGACCGGCGGCAGCGGCATCACTGTCCCGGGCCGGGGCTTCCTCCTCAACAACGAGCTGACCGACTTCTCCTTCACTCCCGCCAACCCGGCCGTCCACGACCCGAACCTGCCCGGTCCCGGCAAGCGTCCGCGTTCCTCGATCTCGCCGACGATCGTGCTCGACAAGCAGGGCAGGCCGGTCGTCGCGCTCGGTTCGCCCGGCGGCGCGACCATCATCACGACCGTGCTGCAGACCCTCACCGAGTTCCTCGACCGGCACCTGCCGCTCGGCGATGCGATCGCCGCGCCACGCGCCAGCCAGCGCAACGCGGCCCAGACGGAGCTCGAACCTGGCCTCTACGACGGCGACCTGCGGACGCAACTCGAGGCCATCGGGCACTCCTTCAAACTGAACCCGGAGATCGGCGCGGCCACCGGTGTGCAACGGCTACCGGGCGGCAAGTGGCTGGCGGCCGCCGAGAAGGTACGGCGCGGCGGTGGGTCCGCGATGGTGGTGGACCCGGCGCCGTAACGGCCCTCGCGCGGCTCACCTGCTCACTCGGGGCGGGCGGCCCCGTTCCCCTCGGGGCGGGCCGTCTCGCCGCCCTGCACGGCGGGCGGGGCGGCCTCCTCACCCGACCGGGTGGGACCGGCGGCAGCCGCTCCCGGCTCCGCGGGAGCGCCGGCACCCCCGCCCGGCTCCGCGGGAGCGGTGGTCGGCTCGGCCGCCCTCGGCGCGGCCGGTTCCGACCGGAAGGTGAGCTGTCCTTCCTCCACGCCCACCTTCACCCGGTCGCCCCGCTCGATGCGGCCGTCCAGCAGCAGCCGGGAGAGCCGGTTGTCGACCTCCCGCTGGATGGTGCGGCGCAGCGGCCGGGCCCCGTACTCCGGCTGGAAGCCGCGCTGCGCCAGCCAGTCGACGGCCCCGTCGGTGAACGTGACGTCGATCTCCTGGGCATGCAGCCTACGCCGTGTCTTGTCGAGCATCAGGTCGGTGATGCGGCGCAGTTGATCGGCCGTCAGCTGCCGGAAGATCACGATCTCGTCGATGCGGTTGAGGAACTCGGGCCGGAAGTGCTCGCGCAGCGGGCGCAGGATCTGCTCGCGCCGCGCTTCCTCGTCCGCCTCGGCGCCGCCCGGCCCGAACCCGATGCCCGCGCCGCGCCGGGTGATCGCCTCCGAACCGAGGTTGCTGGTCATGACGATGACCGTGTTGGTGAAGTCCACGGTGCGGCCCTGGGCGTCGGTCAGCCGGCCGTCGTCGAGGACCTGCAGCAGGACGTTGAAGACGTCCGGGTGCGCCTTCTCCACCTCGTCGAGCAGCAGCAACGAGTACGGGTGCCGCCGTACGACCTCGGTGAGCTGCCCGGCCTCCTCGTGGCCGACGTATCCGGGCGGGGCGCCGACCAGGCGGCTGACGGTGTGCCGCTCCTGGTACTCGCTCATGTCGAGGCGGACCATGCGCTCCTCGCTGCCGAACAGCGCCTCCGCGAGCGCGCGGGCCAGCTCGGTCTTGCCGACGCCGGTCGGGCCGAGGAAGAGGAAGCTGCCGATCGGGTGGTCGGGACTGGACAGTCCGGCGCGTGAGCGCAGCACCGCGTCGGCCACCACGCTGACCGCCTCCTCCTGCCCGACGACCCGCTGGTGCAGATGTTCCTCCAGGGCGAGCAGCCGCTCCTTCTCCTCCTCGGTGAGCCGGCTGACGGGGATACCGGTGAGCCGGGAGACCACCTCGGCGATGGCCTCGGCTGTCACCTCCAGGTGCTGCCCCTCGTCTGCCTCGGTGCCGCCGGAGACCTGCCCGATCCGCTCCTTCAGATCGGTGATGCGGTCGCGCAGCTGTGTGGCCTGCTCGTACTGCTCGTCGGCCACCGCCTGGTCCTTGTCCCGGGTCAGCTGCTCGAGCTCGCGTTCCAGGGCGCGTACGTCCGTGCCCTTGGTCCGGGCGCGCAGCCGGACCCGGGCGCCGGCCTGGTCGATCAGGTCGATCGCCTTGTCCGGCAGATGACGATCGGTGAGATAGCGGTCGGACAGCTCGACGGCCGCGATCAGCGCCTCATCGGTGTAGCGGACCTGATGGTGGGCCTCGTAGCGGTCGCGCAGCCCGCGCAGGATCTCGACGGCGTCTGCGACGGACGGCTCGGGTACGAGGATCGGCTGGAAGCGGCGGGCCAGCGCCGCGTCCTTCTCGATGCGTCGGTACTCCTCCAGCGTGGTGGCGCCCACGACGTGCAGTTCACCGCGGGCCAGCGCGGGCTTGAGGATGTTGCCCGCGTCCATGGAGGCGCCCTCGGTGCCGCCGCCACCGGCGCCGACGACGGTGTGCAGCTCGTCGATGAAGACGATCAACTCGTCCGAGTGTGCGCGGATCTCCCCCACGATGTTGGTGAGCCGCTCCTCGAAGTCGCCGCGGTAGCGGGTGCCGGCGACCACCGCGCTCAGGTCCAGGGCGACGACCCGGCGGCCGAGGAGGATGTCGGGCACGTCGCCGTCGGCGATGCGCTGCGCGAGCCCCTCCACGATGGCCGTCTTCCCGACGCCCGCGTCACCGATGAGGACCGGGTTGTTCTTGCCGCGGCGGGAGAGCACCTCGACGGTCTGCTCGATCTCCTCGTCGCGCCCGATCACCGGGTCGATACGGCCCTGTCGGGCGAGACCGGTGAGATCGCGGCCGTACTTGTCCAGGGTGGGTGTCGAGCTGGGACGCGGCCGTTCAGGGCGCGCCTGGGCGGCGGCCTCTCCCGCCTCGGGCGGCGGGGAAGAGGGCGCGAAGTGGGCGGAGTGGAGGATGTGCCCGGCGGCGGAGTCCGGGTTCGCGGCCAGGGCGCTGAGCACGTGCTCGGGGCCGATGTAGCCGGCGCCGCTCGCCCGGGCCAGTTCGTGTGCGTCCAGCAGGGCGCGTTTGACGGCGGGCGTCAGGGAGAGCGAGGTGGGCGGCGGTGCGTCGCCCTGGCCCTGCCGGGGCGGACCGGAGCGCTGGTCGATCTCCGTCGCCAGCGAGTCGGGATCCGCGCCGGCGCGACTCAGAAGACTCCTGGTCGGCTCGGCGGCGAGGGCGGCGCGCAGCAGGTGCTGGGTGTCGAGGTCGCGGCTGCCGTGCTCGGCGGCGTACTGCGCGGCCCCGACGACCAGCTGCCGGGCCGGCTCGCTCAGCAGCCGGCCGAGGTCGATCTGCCGGGGACCGGGACGCTGTCCGCCGAAGATACGTGCGAAGAACTCTGCGAAGGGGTCCGAGCCGTAGCCCTGCGGACCGTTGAACCCGCTGGTCATGGCCATCCGTTCCGGCGTCCCGGCGGGGCCCGGGACACGCTCGTTGATCGACGTGCCGGTGCCGGGTGCCCGGGCGGGGCCCGGTTACACCACCTGTGGGGCGCGCCCGTACACGTGTGGGGGCGCGCCTGGCGCTCTAAGCCACGATGGCACGAACGCACTCCGGCGGCATGTTCAGGAGCGCGCCCTTGCTCGCGAGCGCGTCGGCTCCCGGCACGCAATGCCGTCGGGCGGCCGCGGGTCTTGTGGACCGCGCCGAAGGCAACATGGTCAGGCGGCGGCCGATCGGGCCCGAGCGGCGAAGCCCCAGGTGTCGCGGCCTCGCGCACTTGTCAGGGCGCCGTCAGGATGCGCGGACCCGCGTTCGTGATCGCCACCGTGTGTTCCGCGTGGGCCGCGCGGGAGCCGTCGTTCGTGCGGAGGGTCCAGCCGTCGGAGGCCGCGTGGTAGTCGTCCGTGCCGCCGCCGATGAGCATGGGCTCGAGGGCCAGGACCATGCCGTGGCGCAGCCGGAGGCCACGCCCCGGGCGGCCCTCGTTCGGGACCGGCGGGTCCTCGTGCATCCGGCGGCCCACGCCGTGTCCGCCGAAGCCGTCGGGGATGCCGTATCCAGCGGCCCGGCACACCGAGCCGATCGCGTGGGCGACATCCCCGAGGCGGTTGCCGACGACGGCCGCCTCGATGCCCGCCGCCAGGGCCCGTTCCGCGGTCTCGACCAGCCGCAGGTCCGCGGCCCGCGGTCGGCCCACGACGAAGCTGATCGCCGAGTCGCCGACCCAGCCGTCCAGTTCGGCGCCGCAGTCGACGGAGACGAGGTCACCGTCGCGCAGTCGGTAGCCGTCCGGGATGCCGTGGACGATCGCGTCGTTGACGGAGGTGCAGACAACCGCCGGGAAGGGGGTCGGCGTGAAGTGGGGACGGTAGCCGAGGAACGGCGAGTCCGCACCCGCGTCGCGCAGCACCCGGCGCGCCACCGCGTCCAGTTGGAGGAGGGATACGCCCACGTCGGCGGCGTCCCTCACCGCCGTGAGAGCCCGGCCGACGACCTGGCCCGCCGCGTACATCGCGTCGATCGACGCGTCTGTCTTGAGTTCCACCATGCCAATTACTATACCGCCGACTCCCAATTACTATACCGGTGCAGTGGGGGAAGGCCGGTATTAGAATCGGCCCATGGTGCGCAACCCGCTGACCCCCGAAGAACGTGAACGCGGCGAACGGCTCGGTCGGTTGCTGCGCGAGGCCCGAGGTGACCGCAGCATGGCGGAGGTGGCCGCCCGCGCCGGGATCTCCGCCGAGACGCTCCGCAAGATCGAGACCGGGCGCGCGCCGACCCCGGCGTTCTTCACGGTCGCGGCACTGGCGCGGGTGCTCGGCCTGTCCCTGGACGAACTCGTCGGGCTGTGCGCGCCGGTCGCTGTCTGAGCGTCGCACGCCGGTGGGCGCGAGCGGTTGAGGTCCGCGCCGAGCCGGGCGTCAGGGCGCGCACAAAGGGTGGGTGCTCCCGTGGAGCGCTCTGCGCCCGGTCTGAAAACTCGCTGTAGCCGTTTCGTAACACGGTTGGTGTTTTCTACCGGACCGGAGTACTCCACTCGGGCGGGAGCTGGGCGATGGCAGTGGATCAACTCCCGGGTCGGGTGCGGGAGTTTTCGAGCTACCTGAACGGGCTGCTGGCGCGGCTCGACCAAGGCGACGGCTGGTGCGGAGTGTTCTGGCAGCGCGATCCCGAGGGTATGAGGGCCTGCCTCGACGGCCGGGAGGTGCCGCCCTGGGACGTCGTCGAGGCACTGTTGCACGACCTCGCCGCGGCATACGGGCCCGCGGCGGCTGCGCGTGAGGCCGAGCGGGCGCGGGCGCTGCACGGTGCCTCGCTCGCCGCGTACGACGCCCGGCCCGGTGGCCGGGACGCCCTCGGCGACCGGCTCGACGTGATGCTCCGCGAACAGCGCTACGCGGCCGAGCGCCAGGCGGACCTCCACCGCCGGCTCGAGTCGGCCGTCACCCAGGACGCCGCCGATTCGCTCCGTCTCGACCTTGCCTGGGTCCAGGACGACCACGATCGCGCCAGGGCCCGCTGCGCGGAACTCCGCCGCCGGATGGAGGACCTCGACCGCCGCGCCCTGCGCACCCACGCGCAGGGCGCGGCGGATTTCGGGGCGGCCCCCAGCGGGGATCTCCGGCCGCAGGAGGCGGGTGACGCGGCCGCCCGCCGGAGCGGTGGACCGGACGGCCGGGTCGACGCACCCGCCGAGCGGAACGCGCGGGGGCCTTCGGACGGTGGCGCCGGGTGGCCGCGGGACCGCGATGCGGCCGGGCCGGACGGTGGCGGTGCGGTGTGGCCGGGCGCTCGGCGTGCGGACGCGGTCCGGGCGCGGCGGGCCGGGTGGCCGGACGGCGCGGATGCGGCGGGGGCGCCGGGCGGTGGTGCCGGATGGCCGCTGGGTCCCGAGACGGCCGGGACCGACGACGGCGGTGGGCAGGCGTGGTCCGGCGACGCGGGGGCCACAGCCGCGTCCGCCGACGGTTTCCCGATGCCCGAGGGCCCGCACGCCGGTGCCCTCGCCGGCGACGGTTCCGGATGGCCGGGCCGCTCGCATGGCGACGGCCGCCCCGGCCCCGGTGGGCAGGGGCCCGGCGGTCGCACCGAGATCTCGTACGCCACCCCCCAGCCGTCGGCCGAACGTGCCACCGCGGACGTCTCCGCCGCCGAGGACTTCCGCCAGGGTTCCGAACCCCCTGCCCAGGCCCCCGAAACCCCCGCCAAGCAGCGCTCCAAGCGCCGCCCCCGAGGCAGCGCCCGTTTCGCCGGCGCGATGGACGTCCAGGAGGCGCCCGGGGGCGCCGTGCCCGCCGCCCCCGCGCCCGCCCCGAGCCGTCGCGGCCCGCGTGGCGCCCGCTTCGCCGGAGCCGCGGGTGACGAGCCCCCGGTCGCGCACCGCTCGCGGAGGGAGGCCCTGGACGAGACGGACCGGCGGATCATCGCGGAGACCGTCGCGACGCTCACCCGGCTGCGTGCCGAGGGCCGCAGCGGCGAGGCGCACGTTCTGCTCGTCGAGGCCGCCCACTGGCCCGCCGTCCGCTATCCGCTGCTCGCCGCCGAACTGCACGGCATGGGCCTCGACGCCGACTGGGCCACCCTCCTGTGGGAGGCCGCCTCGCTGCCCGCCGCGGGCCTGGTCTCCGCCGCGGACGCCCTCATCGCCGCGGGCCGGACGGCGGACGGCGAGCAGATGCTGCGCCAGGGCGTGGTACGCCCCGCGGACGAGATCGGCGAGGCCGTGCTCGGGCTGAGTGCCGACGGCCGACACCGCGAGGTCCGCGCCCTCCTCGACGCGTACGTACGCATCCGTACGCCGGAAGAGGCGGCCCGCAGTGCCGCGGCGGATCCACAGCGGCTCGTTCCGCTGCTCATCGAGGCGGCCCGAGGCGTCTCCGACCAGCGGCAGTGGGATCTCGTCCACGCCCTCCGGGTCGCCGGATTCGCCGCCTGACCTGCCCGCCGACAATCGGATCACTCACCCGCAGGGGTGTGAAACGTGATCGACTCAGCGGGTTAACGACGATGGTCTTGGCAAGGCTCTCCCGGAGGCTTACGTTCGACCCTCTATAGCCTGTATCTACGGGCGTAGAGGCTCTCTGACGTCCCCGCGGGGGACAACAGGCAAAGGAGCGGCACCATGGCCCACGTCGTACGCGCCGCACTGGTCCAGGCGACCTGGACCGGTGACACCGAATCCATGATCGCCAAACACGTGGAGCACGCCCGCGAGGCGGCCCGCCGGGGCGCGCAGGTCATCGGCTTCCAGGAAGTCTTCAACGCCCCCTACTTCTGCCAGGTCCAGGAGCCCGACCACTACCGCTGGGCCGAGCCCGTGCCCAACGGCCCCACGGTCACCCGAATGGGGGAACTGGCGCGCGAGACCGGCATGGTGATCGTCGTGCCCGTCTTCGAGATCGAGCAGTCCGGCTTCTACTACAACACCGCCGCCGTGATCGACGCCGACGGCAGCTACCTCGGCAAGTACCGCAAGCACCACATCCCCCAGGTCAAGGGCTTCTGGGAGAAGTACTACTTCAAACCGGGCAACCTCGGCTGGCCTGTCTTCGACACCGCGGTCGGCAAGGTCGGCGTGTACATCTGCTACGACCGCCACTTCCCGGAGGGCTGGCGGCAACTGGGCCTGAACGGCGCTCAGCTGGTCTACAACCCGTCCGCCACCTCGCGTGGTCTGTCCGCCTACCTCTGGCAGCTCGAACAGCCCGCCGCCGCCGTCGCGAACGAGTACTTCATCGCGGCGATCAACCGCGTGGGCCGGGAGGAGTACGGCGACAACGACTTCTACGGCACGAGCTACTTCGTCGACCCGCGCGGGCAGTTCGTGGGGGAGGTCGCGAGCGACAAGGAGGAGGAACTCGTCGTCCGGGACCTCGACTTCGACCTCATCGAAGAAGTGCGGCAGCAGTGGGCGTTCTACCGCGACCGCCGCCCCGACGCGTACGAAGGACTGGTGAAGCCGTGAGTGACCTGCACGCCCGCCACAGGGCCGTCCTGCCCGACTGGCTGGCCCTCTACTACAAGGACCCGCTGGAGATCACACATGGCGAGGGCCGCCACGTCTGGGACGCCCAGGGGAAGAAGTACCTGGACTTCTTCGGCGGGATCCTCACCACGATGACCGCGCACGCCCTGCCCGAGGTCACCAAGGCGGTGACCGAGCAGGCCGGGCGGATCCTGCACTCCTCGACCCTCTACCTCAACCGGCCGATGGTCGAACTCGCCGAGCGCATCGCCAAGTTGAGCGGCATCCCCGACGCCCGCGTCTTCTTCACCACGTCCGGTACCGAGGCCAACGACACCGCCCTGCTGCTGGCGACCACCTACCGGCGCAGCAACCAGATCCTGGCGATGCGCAACAGCTACCACGGCCGCTCGTTCAGCGCGATCGGCATCACCGGCAACCGCGGTTGGTCCCCCACCTCGCTGTCACCGCTGCAGACCCTGTACGTCCACGGAGGCGTCCGCACCCGCGGCCCCTTCGCCCACCTCGGTGACGCCGACTTCGTCGCGGCCTGCGTCGAGGATCTGAAGGACCTGCTCGGGCACACGCGACCGCCCGCGGCGCTCATCGCCGAGCCCGTCCAGGGCGTCGGCGGCTTCACCTCGCCGCCCGACGGGCTGTACGCGGCCTTCCGCGAGGTGCTCCAGGAGCACGGCATCCTGTGGATCGCCGACGAGGTGCAGACCGGCTGGGGCCGCACCGGCGACCACTTCTGGGGCTGGCAGGCGCACGGCCGGAGCGGACCGCCGGACATCCTCACCTTCGCCAAGGGCATCGGCAACGGCATGTCCATCGGCGGGGTCGTGGCCCGCGCCGACATCATGAACTGCCTGGACGCCAACTCCATCTCGACGTTCGGCGGCACCCAGATCACCATGGCGGCGGGCCTCGCCAACCTCTCGTATCTGCTGGAGCACGACCTCCAGGGCAACGCCCGGCGCGTCGGCGGGCTGCTCATCGAGCGGTTGCGGGCCATCGGCGCCCAGCTTCCGGTCGTACGAGAGGTGCGCGGGCGCGGCCTCATGATCGGCGTCGAGCTGGTGCGGCCCGGCACCGACGAGGCCGATCCGGACGCGGCGGCGGCCGTGCTCGAGGCCGCCCGCGAGGAGGGTCTTCTGATCGGCAAGGGCGGCGGGCACAACACCAGCGTGCTGCGCATCGCCCCGCCGCTCACGCTCACTGTCGCGGAGGCCGAGGAGGGCGCCGCGATCCTCGCGCGCGCCCTCGGGAGCGTCCACTGATGGTCCACCCCCTCGACAGCGCCGTCACGAGGTGTCTTCAGTAGCACCGGAACAAGGGAAGACAGCCATGACCACCGCCTTGGAACCCGCCCTGTCGGTACGCCAGGTCCTCACGCTGGACCGGGTGCTCGCCGGAGAGCCCGAGGTGGTGGCCGGCGCCGGGCACCTCGACCGGCCGGTGCGCTGGGTGCACGTCGCCGAGGCACCCGACGTCGGCGTGATGCTCAGCGGCGGAGAGATGGTGCTCACCACCGGGGTGCTGCTCGCCGGCGACGAGGACAGGCAGGCCGAGTACATCCGGTCCCTGCACCGCGCGGAGGCGGCGGCCGTCGTCCTCGGACTCGGCCGCGCCTTCCCCGCGCCCCCGGACGTGATGCGCCGGGCCGCCGAGCGCTGCGGCCTGCCGATGGTGGTCCTCCACCGGCCCTTCCCCTTCGCCGAGCTGACCGAGGAGGTCCAGTCCCGGCTCGTCAGACGGAAGTTCGCGGCCGTGAGCCTGTCGGAGTCCGTACGGACGGCCCTGACCGGACTCATCACCGCGTGCGCCCCGCTCCAGCGGCTGCTCGACGAGGTCGCCGTGCACGCCGGCTGTCCCGTGATCCTCACCAACCTCGCCCACCGCGTGCTCGCCACGGCGGGGGAGCGGTCCGCGGTCGACGACGTACTGCGCGACTGGGAGCGCATCGCACGGCAGGCGGGCGGCAGCGAGGGCGACGGCTGGGTCCGCGCCGAACTGGGCGGGCGCGGCGAGCGCTGGGGCCGGATCGTGCTGTGCGGCTACCGCGGCGACAGCCCCATCGGACGCCTCCTCGCCGAGCGCGCGGCCGAGGCCCTCGTCCTGCACCGCATGCTCGGCGGCTCGGTGCACAGCTGGGAGGAACAGTCCGCGCAGAGCCTGCTGACCGACCTCGTCTCCGGGGTCGTACCGGCGCGCCAGCTCCTGCCGAGGGCGCGTGCGGCCGGGCTGCCCGTCAACCGCCGTACCTTCGTCCCCCTCGTCGTGAGCGACGGCGAACCGGCCCACCTCGACCGCGTCCTGCGCCTGCTGGGGCTTTCCGGACTCGCCGCGGAACTGGCCGACGGGGCCACGGCCGTACTGCTGAGCCTCGCCCGCGACCAGGACGCCGAGTCGCTGACCGCGCACTTCGCCGCCCGGCTGCGGACGGAGTCCCAGGCGGGCGGCACGGTCGTCACGGCGGCCGACCCGCGCACCGCCTGGGAGGACGTGCCCGCCGGGCTGCGCGAGGCCCAGCACGTGGCCGACGCCGTCGCCGACCACTCCGCCGCGCTGGACCTGCCACCCGTCGTCCGGCTCAAGGACGTCCATCTGCGGGGCCTGATCCGGCTGTTGCGCGACGACCCGCACGTCCAGTCCTTCGCCGAGCGGGAACTGGACGGGCTGCTGTGCGGGCGCGACGCCGAGCACGAGCTGCTGCCCGTGCTGCGGACCTATCTCGCCACCGGCCGCAACAAGTCCCGCACCGCGCAGCTCCACCACGTCAGCCGACCCGCGCTCTACCGCAGGCTGGAGGCCATTCAGGCCCGCCTCGGGGTCGATCTCGACGACTTCGAACAGGCCGCCTCCGTGCACATCGCGCTGCTCGCGCACGACGCCCAACAGGGGTGAAACGCCGTGGAAAAGTGCGGGAAACCGGTGCGTACGGGCCGGGGTGACACCGTGGAACGCCAGGCGTCCGCAGACGTGACACGGTGCAACTCAAACCGGCTTGCCGGACTTCCTAGGCTCAGAGCCTGGCTTCGACCCCCCGCCGGGCCCGTGACGCCTGGCACGCACTCCCCCAGCTACCGCTGGGAGGTGCCCCCACGCCGCGTTACCGAACCGCCCGCGTGGCTCCGCCACGAGGGCGCTCCGTCGCCTTGCGATCGCACGCACCGGACGCTACGGGCTGGTCCGGCGCTGGATCGAAGCCAGGCTCTGACCGCACACCGAGCGACCGGAGGTCCCGATGAGCAGAGTGATCCGAGCCGCCGTCTTCCAGACCGCATGGACGGGCGACAAGGAATCGATGATCCAGGTCCACGAGCAGGCGGTCCGCGACGCGGCCGCGCAGGGCGCTCAGGTCCTGTGCTTCCAGGAGCTGTTCTACGGGCCGTACTTCTGCCAGGTCCAGGACCCGGCGTTCTACGAGTACGCCGAGGAGATTCCGGACGGCCCGATCGTCAAGCGCTTCCAGGCGCTGGCGAAGGAGTTGGGCATCGTGCTGGTTCTGCCCATGTACGAGGAGGAGCAGCCGGGTGTGCTCTACAACACTGCGGCCGTGATCGACGCGGACGGCTCCTACCTCGGCAAGTACCGCAAGACCCACATCCCGCAGGTGAAGGGTTTCTGGGAGAAGTTCTACTTCCGCCCCGGCAACTCCGGCTGGCCCGTCTTCGACACCAAGGCCGGGAAGATCGGCGTCTACATCTGCTACGACCGCCACTTCCCGGAGGGCTGGCGGGCCCTCGGCCTCGCGGGCGCGGAGATCGTGTTCAACCCGTCGGCCACCTCGCGCGGTCTGTCCGCCTATCTGTGGCAGCTGGAGCAGCCGGCAGCGGCCGTCGCCAACGAGTACTTCGTGGGCGCGATCAACCGCGTGGGCGTCGAGGAACTGGGCGACAACGACTTCTACGGGACCTCGTACTTCGTGGACCCCGAGGCGCAGTTCGTGGGCGAGGTGGCGAGCGGCAAGGAGTCCGAGCTCGTGGTCCGCGACCTGGACCTGGCGAAGCTGCGGGAGGTGCGCGACCGCTGGCAGTTCTACCGGGACCGGGCGCCGGGCGCGTACGAGCCCCTGACAGCTCCGTAACGGGGGCGGGCACCCGCGCCCCTTCAGGGGCGCGGGGAACGCGACAAGCCACAGACGACCCGCACTTTTCACGACCGCCGTCAACGCCAGGAGATGGAGCATGACTCGTACCGTCATCCGCGGTGGCCTCGTCATCACCGCGTCCGACGAGATCCACGCCGACGTCCTGATCGAGGACGGCCGCATCGCCGCCCTCGCCGCGTCCGGCACCCCGGCCGCCGAGGCCTTCACGGCCGAGTGGACCATCGACGCCACCGGCAAGTACGTGATTCCGGGCGGAGTCGACGCCCACACCCATATGGAGCTGCCGTTCGGCGGCACCTTCGCCTCCGACACCTTCGAGACCGGCACCCGGGCCGCCGCCTGGGGCGGCACGACGACGATCATCGACTTCGCCGTGCAGAGCGTCGGCCACACCCTGCGCGAGGGGCTGGACGCCTGGCACGCCAAGGCGGAGGGCAACTGCGCCATCGACTACGGCTTTCACATGATCGTCTCCGACGTCGACCAGGAGACGCTCAAGGAGATGGACCTGCTGGTGGAGGAGGGCGTGACCTCCTTCAAGCAGTTCATGGCCTACCCCGGCGTCTTCTACAGCGACGACGGCCAGATCCTGCGCGCCATGCAGCGGTCCGCCGAGAACGGCGGCCTGATCATGATGCACGCCGAGAACGGCATCGCGATCGACGTGCTGGTCGAGCAGGCGCTGGCCCGCGGCGAGACCGACCCGCGCTACCACGGCGAGGTCCGCAAGGCCCTGCTGGAGGCCGAGGCCACCCACCGCGCCATCAAGCTCGCCCAGGTCGCGGGAGCGCCGCTGTACGTCGTGCACGTCTCGGCGCAGGAGGCGGTCGCCGAGCTGGCCAGGGCACGCGACGAGGGGCTCAATGTCTTCGGCGAGACCTGCCCGCAGTACCTGTTCCTGTCGACAGACAACCTCGCGGAGCCCGACTTCGAGGGTGCCAAGTACGTGTGCTCGACACCGTTGCGGCCCAAGGAGCACCAGGCGGCCCTGTGGAAGGGCCTGCGCACCAACGACCTCCAAGTGGTCTCCACCGACCACTGCCCCTTCTGCTTCGTGGGTCAGAAGGAGCTGGGCCGGGGCGACTTCTCGAAGATCCCCAACGGTCTGCCGGGCGTCGAGAACCGTATGGATCTGCTCCACCAGGCCGTCGTCGACGGGCACATCTCGCGCCGCCGCTGGATCGAGATCGCCTGTGCCACCCCGGCCCGGATGTTCGGCCTCTACCCGAAGAAGGGCACCATCGCGCCGGGCGCGGACGCCGACGTCGTCATCTACGACCCGCACGCCGAACAGGTCATGTCCGCTTCGGAGCACCACATGAACGTCGACTACTCGGCGTACGAGGGCAAGCGCACAACCGGCCGGGTCGAGACCGTCCTCTCGCGCGGCGAAGCGGTCATCACCGAGCGGGAGTTCACCGGGCGTGCCGGACACGGTGTCTACAGCCCCCGCTCCACCTGTCAGTACCTCAACTAGGAGTGGCGCACATGGACTTCGGACTCGTCCTGCAGACCGACCCGCCGGCCTCGCGTGTCATCAGCCTGATGAAGCGGGCCGAGCGCAACGGCTTCCGCTACGGCTGGACCTTCGACTCGGCCGTGCTGTGGCAGGAGCCGTTCGTGATCTACAGCCAGATCCTGGCGAACACCCAGAAGCTGACGGTCGGCCCGATGGTGACGAACCCGGGTACCCGCACCTGGGAGGTCACGGCCTCCACGTTCGCCACGCTCAACGACATGTTCGGCAACCGCACGATCTGCGGCATCGGTCGCGGCGACTCGGCGATGCGCGTGGCGGGCCGCAAGCCCAACACCCTGGCGCGCATCAGCGAGGCCATGAAGGTGATCCGGGCGCTCGCCCGCGGCGAGGAGGCCGACCTCGGCGGCACGATGATCAGGTTTCCCTGGATCAAGCCCGGTGCTCAACTCCCGGTCTGGATGGCCGCGTACGGCCCCAAGGCCCTGAAGATGACCGGGGAGGAGGCGGACGGCTTCATCCTCCAGCTCGCCGATCTGTATCTGACCGAGTACATGGTCAAGGCCGTCAAGGACGCGGCCGTCGCCGCCGGACGCGACCCGTCCGACGTCAAGATCTGCGTCGCCGCCCCCGCGTACGTCACCGAGGACGACTCGCCCGGGGCACTCGCCCACGCCCGTGAGCAGTGCCGCTGGTTCGGTGGCATGGTCGGCAACCACGTCGCCGACCTCGTCGCCAAGTACGGCGAGCACTCGTCCGCCGTACCCGACGAACTCACCGACTACATCAAGGCCCGCGAGGGCTACGACTACTCCCACCACGGGCGCAGCGGCAACCCCGACACCCAGTTCGTGCCCGACGAGATCGTCGACCGGTTCTGCGTCATCGGCCCGGCCGAGAAGCACATCGAGAAGCTCAACGCGCTGCGTGACCTCGGCGTCGACCAGTTCGCCGTCTACGACATGCACGACGCTCAGGAGGCCGTCATCGACGCGTACGGGACGCAGGTCATCCCGGCCGTCAACGGCTAGTGCACCCAACGGTCCTCCGACCCGTCCCGACCCGTCCTCTCCCTCGTCCCCTTCTCGCTCCCCCGGGAAGGGGCCAAGGGCGCCCCGTCCGCCTGTCCTCGGGGCGCACCCCCCCATCGGCGCCGCCGCCCGCACGGCCTTTCCCGTCCCACCTCATGATTGGCCTGCCCATGACCGACACCGCTCCCCCGGCCACACCGATGTCCGCCCAAGTCGCCAGTCCTGACGGGCGCGTGGAGTTCGCCCCCGGCTCCCCGCCGCCGAGCGGCCCGTACGCCAACGGGGACCTGCTCCCGGTCCCCGTCGAGAAGCGCACGTGGACCACGTACAACTTCTCCGCGCTGTGGGTCGGCATGGCCCACAACACGGCCTCGTGGACTCTGGCCTCCGGTCTGATCGCCGTGGGCATGGACTGGAAGCAGGCGGTGTTCACCATCGCCCTGGCCAATGTGATCGTGCTGATCCCGATGCTGCTCACCGGCCACGCGGGACCCAAGTACGGCATCCCCTTCCCGGTCTTCGCCCGCGCTTCCTTCGGTGTGCGCGGTGCCAACCTGCCCGCCGTGGTACGGGCGTTGGTGGCGTGCGGCTGGTTCGGCATCCAGACCTGGATCGGCGGAGAGGCGATCTACTTCCTCGCCGGGAAGCTCATCGGCGACAGCTGGGCGAACGCGTCCCAGGTGGGTGGCCACGCCTGGACGATGTGGCTGTCGTTCGCGATCTTCTGGGTGATCCAGGTGGCCATCATCTACCGGGGTATGGAGACCATCCGCCGTTTCGAGAACTGGGCGGCACCCTTCGTGCTCGTCGGCGCGTTCGTGATGCTGTGGTGGATGAGCAGCAAGGCCGGCGGCCTCGGCCCGCTCTTCGACCAGCCCTCCAAGTTGGGCTGGGGCGGCTCCTTCTGGAAGCTGTTCTGGCCCTCCCTCATGGGCATGATCGGCTTCTGGTCCACGCTGTCGCTGAACATCCCGGACTTCACGCGCTACGGCAAGAGCCAGAAGGCCCAGACGTGGGGCCAGGCGCTCGGCCTGCCGACCACGATGACCCTGTTCGCGTTCCTGTCGGTGCTGGTCACCTCGGGCTCGCAGGCGGTGTACGGCCAGCCGATCTGGGACCCGGTGCAGCTGGCCGCCAAGACGGACAACGTGGTCGGTCTGCTCTACGCGCTGGTGACCGTGCTGGTCGCGACCCTGTCGGTGAACATCGCCGCCAACCTGGTCTCGCCCGCGTTCGACTTCTCCAACATAGCGCCCCGCAGGATCAGTTTCCGCACCGGCGCCCTCGCCACCTGCGTGCTGGGCGTGCTGATCTTCCCGTGGAAGCTGTACTCCGACCCGCAGGGCTACATCTTCACCTGGCTCGGCCTGGTCGGGGGTCTGCTCGGCACGGTGGCGGGCATCCTCATCGCCGACTACTGGATCCTGCGCCGCGGCTCCCTCGACCTCGCCGACCTGTACCGCCCGGGTGGCCGCTACTGGTACGAGGGCGGCTGGAACTGGCGGGCCGTCGTCGCCTTCGCCGTGGGCGGCGTCCTGGCCATCGGCGGCGCGGACTTCCACCCGCTGATCGACGGCCGTCCGATCCCGGCCCTGTCGTCGCTCGCCGACTACGGCTGGGCCGTCGGCCTGGGCACCTCGTTGGTGCTGTACGTGGTGCTGATGCTGCTGCGGGACCGGGAGAAGGCCACGGTCTGACCCCGGCGGGCACGGAGGACGGTCAGCCCTTCTTCTGGCCGTCCTCCAGCGCGGCCACGGCGTCCTTGGCGGCCTTGATGGCACCCTTGTTGATCTCGTCGGTGCTGGGTGCCTTCTTCGTCTCGAAGTCACTGCCGTTGTACGTGACGGACACCAGCGCGTTGGACACGCGGACCAGCACCATTCCCTCGCGGGTCTGCTGTTTGTCCTCGGTCGTGAGGTTCACCACGGAATAGGCCGAATCGCCAAGACCCGGGACCGCTCCTCCGCCGCTCTTCTCCGTGGTGCGCTGGGTGTAGGACTTCTGCGCCTGCGCCTGCGAGTCCGTGATCTCGAAGGACACGTCGAGCCAGCGGTAGTCGAAACCCTTGAGCGCGTTCCAGGAGCAGGTGCGTCTGAGGGACTCGTCCGTCGACGGGATCTCCTTCCCGGCCGTCTTGGCGCCCGGGACCAGCGTCTCTATCGTCTTCACGGACACGCTGCCGCACGGCGTGGGCGACGTCGTGTACGTCTTGGCCGCGGCCGCCGTGGCGGGCGCGGAGGCACTCCCGGTGCTCTGAGTGCCTTGCGTGCTCTGACCCCCCTGCGCCGACTTCTGGTCGGAGGCCGGGGCCGCGGCGAGCGGCCCGGACGACAGGGCCCAGCCCGCCGAGGCGAGCACGGCGACCGGCAGCAGGCGCGCGGTCAGGGCGAGCGGCAGAGGAAGAGACTGCACGGGCGCACTTTTCGTGGGGGATGGTGCGGAGCGGGGTCCACACTGCGGACGGGACGCCAGTGTCACATGACTGACTGTGGGGCGGAAGGGTGAACTCGCTCTGTGCCTGCACGGTGACAGCGCTCGCTGTTGACGGGCCGTGAGTTCCTGTGCGCCCTTGCCGTGGTGTGCCCTTTATGTCCTCGCCCTCATGTCGTCATCGCCGGGAGGCGCAGCGCGCTCTCGATCCGGTCGACGGCAGCGAAGGCGCCGTGGGCGACGATGCGGACGAGACAGCGGTCGGTGTGTTCGGGCCGTCGCCAGGCGGCCACGTCCTCGTCCGTGATGCGGTACGGCGCGAGGGCGGCCAGCAGCGCGAGGCGCGCCCCGGGCCGCTCACGGCGGTCCGGCAGACCGGCCAGGCCAGCGAAGGGTGCGATCCGTCCCAGGCCCGCAGGGTCTCCCGTACGAGGACCCGCTCGTCCGCGTCGAGGAGGCCGGCGCCGTCCCCCACTGCCTGAAGGCGAGGGAGGACTCCCAGGCGGCGGAGCGAAGTGCCGCGTAGGCGGGGCCGACGGGCGTCCCGGCCGCCCAGACCGGTGCCGGGCCGGCGTCGTCCAGTAAGGGACGCCAGACCGAACAGCGCGCCCTGGAGGCGGAACGCACCCGGGAGGAGGTCGCGTTGCGCCGCGCGGGTGAGGAACGCCTCTGGACAGTCAGGGAGTTGCACGACTCGCTCACGCACAGCATCTCGATCGTCAAGCTCCAGGCGGACGTCGCGGTGCACCTCGCCCGCAAGCGCGGTGAGGAGGTGCCGCCCGCGCTGCCCGCCATCCAGGAGGCGAGCGGCGAGGCGATGCGGGAACTGCGCGCCAGACTGGACGTGCTGCGCACCGACGAACCGTACGGCACGCCCGCGCTCCTCGTGGAACGCGCCCGCGCGGCGGGCCTGCCCGCCGAACTCACGGTGACCGGGGACGAAAGGCCGCTGAGCGCGGCGGTCGACCGTGCCGTGTACCGCATCGTCCAGGAGGCACTCACCAACGCGGTACGGCACGCGGACCGGCGAAGGTACACGTAGGACTCGACTACGGTGACGAGGAGCTGACGGTGAGGGTGGACGACGACGGCAACGCCGACCCGGCTCGCCCTGCGGTGCCCGGTACCGGCCTCACCGGCATGCGGGAACGCGTGACGGCCCTCGGTGGCACCCTGCACGCCGCGCCGCGCGCGGAGGGCGGCTTCTCGGTGCGGGCGCGGCTGCCGTGGGGGGAGCCGGGATGATCAGGGTGGCACTCGTCGACGACCAGGCGCTGATGCGGGCCGGTTTCCGTGCCCTGCTGGACGCCGAGGAGGGCATCGAGGTGGTCGGCGAGGCGGCGGACGGCGAGCAGGGTCTGGCGCTGGTGCGCGCCGCGGTCCCCGACATCGCGCTGATCGACGTGCAGATGCCGGTGATGACGGGTATCGAGGTGCCCCGCCGGATAGCCGCCGACCCGGCCCTTGCGGCCGTCCGCGTGGTGATCCTCACCAACCACGGCCTGGACGAGTACGTCTTCGAGGCACTGCGGGCCGGCGCGAGCGGCTTCCTGCTGAAGGACACCGAACCCGCGGACCTGCTCCAGGCCATCGACGTGGTGGCAGGCGGCGAGGCCCTGTTGTCCCCGTCGGTCACCCGTACCTTGATCGGCGAGTTCGTGTCACGTCCGCCGGACCGGGCCACCGCTCCCGGCCTCGAGTGCCTGACCCGCCGCGAACGCGAGGTGACGGCGCTGGCCGCCCGGGGCCTGACCAACGAGGAGATCGTCGCGCACATGGTCATCAGCCCGTTCACGGCCAAGACGCACATCAGCCGGGCGATGACCAAGCTGGGCGCACGCGACCGCGCCCAGCTCGCCTACGAGTCGGGGCTGGGGACGGCACGGCGGACGTAAGGCCCTCGTGGGCCCTTCGCGGGTGCTCACTGCATCAGCGTGATCGCGTAAGCCAGGAAGAACCCGGCCACCAGCACCACCAGGATCATGATCACGATCAGTGGTCCCTTGGCCCATCCACGTGTCCTCTGGTACTCCTCCTGCGGGACGGCCTCCTCGATGCCGCTTTCACACGGCGGTGTCTCGCCCGGCGGAACACCGCCGGGCTCCACACGGGGGGTCTGCGACGGCTCGGGGCCGGGAGCTCCGTAGCCGCGGTGCCGCGCGTCGCTCACTCCGCTGTTGCGATTCATCTGGTTCATGACCAGCCAGTACCCTCACGACCGGCTGTCACGCGGGCATTTCGGTATGAAAGGGACAGATCTCGTCGGGGCCGGGCAGCGCGTGCGTACGATCACCGGATCGGTCCCCGGCAGTGAGGAGCCCGCCTTGTTCACGACCCGACCCACGCTTCAAGGCACCTTCGGCATGGTGTCCTCCACCCACTGGCTGGCCTCGCAGTCGGCGATGGCCGTGCTGGAGGACGGCGGCAACGCGTTCGACGCGGCTGTGGCGGGGGCGTTCGTGCTGCACGTGGTGGAGCCGCACCTGAACGGACCCGCGGGAGAGGTCCCGATCCTCCTCGCCCCGGCGGGTGGTGAGGTGCGCGTACTGTGCGGGCAGGGCGTCGCACCCGCGGGAGCCACGATCGCCCACTACAGGGGACTCGGTCTGGATCTCGTACCCGGTACCGGGCCCCTCGCCGCGGCCGTGCCGGGCGCGTTCGACGCCTGGATGCTCCTGCTGCGCGACCACGGTACGAAGCCCCTCGCCGACATCCTGAAGTACGCCATCGGCTACGCCGAGCACGGGCATGCGCCCGTGGAGCGCGTGGGCCAGACCGTCGAGAGCGTGCGCGAGCTGTTCGAGACGGAGTGGACCTCGTCGGCCGAGGTGTACCTGCCGCAGGGGAAGGCGCCCCTCCCCGGCGAGCTGCTGCGCAATCCCGCGCTGGCCGCCACGTGGAAGCGGCTGCTCGCCGAGGCGTCCGGGGCGGGGGACCGGGAGGCGCAGATCGAGGCGGCCCGGGAGGTGTGGCGGTCCGGATTCGTCGCCGAGGCGTTGGTGCGGCAGGCGCGGCGACCCACCATGGACACCAGCGGTGAGCGCCACAGCGGCACCCTGACGGCCGCCGACCTGGCCTCGTGGTCCGCGTCCTACGAGACGCCCGCGACCTACGACTGGAACGGCTGGACGGTGTGCAAGGCGGGCCCCTGGAGCCAGGGCCCGGTCCTGCTCCAGCAGCTCGCCCTGCTCCCGCCCGAGCTGCCGCGGTACGGCTCCGCGGACTACGTCCACCTGCTGATCGAGGGCTGCAAGCTCGCCATGGCCGACCGCGAGGCATGGTACGGCGACGCGGCCGAGGTACCGCTCGAGGACCTGCTCTCGGACGCGTACAACGCCGAGCGTCGCGCCCTCGTCGGCGACAAGGCCTCCTACGAGCTGCGCCCCGGCCTGCCAGGAGGCCGCGTCCCGCGCCTGAGCGAGCACGCGTACGCGGTGGCCGCCGACGAGCCCGGTTTCGACCCCATGGGGGCCGGTGAACCGACGGTCGCCAAGAGCCCGGCGTCTCCGGTGCCCGGCGAACCGCAGCTCACCGCCGACGGAGCCACCCGCGGCGACACCTGTCACCTCGACGTCGTCGACCGCTGGGGCAACATGGTCGCCGCCACGCCGAGCGGCGGATGGCTGCAGTCCAATCCGGTGGTCCGCGAGCTGGGCTTCCCGCTCGGCACCCGGCTCCAGATGACCTGGCTGGACGAGAGCCTCCCGAACTCCCTCACCCCGGGCCGCCGCCCCCGCACCACTCTCACCCCGTCCATCGCGCTGCGCGACGGTGTGCCGGTGCTGGCGTTCGGCACACCCGGTGGCGACCAGCAGGACCAGTGGCAGCTCCACTTCTTCCTGGCGGCCGCCCTGCGCCCGACGGTCCGCGGCGGCCTCGACCTCCAGGGCGCCATCGACGCCCCGAACTGGCACAACGACGGCTTCCCCGGCTCCTTCTATCCGCGCGGCATGCGCCCCGGCAGTGTCACCGTGGAGTCCCGCATGGACCCCGGGGTGGTCGCCGAGCTGCGCCGGCGCGGCCACGACGTGACGATCGGCGAGGCATGGTCCGAGGGGCGGCTGTGCGCGGTCGCCCGGGACCCCGAGACGGGGGTGCTGTCCGCCGGGGCGAATCCGCGCGGGATGCAGGGGTACGCGGTCGGCCGCTGATCCCGAACGGCGACGGGTGGTCCGGCTCACATGCGCCGTGATCCGCGAAGCCCCGAGTTCATGCCGATTCCGCCCGGAGTGCACCGGGGCGGTGTGGATTGTCAGCGGCGCATGCTCTCATGGAGGCATGATCGAAGACTTCGAAACCATCGACGAGTTTCTCGCCCACCGCACGTCCGACGTGGAGGAGGCCGTCCGTCAGGCGGCCGCCACCGAGATCATGCCGCGTTTCCGCCAGCTCGCCGCGCACGAGATCGACGAGAAGAGCGGGCCGCACGACCTGGTCACGGACGCCGACCGCAATGCCGAGGCGTACCTCACCGAGGCGCTCGTCAAGCTGCTGCCGGGCTCGGTCGTCGTGGGCGAGGAGGCGGTCCACGCCAATCCGGCGACGTACGAGGCGGTGCGGGGCGAGGCGCCCGTCTGGATCGTCGACCCCGTCGACGGCACCCGTCAGTTCGTTCACGGCGACCCCGGATTCTGCACGCTGGTCGCCCTCGCGCAGGGCGGCGTCGTGCTCGCCTCGTGGCTGTACGCACCGGCCCACGACCGGCTGGCCACGGCCATACGCGGTCGGGGCGCCTTCCTCGACGGTGTACGCCTGCGCTCCGGCTCGCCCGCCCCGGGCCGTGACGTGGAGGTCGCCACATCCCACCCGTACTACACGACGGACGAGCAGAAGCGCGCACTCCTCGGCCTGCAGACCGAAGGCGTCCGCCCGCGCTCGTGCGGCTCGGCGGGCCTGGAGTACCTGCACATCGCCCAGGGCCTGCTGGACGCCACGGCCTTCTCCTGGGAAGCGGCCTGGGACCACGCCGCGGGCCTTCTCCTGGTCGAGGAGGCGGGCGGCGCCCACCTCACCCTGACGGGCGAACCGTTCCGCATCACCGGCGGCAACGCCCTGCCGTTCACGGCGGCCCGAGACGAGGCCACGGCCCGCCGGGTGCTGGGACTGCTGTCGGGCGACGTCTGAACCGCCTCGCACCGGCGCGGAAACGGAACCACAGCCTCACTCGGCGGCCGCCCCCGCGCCCCAGGGGTGTCAGCCCCCCGGCATATCCTGATGCCCAGTGGGCGTCGGCTGACGAAGGAGTCCGAGGTGCCGTCGATGCACGATGCGGTCGTGGTGGGAGCGGGGCCCAACGGACTGACGGCTGCCGTGGAGCTGGCCCGCCGCGGGTTCTCCGTGGCCGTCTTCGAGGCATGCGACACCATCGGCGGAGGCGCCCGGACAGAGGAGCTGACGCTGCCCGGCTTCCGGCACGACCCGTGCTCCGCGGCCCACCCCCTCGGCATCAACTCGCCCGCGTTCCGGGCACTGCCCCTCCAGCGGTACGGCCTCGAATGGCTGCACGCCGAGCTGCCGATGGCGCACCCCTTCACCGACGGCACGGCCGCGGTGCTGTCGCGGTCCGTGGCCGAGACGGCCGCCTCGTTCGGGCCGCGCGACGCGGGGACCTACCGCCGGCTGGTCGAGCCCTTCCTCAGCCGCTGGGACACGCTGGCCCGGGACTTCATGTCCCTGCCGTTGACCGCGCTCCCGCGGGACCCGGTCACCCTGGCCCGCTTCGGCCTCGTCGGCCTGCCCCCGTCGACCTGGCTGATGCGCCGCTTCCGCGACGAGCGGGCGAAGAGCCTGTTCGCGGGGCTGGTCGCCCATGTGATGGCCCCGCTCGACGGCTTCGCCACCGGTGCGATCGGCCTGGTCTTCGCGCTGGCCGCCCACGCCCGAGGCTGGCCGGTGGCCCGCGGCGGCTCCCAGTCCATCTCGGACGCGCTCGCCGCCTACCTCGAGGACCTCGGCGGCACCGTCCACACCGACTACGAGGTCAAGCGCCTCGACGACCTGCCCCCGGCACGCGCGTACATCTTCGACACCTCGCCCACCGCCCTGGCCCGTATCGCGGGCCTCGGCAGATACTACGAGGGCTACCGGTACGGCCCCGGCGTCTTCAAGGTCGACTACGCACTCGACGGCCCGGTGCCGTGGACCGCGAAGGAACCGCGCGTCGCCGGCACCGTGCAGATCGGCGCCGACAGCGCGGAGATCGGCACCGCCCTGCGCGCCGCGTCCCGGGAGGGCCGGGCACCCGACACACCGTTCCTCATCACGGTGCAGCCCAGCGTCGTCGACCCCACCCGGGCCCCGAGGGGCAAGCAGGTCTTCTGGGTGTACGGCCATGTGCCGAACGGCTGGACGGGTGACCTCACCGACGCGATAGAACGCCAACTGGAGCGCTTCGCACCGGGCTTCCGTGACCGCGTCATGGCCCGCGCCACCGCGGGCCCGCCGGAGTTGGCCGCGCGCAACGCCAACTACGTCGGCGGGGACATCGCCTCCGGCGCGGTGTCCGGGCTCCAGCTCCTGCTGCGGCCCAAACTCTCTCTGTTCCCCTACAGCACTCCGCACCCGGCCGTCTTCATCTGCTCGTCGGCCAGCCCGCCGGGCCCTGGCGTCCACGGCATGTCGGGTCACAACGCGGCGAAGGCCGTCTGGAGGAGGCTGAGACAGACATGACCACCATCACGCTGGTCCAGGGCGACATCACCCGGCAGAGCGCCGACGCGGTCGTCAACGCGGCCAACTCCTCGCTGCTGGGCGGAGGAGGCGTGGACGGCGCGATCCACCGGCGCGGCGGCCCCGCGATCCTCGAGGAGTGCCGCGAGCTCCGCGCCTCCCACTACGGCAAGGGCCTGCCCACCGGCCAGGCGGTCGCCACCACGGCGGGCGAACTGGACGCACGCTGGGTGATCCACACGGTCGGTCCGGTCTGGTCCGCCACCGAGGACCGCTCCGAGCTGCTGGCCTCCTGCTACCGGGAGTCACTGAAGGTGGCCGACGAACTGGGCGCCCGGACGGTCGCGTTCCCGGCGGTCTCCACGGGCGTCTACGGCTGGCCGCTCGACGACGGGGCCCGCATCGCGGTCGAGACCGTGCGGGGCGCGAAGACCGACGTGGAGGAGGTCCGGTTCGTCCTGTTCGACGAGCGGGCGTACGGGGCCTTCGCCGCTCACGTCGGTTGAACCCGAAAATGTGGTCGCCGTAGCGGATCACGCGGTGCTCGCAGCGCCACCGCACCATGGGGAGAGCACAGCCCTTCCGGGTGTCCGCGCCGGCACGAGCACAGATGATCGTCCGCGACTCGGCCCGAGCGGTGCGGGGAGGAGGGAGCGCAGGCGGTCGGGGCAATGCCTGGTAGTCCCACCCACATGTCGGATTCCCGCCAGCCCGGGCCTCGCCCGTGGCCGATGCTGGAGGCATGCGGAACGGGATGCACACCGACAAGGAACGCTGCGTACGCGCCGTCCAGTCCAAGGACGCTCGCTTCGACGGCTGGTTCTTCACAGCTGTCCTGACCACGCGGATCTACTGCCGCCCCAGTTGCCCGGTGGTGCCGCCGAAGCCGGAGAACATGACGTTCTACCCGAGTGCGGCCGCCTGCCAGCAGGCGGGATTCCGGGCCTGCAAGCGGTGCCGCCCGGACACCAGTCCCGGCTCGCCGGCCTGGAACCAGCGCGCCGACCTCGTCGCCCGCGCCATGCGCCTGATCGCCGACGGCGTCGTGGACCGCGAGGGGGTGCCCGGCCTGGCCGCACGCCTCGGCTACAGCACCCGCCAGATCGAGCGCCAGCTTCTCGCCGAGCTGGGTGCGGGACCCCTCGCGCTCGCCCGGGCCCAGCGTGCCCAGACCGCCCGGCTGCTCATCGAGACGACCGCACTGCCGATGGCGGACATCGCGTTCGCGGCAGGCTTCTCCTCGATCCGCACCTTCAACGACACCGTCCGCGAGGTCTTCGCGCTCTCTCCGAGCGAGCTGCGCGGCCGCCTCCCGAAGAAGACGGTGATCGCCCCCGGCGCCCTGAGCCTGCGACTGCCCTTCCGCGCCCCGCTCAACCCCGACAACCTCTTCGGCCACCTCGCCGCGACCGCCGTGCCCGGCGTGGAGGAGTGGCGCGACGGCGCGTACCGGCGCACGCTCCGGCTGCCGTACGGCCATGGGATCGTGGCGCTGACCCCGCAGACCGACCACATCGCGTGCCGCCTGACCCTCAGTGACATGCGGGACCTGCCGGTCGCCATCAGCCGCTGCCGTCGGATGCTCGACCTGGACGCCGATCCGGTCGCGGTCGACGACCAGCTGCGTACGGATCCGCTCCTGGCCCCCCTGGTCGACAAGGCCCCGGGCCGCCGGGTCCCGCGCACGGTCGACGAGGCCGAGTTCGCCGTACGGGCCGTCCTGGGCCAGCAGGTGTCCACGGCCGCCGCCCGGACCCACGCGGCCCGCCTGGTCACCGCGCACGGCGAACCGGTCGAGGACCCCGAGGGCGGCCTCACCCACCTCTTCCCTTCGCCCGAGGCGCTCGCCGCGCTCGATCCCGACTCGCTCGCGATGCCGCGCACCCGTCGCACCACGTTCACCACCCTGGTCCGCCAACTCTCCGAAGGCACACTCCACTTGGGGGTGGAGAGCGACTGGGAGGACAGCCGGGCCCGACTGCTCTCCCTGCCCGGATTCGGCCCCTGGACGGTCGATGTGATCGCGATGCGCGCCCTCGGAGACCCGGACGCCTTCCTGCCGACCGACCTCGGTATCCGACGGGCGGCACGAGAGCTGGGCCTGCCGTCCACCCCGGCCTCGCTGACGGCACGCGCGGCGGCCTGGCGCCCCTGGCGGGCGTACGCGGTCCAGTACCTGTGGGCGACCGACGGCCACCCGATCAACTTCCTCCCGGTGTAAGGATCTTCCATGAAGCAGCACACGGTCATCGACAGCCCCTACGGCCCGCTCACCCTCGTCGCCGACGGCGGCGTCCTGTGCGGCCTGTACATGGTCGCCCAGCGCCACCGCCCGCCCGAGGAGAACTTCGGCGAGCGCGACGACGCGCCCTTCTGCGAGGCGACCGAACAGCTGGATGCCTATTTCGCGGGCGGGTTGAAGGAGTTCACCCTCGAACTACGTCTGAACGGAACGCCGTTCCAGCGCAGCGTCTGGGAGCAGCTCCGGCTGATCCCCTACGGCGAGACCCGCTCCTACGGTGAACTCGCCGAGGCCCTGGGCAATCCGGGCGCCTCACGCGCGGTGGGACTCGCCAACGGCAGAACCCCATCGGTATCATCGTGCCGTGCCATCGCGTCGTCGGCGCGAACGGCGGCCTGACGGGTTACGGCGGCGGCCTGGACCGCAAGAAGCGCCTGCTGGACTTCGAGAGCGGCGTGGCGCTCTTCTAGCGCGAAGACCCGGCGCGCACCTGGACGGTGCCCGAACTGGCGCAAGCGGGCGCGGTGTCCCGGTCCAGGCCATGTGTGGTGTGTCACTCCGAGGGCGGCTGACACACCACAGAGTCACCATGTCCAGGCATGGGCTGGTGGGTTCAGATCAGGTTCAGCTGCCGCAGGTCGCTTGCGTACTTGCGGATCAGTGCCGCGGACAGGTGTGGGATGTCCTTGTCCGGGCCCACCTTGGCCGCCTGCACGGCGGCGCGGAAGCGGTCGGTGGGGATGCCCGCGCCGTCGACGGCCTCGCTGGGGTGGGCGAACGCGTGCAGCAGGGGCAGCAGCGAGTGCTGCTTCTGCTTCTCGGGCAGGGCCCGCAGGGCGGTGTGGAACCGGGTGAACCACTGTTCGTAGTCGTCGATCCGCGCGATCGGATAGCCGGCGTCGTTGAGCCAGTCCACGAAGACGTCCAGTGAGATGCCGTCGGCGTGCGGGTTGAGCACGTTGAACGTCTGGTAGCTCTGGACGGCCTGCTGACCCAGGGCGGTGATGGCCTCGGCGGTGAAGTCGACCGGCAGCCCGTCGTAGTGCGCGGCCTGCCGGTTGCCCTCGGCGTCGAGCCGGTAGAAGGAACGCGGTGCCATGCCGGTGGCGATCAGGCTGAACAGCAGGCGGGTGAACATGTCGGGCACGTTCAGCTGTCCGGAGTACCTGCTGTGCGCGAGGATCATGTCCGAGCGGAAGGTGGCAACCGGCAGGCCGCACAGATCGTGCGCTTCCCTCAGCAGCACCTCGCCCGCCCACTTGCTGGTCGCGTATCCGTTGGCGTAGCTGTCGTCCAGCTGCCGCATGGGGCTGGTCGCCCTGATGTCGGTGTCCTCGTCGGCCGAGGACACCTGGGAGGTGATCACAGCGGCCGTCGACAAGTAGGTGACCGGCTTGATGCGGGTGGTGATCGCCATCCGGATCAGTTCGGCGGTGCCGACCACGTTGGGGCCGAACAGTTGCTCGTAGGGCAGTACGTGGTTCACCAGCGCGGCCGGGTGCTCGATCTGGTCGACGGTAGTGGCCAGCCGATGCCAGGTCCGCTCGTCCAGGCCCAGGTTGGGTTCACCGATGTCACCGGCGAGCACCTCGAGGTGGTCGCCGGCCAGCTGCTGGAAGTGGCGGACCAGTTCGGGGTCACCGCTGTCGAAGGCGTCGTCGAGCCGCTGGCGCGCGGCTTCGGCAGTGCTGCCCCGCACGATGCAGATCAGTGTTCCCCCCGTGGGCGCCAGCCGCTCCAGCCATTCCAGGGCCAGGAATCGACCGAGGTAGCCGTTGGCGCCGGTCAGCAGCACGGTGCGGGCCGGGCCGCTCCTGATGGGCCGCGTCGTGGCCGCGGCGAGGGTCTGGGCGTCGATGAACTTGTCGAGGGTCAGGTCCGCCGCCTGTACCCGCGGACCGCCCGTGCCGTGCACGGTCACGAACGTCGGCCGCTTCGCCCCCGGTTTCAGCGCCGTCTCTATGTGCTCCGCCAGCCGCTGCAGGCTGTTGGCGGGGCTGATGATGACGTCGACCGGGACGCCGATGCCGAAGATCTGCTCGAGCAGGTTCGAGAACGTCAGCGCGGCCAGTGAGTCGCCGCCGAGGTCGGTGAAGCGCGCGTCGGGGTCCAAAGGGCCGGTCGCGCCGCCCAGCATCGCCTGAGAGGCCTGCAGCACGGTGTCGAGCACCGGCTGCTTCGTGCCGGCGTGGCGCAGTGCCCTCAGTTCGGCGGTCTCCCGGTCGGCCAGCTCGGCATACAGCTGCTCCAGTCGCCGGCCGTAGTGGTCTGTCAGCCGTGGGCGCAGCAGCTTGCGCGACTCGGAGAGCAGGCCGTTCTCGGTGCTGAACGGCTCGGTCTCGATCAGGAAGTCGCGCGGGATCTCGTAGGAGTTCAGGCCGGCGTCCGTGCCGATCTGCTGCAATGACTCGTGCAGGCGTGTCTTGAGGTCGCCGCCCCGGCGCAGCGCGTGCTCGGTGGGCACGATCACCGCGAGCAGATAGGCCCGCTCGCTGTTGCCGTAGACGAAGATCTGCCGCACCAGCGGGCTGGTGGCGAATGTGGCCTCCACCCGGGACACCGCGACGAACTCGCCCTGCGCCAGCTTGAGCACGTTCTTGCGGCGGTCGACGTAGACCAGCTCGTCCGGCCTGATCTCGGCCATGACGTCACCGGAACGGTAGTAGCCGTCCTCGTCGAAGATCTCGGCAGTGACCTCGGGGCGTTTGTAGTAGCCCGGGGTGGCCGTCTCCGTCCTCAACAGCAGCTCACCGCGCGGATAGGGCCTGTCGGTGCGGAAGTAGCCCGACTCCGGCACGTCCACCAGCTTGTAGTCCAGCACCGGCGGCCGGTTCACCTTGTGGTCCAGCGTGATCGAGCCCGCCTCGGTCGAGCCGTAGGCGTCGTGCAGCGGAAGGTCGATGAGCGACTCGACAAATGCCGCCATCTCGGCGGACAGGGGCGCGGACCCGCACGCCACCCACAGCAGCCGGCCGCCGAGGAACTCCTCGCGCAGTCGTGCCTTGACCTCCGCGTCGTCCGCCCCATCGTCCAGCTCGCTCTCGTAACGCTGGAACAGCATGTCGCAGATGCGGGGCACCAGCAGCAGCTCGGTGGGACGGGTCAGACCGATGTCCTCGAACAAGGTGGACAGGTCGCTGCGTGCAGCGAAGTAGCTCGTGCCGCCGCGGGTCAGGGTGTAGAGCAGCATCGCCCGGCCGGCGATGTGGTTCAGCGGCAAATAGTTGATGCCGATGCTCGGCTTGTCGTCGTTGTGGTGCCAGCCCTGCCACAGCCGGCCGACCATGCGGTCGGTGTACATGGCGCCCTTGGGTGTGCCGGTGCTGCCGGACGTGTAGACGAGCAGACTCAGCCGGTCCGGGTCGGGCTCGGGCATGGGTGCGGATGGCAGGCTCCGTCCGCGCTCGACCACGGCAGCGAGCAGGTCCGGCACGATCGGGCGGCCGGACTTCGCGAGACGCTCGCGCGCGGCCTCGAACTTCATGCGCTCCTCGTGGGCATCGGGCCGGTAGTCGAACACGACCAGACGCCGGACCGAGGGGCTGTCGGCGACAAGGTCCACCGCGATGTCCAGCAGTTCGGTGCTCGTGGCCAGCAGACGGGGCTCCGTCTCCGCGACGATCGGCTTGAGGTTGGCGATCGACGCGCTGGACTGCAGCGGCACGCTCACCGCGCCGAGCCGGACACACGCCAGGTCGATCGTCTCGTAGTCGCAGCTGGTGAAGCCGAGGACGCTCACGAAGTCACCCGGGCGCATCGGATGCTGCTCGTGGTGGTGCCACTCGGCGGCGACCGCGCCGGCGCGGGACCACAGCTCGCGGTAGCTGATCGTGTCGAACCTCGGCAGCAGACGCAGCGACGTCCGGCCGGTCGCCGGGTCGGTGGCCGGTTCCCGCGCGCGCTCACCCAGCGCGGGCCGGTCCGCGTAGGTGTCCATGACCGTGGCCACGAGCGTGGCGAGTGACTGTCCCGGCTGTCGGATCGCCTCGGTGACCGCTTCGGACGGCGTGGCGTCTCGCACCTGCTGGTCGGTGGCGTACAACTCGGCAGTGCGACGCACCTCCCTGGCGTCTGGTGTCCCCCTGCTCCCACTGATGGGGGCTCGCGCACCGAGGTCCATGGCCGTTCACCCTTGGACAAGACGACTACATTCGGATTCGCGACGGCTGATCGCGCATGGGCGCGTTGTTCGGGCAACGTCGCCCCGGGTGGCGCTCCCGCATGCCGGGCAGGACGACGCGGGTCACCGGCAGGGCGCCGAGCGTGTCGAGCTGGAACAGGCGCTCGAACGCGGAAGGCGGCGGGTGCTCCACGGCGCCTCGTCGCGTTTCCCCGGCGGTGCTGACGGGCACGTCGATCCGACCAGTCGCGGCGTCGTCGACCGACGCCTGGTCGGTCACGTCGAGCGCCGGCCGCCGGACGACCGGGAGATCGGCGGGGGACTCGGCCCGGCGAGCGGTAGCGATCACCGCGTGATCCCAGGGGGCCGGTCCGAGTGCCGTTGCTCGGCCGATGCTGCGGGAGCTGCCGATGAAGAGGAGATGGGCCATGGGGTGTGTCCCTTCCTCTGTGACACCGCTGGAAGGTCTGTGACACTGCTGGAAGGTTGGTCTTCAAATCCTGCGCCCACTGCCATCTTAGCCAGCCGAGCGGGTTTGGAAATCAAACGTCACATACTCCACGGCGTCCGTCCCTGCCCCATCGCCGATGCCTGGAGGCCGTCGGCGACCGGTGGTCGCAGCTGGTTCTGCGGGAGATCGGCTTGGGCGTCCGAGCTTCGATGACATCCAGCGCCACACCGGCGCTCCCCGCGACCGTCTGGCCGAGCGCCCCCGCAAGCTGGAGGCGGAAGGTGTCATCGAGCGGGGCTTACGACGAGCAGCACGCCCGCCATGAATACGTCCTCACCGAGGCCGGTCAGGCGCTGACCTCGGTCCTGACGGCCCCGCGCAAGTGGGGCGAGCGGCATGCCCGCCGATGAGGGTCACACCTGTCTGGAAAGGGGAGCCGGCATGACCGGCCGGGACGTCCTGTGCGGCGGGAGGCGGTCGTTCGGCCTGGTCCGCCAGGGGCGGGGCGTTGGACTTATCGAGGCGCTGCCACGCCTCGTGCGCCCGCTGCGCCGAGTCGATCACGTCCGGGACCCGTCGAGCAGTCCTTTCACATCTTCACGTGTCGGAGCTCCGCTTGTCAGCCCTGACCGCTCTCGACGCTCAGTTCGCGCAACAGCACGGGCAGCGCGGTGCCGATCGGCTCCCGGACGAGCTCGTCGGCGCGGTCGTCGTACGGCGTCGGTTCGGCGTTGACGATGATCAGGCGTGCGCCGTGGTCGGCGGCGACACCGGCGAGTCCGGCGGCGGGCTGCACCTGGAGGCTGCTGCCGACGGCGACGAACACCTGGCAGGCCTTCGTGATGGCGAGGGCCTCGCCGAGGACCACCGGGTCGAGCCGCTCACCGAACATCACGGTCGCCGACTTGAGGATGCCGCCACACTCCAGGCACGGAGGATCGTCCTCACCGGCTTCGACCCGGGCGATGGCGTCCTTCATGGGCCCGCGCGCGTGACACTTCGTGCAGACGAAACTTCTTGCGCTGCCGTGGAGTTCGAGTACCTTGCGGGCGGGCATGCCGGCGAGCTGGTGCAGCCCGTCCACGTTCTGCGTGATGACCCGCACGGGCACCCCGGACCGCTCCAGCTCGGCGACGGCCCGATGCGCATCGTTCGGCTCGGCCTTCAGCGTCCGGTTCTTGCGCCGCATCTGCCACGAGCGCCGCCGGATCTCCGGATCGCCCATGTAGCACTCGTACGTCACGAGCTTCTCGGCCTCGGGATCCCGTCGCCACAGCCCATTGGGTCCGCGGTAGTCGGGGATTCCAGAGTCGGTGGAGATACCTGCGCCACTGAGGATGGCGACGAGGGGCCTGTTCATGCGCCGAGAGTAGGACGCCTGCCCGTGTAGGGCGAACGGATATCGGGGTGCGGCTCCGCGGTCGTTCGCAGTGGTGGAAGAGAAGAAGAGCAGGACCGGTGGCGTCGGTCTTCGCCGGCCGGGCCCGAACCTCAAGGTGTGGCAGCCGGCAGATCAGCCCACCCGGTGGCCGTTCTCCAGTTCAGCCGTACACGCGCTCTCCGCCAGGACGTCCAGTGCGGCCAGAACGCGGCGGCCCAGGGGACCCGGCAGGTACGCGGTGAGCTCCTCGCGCGGTACCAGGCGCCAGGACAGCAGCTCCTCCTCCTGCAGGCGGATCGCCTTGAGGTCCTGCTCGGCGAGGACGCCGCCGTCGTACAGATACGCCACCAGCGGGGGCCGTGCGACCCCGTGCACCCAGTCCACCGCGAGCAGACGGCCCAGTTCGACGTCGAGCCCGATCTCCTCCGCGGTCTCACGTCGGGCGCCCTGCCGTGGTGTCTCACCGGTGTCCGACTCGATCGTCCCGCCCGGCAGCGCCCAGCCGTCACGGTAGTTGGGCTCGACGAGCAGCACGCGCCCCGTGGCGTCGCGGAAGAGCGCGGCGGCGCCGGCCAGGACGCGGGGCAAGGACGCGATGTACGTGGCGAAGTCCGGTGTGGTCATTCAGGAAGGGTAACCAGTCGGCGCACCTGCGCCCCGAGACAGTTCCTACGCCGCCTGCCGGCGCAGGAGCGGCTCACCGGTTCCCCGTCCGGGCCAGCCGCAGTGTCCGGTCCGCCAGTTCACTGATGCGGACGCAGTCGAAGCCGAAGACGGCGCTGCGGACCGTGTCCTCCAGGGGGTCCTTCCACTGGGCGGGGATCGCCTCGGCACCGGTGAGGACACCGGCGACCGAGCCCGCGGTCGCGCCATTGGAGTCGGTGTCCAGGCCGCCGCGGACGGTCAGCGCGATCGTCCGGGTGAAGTCGCCGTCGCCGTACAGGAGCCCGGCGGTGAGCACCGCGGCGTTCGGGACGGTGTGGATCCAGCCGAGCCCGGCCGTCTCCCCGGAGACGGTGTCGAGCGTCTCCTCCCAGGTCAGCCGGGTCTCGTGGAGCGAGATGACCCGGCGTACGGTACGGGCGAGGCGGCTGCTCGCGGGGATCATCGTGAGCGCCGAGTCCAGGGCGTGCCGGACCGTGGGCGCGGTGAACGCCGCCGAGATCAGCGCGGCCGCCCACATCGCGCCGTACACGCCGTTGCCGGTGTGGGACAGGACCGCGTCCCGGCGGGCCAGCGAGGCGGCGTGGTGAGGGACGCCCGGGCGGGTCCAGCCGTAGACGTCGGCGCGGATCAGGGCGCCGATCCACTCCTGGTAGGGATTGTCGTACGTGGCCGTGAGCGGCGGTTTCAGGCCGTTGGCGAGATTGCGGTACGCGGCCCGCTCGGCCGTGAACGTCTGCAGATACGGCAGCCGCAGCAGCCACAGGTCGCCGACCTGCTCGGTGCTGAAGCCGAAACCGTGCGTCTCGAGCAGGTCGAGGCCGAGGATCGCGTAGTCGACGTCGTCGTCGCGGCAGCTGCCGTGGATGCGGCCGCGTACGCACTGGCGCCACTCGGGGCGCAGCTCGAAGCCGTCGGTCTCGGTGGCGGGCGCGGGCAGGTAGTCGGTGAGTGGCAGGGCCGAGGCCTGCCGCAGATAGCGGTCGATGCGCTCCCGCGTCCACAGGTCGCCCTGCTCGACCGGCTTGCCGAGCATGTTGCCCGCGATCCGGCCCAGCCAGCCCCCGAGGACGCGGTCGGCGAGCTCGGTGCCCACAGGGGTCATGGCGAAGGTTTACCCAATTCCGCGGGCGCTTGCGCGGTGTTCCGGCGGCCGGACGGGACATGACGGCGGAGGGGTCCGTTGGTTATGGTCACAGCGGCGCGACTGCCTTGACGTGCGCAAGGCCCGGAGAGCAAGGGGAGTGCAGGTGGCGGACGCTGCAGTGAACGACACCCGAGCGGCACAGCGGGTGCTCATCGCCGCGGACAAGTTCAAGGGGTCGCTGACGGCCGTACAGGTTGCGGAGCGGGTGACGACCGGACTGCGCAGGGTCGTGCCGGGTCTCGAGGTCGAGGCGCTGCCCGTGGCCGACGGAGGCGACGGGACCGTGGACGCGGCCGTCGCGGCCGGGTTCGAACGACGCGAGGTGCGGGTCGCGGGTCCCCTCGGCCACGAGGTCACGGCGGCGTTCGCGCTGCGCGGGGACGCCGCGGTCGTGGAGATGGCGGAGGCGAGCGGGCTGCAGCGGCTGCCGGCCGGGGTCTTCGCGCCGCTGACCGCGTCCACGTACGGCTCCGGGGAGCTGCTGCGGGCCGCGCTCGACGCCGGGTCGCGGACGATCGTGTTCGGGGTCGGCGGGAGCGCGACGACGGACGGGGGCGCGGGGATGCTGACCGCGCTCGGCGCGCGGTTCCTGAACGCGGAGGGGGAGCCCGTGACGCCCGGCGGCGGAGGGCTGGCCGAGCTCGCCCGTGCCGACCTGTCGGGCCTGGATGCGCGGCTGGCCTCGGTGGACCTGGTGCTCGCGAGCGACGTCGACAACCCGCTGACCGGGCCGAAGGGCGCGCCGGCCGTGTACGGGCCGCAGAAGGGTGCTTCGCCGGACGACGTGGAGGCGCTGGACGCGGCGCTCGCGCACTACGCGAAGGTGCTGGAGGAGGCGATCGGTCCCGGGGCCGCTGAGTACGCGGCGTCGCCGGGTGCGGGTGCCGCGGGCGGCATCGGGTACGGCGCGCTCGTCCTGGGCGCCCGTTTCCGGCCGGGTATCGAGGTCATGCTGGACGTCCTCGGCTTCGCGCCGGCACTGGAGCGGGCTTCGCTGGTGATCACGGGGGAGGGGTCGCTGGACGAGCAGACACTGCACGGCAAGGCACCGGCGGGGGTCGCGGCGGCGGCGCGGGCGGCCGGCAAGGAGGTCGTCGCGGTCTGCGGCCGCCTGGCCCTGCCGGGGGAGGCTCTGGAGCGGGCCGGTATCCGCCGTGCCTACCCGCTGACGGAGATCGAACCGGACGTCGCCACGTGCATCGCGGACGCGGGGCCGATCCTGGAGCGGGTGGCGGAACGGATCGCCCGGGACCACCTGGGCTGAGTTCCCAGCGCCGGTCGGCATCGACCGGGCCCCTCCGGCCTTCGAGGACGAGGCCCTTTCGGACTGAGGCGGGGGGACCGGGGGCGGCAGCTCCAGGACGGGCACCAACGCGAAGGGCCCCGAACCAACCCGGTCCGGGGCCCTCGGCAAGCGCAGCGCGCTACGGCAGCTGGGCGGCGCGCGCCTCGCGGCGGTTGTCGCGGAAGTTGTTCACGCGGCGAGCCGTCGCGAACAGCGGGATCACCGCACCCATGACCAGCTGCAGCGCGCAGCCCGTCTGGAGGAGGAGCTGGCCGCTGGGGGCGTCGAAGGCCCAGGCAGCCAGGAGGCCCATCGACAGGACGATCCAGGAGAGCATGGCCACCGCCAGGCGGCCCCGCGGCTTCGGGTACTCCACGCGGCTCACCATCAGCCACGCCGTGCCCAGGATCGCCAGCAGCGTGGCGAAGAACGGCAGCTCCAGGAGGACGATCGAGACCACCGTCAGCGCGCCGAAGGGTGAGGGCATGCCCTGGAACATGCCGTCCTTCATCGTGACGCACGAGAAGCGGGCCAGTCTCAGCACCACCGCCAGCAGCACCACGATCGCACTCAGCGCGGCCATTCTCTGGTGCGCGTCGTCCGCCACCATGCCGTAGACCAGGACGAAGTACGCCGGGGCCAGGCCGAAGCTGATCAGGTCGGAGAGGTTGTCCAGCTCCGCGCCCATCGGCGAGGAGCGGAGCTTACGGGCGACCAGGCCGTCGAACAGGTCGAAGACCGCGGCGCAGAGCATGAGGATCACGGCCGTGGCCGCGCTGTGCCGGGCCATGCCCGCCGACTCGTCGTTGCCCGTGAGGTGCGGGATCAGGATGCCGGTGGTGGTGAAGTACACCGCCATGAACCCGCACGTGGCGTTGCCGAGGGTGAGGGTGTCCGCTATTGAGAGGCGGAGCGAGAGAGGCATCTCCTCCTCGTCGCACACCTCGTCGGCCTCCGGCACCCAGCCGGCCTTGGTATCCGGATCAATCACGGTCAAGACGAGTCACCCCAGCCATGGTCTTCTGGCCGACCTCGACAGCGACCTCCACGCCCTCCGGCAGGTAGAGGTCGACGCGCGAGCCGAAGCGGATCAGACCGATACGGTCGCCCTGCTCGACCTTCGTGCCCTGCGGGATGTAGGGGACGATGCGGCGGGCCACCGCGCCGGCGATCTGGATCATTTCGATGTCGCCGAGTTCGGTGTCGAAATGCCAGACTACGCGCTCGTTGTTCTCGCTCTCCTTGTTGAAAGCCGGAACAAAGCCGCCCGGGATGTGCTCGACCGACGTGACCGTGCCGGCCAGCGGCGCGCGGTTCACGTGGACGTTGAGCGGGCTCATGAAGATCGCGACACGAGTGCGTCCGTCCTTCCACGGCATGATGCTCTGCACCACTCCGTCGGCGGGCGAGATGACCCGGCCCGGGGTGATCTCGCGCTCGGGGTCGCGGAAGAACCACAGCATGCCCGCCGCGAGCGCGGTGGCGGGCACGGCCACGGCCTTGGCCGCGCCGGAGCGACGCGAGCGGGCCAGGCTGAGTGCTGCGGTGGCAACGGTCGGGAGAAGCCACGGCGATGCTCCGCGCGCGAGACGTACGCTGACAAGGCTGTCGCGTGGTGCAGAGGTTTGGCTGTGGGGCATGGATGACCTTCGTAGCGGATGATGCCGCGCTTCAACGGGGGACGGCGGCTTTCCGGCGATCGTACCGGTCGCGGGCCGCAACTGGGCAAGCCAGGAAGCCGAGTCGACGGCCGAAGAGTGTTGACGGGGTGTGATCTTCTTCGCGAAGAAAACACCCCGTATCACCATATCTAGCCCTGGAGTCGATACTCTTCGAGCAGTCGGCGACCAATGATCATTTTCTGGATTTCGGCGGTTCCTTCACCGATCAGCAGCATCGGGGCCTCACGGTAGAGGCGCTCGATCTCGTACTCCTTGGAGAAGCCGTAGCCGCCGTGGATCCGGAAGGCGTCCTCCACGACCTCCTTGCAGTACTCGGAGGCGAGGTACTTCGCCATACCGGCCTCAAGGTCGTTTCGTTCTCCTGAGTCCTTTTTGCGCGCCGCGTTCACCATCATGGCATGGGCGGCCTCGACCTTGGTGGCCATTTCCGCCAGTTTGAACTGGATGGCCTGGTGCTGGGCGATCGGCTTACCGAAGGTGTGCCGCTGCTGCGCGTACGACACGCCGAGCTCGAAGGCACGCTGAGCGACGCCGCAGCCACGCGCCGCGACGTTCACCCGACCGACCTCGACTCCGTCCATCATTTGGTAAAACCCTCGGCCGGTGACCCCGCCGAGTACCCGATTGGCCGGAACACGCAGCCCGTCCATGATGAGTTCCGTGGTGTCGACGCCCTTGTAACCCATCTTGTCGATCTTCCCGGGGATGGTGAGGCCGGGGCGGACCTCGCCGAAGCCGGGCTCCTTCTCGACCAGGAAGGTCGTCATCGACTTGTGGGGCGCCGTGCCCTCGGGGTGTCCTTCGTCACTGCGGACCAGGACGGCGACGAGCGAGGACGTGCCGCCGTTGGTCAGCCACATCTTCTGGCCGTTCAGGACGTATTCTTCGCCGTCCTTGACCGCCTTGGACGTGATCGCCGACACGTCGGAGCCGAGGCCCGGCTCCGACATCGAGAAGGCGCCACGGATCTCGCCGAGGGCCATCTTCGGCAGGAAGTAGTCCTTCTGCTCCTCGGTGCCGTGCTGCTTGAGCATGTACGCCACGATGAAGTGCGTGTTGATGATGCCGGAGACCGACATCCAGCCGCGGGCGATCTCCTCCACGCACAACGCGTAGGTCAGGAGCGACTCGCCCAGGCCCCCGTACTCCTCGGGGATCATCAGGCCGAAGAGGCCCAGCTCCTTGAGGCCGTCGACGATTCTCTGCGGGTACTCGTCGCGGTGCTCCAGCTCGGTGGCGACCGGGATGATCTCCTTGTCCACGAAGTCCCGGACGGTGGAGAGGATCTCCTGCTGGATGTCCGTCAGACCGGCGGTCTGGGCGAGGCGCGCCATTACTTCTCCGTGTTCTTGTCCGCGGGTGCGGTCAGTTCCGGGCGGCCCGGCTGCTCGCCGCCGCGCTCCTTGATGTACGTCTCGGTCGGAACCATCACCTTGCGACGGAACACGCACACCAGCGTGCCGTCCTGCTTGTAGCCCTTGGTCTCGACGTAGACGATGCCGCGGTCGTTCTTGGACTTCGACGGCCACTTGTCGAGCACCGTCGTCTCACCGTAGATCGTGTCGCCGTGAAAGGTGGGAGCCACGTGCTTGAGCGACTCGATCTCCAGGTTGGCGATCGCCTTGCCGGAGATGTCCGGCACGGACATGCCGAGCAGCAGCGAGTAGATGTAGTTCCCGACGACGACGTTCTTGCCGAAGTCCGTCGTCTTCTCCGCATAGTTGGTGTCCATGTGGAGCGGGTGATGGTTCATCGTGAGGAGACAGAACAGGTGGTCGTCGTACTCCGTGACCGTCTTGCCCGGCCAGTGCTTGTACGTCGCGCCGACCTCGAACTCCTCGTAGGTGCGTCCGAACTGCATGGCGCTCAGGCCTCCGGGATCTCGAACGTGCTGGTGCGCTGCATGCCGGCGGCGCGGCCCTTGCCGGAGATGACCAGGGCCATCTTGCGGCTGGCCTCGTCGATCATCTCGTCGCCGAGCATCGCGGAGCCCTTCTTGCCGCCCGCCTCGGACGTGTAGTAGTCGTACGCGTCCAGGATCAGCTCGGCGTGGTCGTAGTCTTCCTGGGAGGGCGAGAAGATCTCGTTCGACGCCTCGACCTGGCCCGGGTGCAGCACCCACTTGCCGTCGAAGCCGAGGGCCGCGGCGCGCTGGGCGACCTCGCGGTAGCCGTCGACGTTGCGGATCTGGAGGTAGGGGCCGTCGATCGCCTGGAGGTTGTTGGCGCGGGCGGCCATCAGGATCTTCATCAGGATGTAGTGGTAGGCGTCCGCCGGGTAGCCGGGCGGCTGCTCGCCCACGACCAGCGACTTCATGTTGATGGAGGCCATGAAGTCGGCCGGGCCGAAGATGATGGTCTCGACGCGCGGGGATGCCTGGGCGATCTCGTTGACGTTGTTGAGGCCCTGGGCGTTCTCGATCTGCGCCTCGATGCCGATGCGGCCGACCTCGAAGCCCATGGTCTTCTCGATCTGGGTCAGGAGCAGGTCGAGTGCCACGATCTGCTGGGCGTCCTGCACCTTCGGCAGCATGATGCAGTCGAGATTCTGGCCCGCGCCCTCGACCACCGTCACGACGTCGCGGTACGTCCACTCGGTCGTCCAGTCGTTGACCCGGACCACCCTGGTCTTGCCCGTCCAGTCGCCCTCGTTGAGGAACTTGACGATCGTGTGCCGCGCCTCGGGCTTGGCCAGTGGCGCGCACGCGTCCTCCAGGTCCAGGAAGACCTGGTCGGCGGGGAGGCCCTGCGCCTTCTCCAGGAAGCGGGGGTTGCTCCCCGGGACCGCGAGGCAGGAGCGCCGCGGACGCAGACGGTTGACGGGCGTTGTCATGCGGGGACCTCCAGGGGGTCGAGCTTGTTGGCTATCCGGATCTCGTCGACGATACGACCGATGATCCCGGTGATGTCGAAGTCCTTCGGGGTGAAAACCGCGGCCACTCCAGCGGCCCTGAGCTGCTCGGCGTCGGCGTTCGGGATGATCCCGCCGGCGATCACCGGGATGTCGGCCGCACCGGCCTCGCGCAGCCGCTCCAGCACGTCGGGCACCAGCTGGGCGTGGGAACCGGAGAGGATGGACAGGCCGACCGCGTGCACGTCCTCGGCGAGGGCCGCGTCCACGATCTGTTCGGGCGTCAGACGGATGCCCTGGTAGACCACCTCGAACCCGGCGTCTCGGGCCCGCACGGCGATCTGCTCGGCCCCGTTGGAGTGCCCGTCCAGGCCCGGCTTGCCGACCAGGAAGCGCAGCTTGCCGACGCCGAGGTCCTGGGCCGTGAGGTCCACCTTGCGGCGCACCTGGGCCAGCGCCGTGCCCTCCTCGGCGGCCACCGCGACGGGCGCGGACGACACGCCCGTCGGTGCGCGGAACTCGCCGAACACCTCGCGCAGGGCCCCGGCCCACTCGCCGGTCGTGACCCCGGCGCGGGCGCACTCCAGGGTGGCCTCCATGAGGTTCTCGGTGCCCTTGGCCGCCTCCTTCAGCCGCTCCAGCGCCTTGCAGGGGCGGGGGTGGTTGAACGGCGGCTGGTAGCGGGTGTCGCGCCAGCGCTGGAGCGAGGCGATGACGCGTGCCTCGACCGCCGGGTCGACCGTCTGGATCGCGGTGTCCAGATCGGCCGTCAGCGGGTTCGGCTCGGTCGTCTCGAAGATGTTGACACCGACGATCTTCTCCCGGCCGGACTCGATCCGCGCCCGGCGCTCGGCGTGGGACGCCACGAGCTGCGACTTGAGATAGCCGGACTCGACGGCGGCCATGGCGCCGCCCATCTCCTGGATCCGCTCGATCTCGGCGAGGGACTCCTCGACGAGCTCGGCCACCTTCGCCTCGATGACCTTCGAACCCTCGAAGATGTCGTCGTACTCCAGCAGGTCGCTCTCGTGCGCCAGTACCTGCTGGATACGCAGCGACCACTGCTGGTCCCAGGGCCGGGGCAGGCCCAGCGCCTCGTTCCAGGCCGGGAGCTGCACGGCACGCGCGCGTGCGTCCTTGGAGAGAGTGACGGCCAGCATCTCCAGCACGATCCGCTGGACGTTGTTCTCCGGCTGCGCCTCCGTCAGGCCGAGGGAGTTGACCTGGACGCCGTAGCGGAACCGGCGGTGCTTGGGGTCCTCGATGCCGTACCGCTCCCGCGTGATCCTGTCCCAGATGCGGCCGAACGCACGCATCTTGCACATCTCCTCGACGAAGCGGACGCCCGCGTTCACGAAGAAGGAGATACGGCCGACGACGTCGCCCATGCGTTCCTGCGGCACCTGCCCGCTGTCGCGCACCGCGTCGAGGACGGCGATCGCCGTCGACATCGCGTACGCGATCTCCTGCACCGGTGTGGCGCCCGCCTCCTGCAGGTGGTAACTGCAGATGTTGATCGGGTTCCACTTGGGGATGTGGGAGACCGTGTACGCGATCATGTCCGTCGTCAGCCGGAGCGAGGGTCCCGGCGGGAAGACATGCGTGCCGCGCGACAGGTACTCCTTGACGATGTCGTTCTGGGTCGTGCCCTGGAGTTTCGTGATGTCCGCGCCCTGCTCCTCCGCGACGACCTGGTAGAGCGCCAGCAGCCACATGGCCGTGGCGTTGATGGTCATCGAGGTGTTCATCTGCTCCAGGGGGATGTCCTGGAACAGCCGGCGCATGTCACCGAGGTGCGCGACGGGGACGCCGACCCGGCCGACCTCGCCGCGGGCGAGGACGTGGTCGGAGTCGTAGCCGGTCTGTGTCGGCAGGTCGAACGCCACCGACAGGCCGGTCTGGCCCTTGGCGAGGTTGCGCCGGTACAGCTCGTTGGACGCCTCGGCCGTGGAGTGACCGGCGTAGGTACGCATCAGCCACGGCCGGTCCCGTTCTTTTTGCCCCTGCGGCTGCGGTGTCTGACGCTCGCTCATGTACGCCTCTCAGATGTTCCGGAAGCGGTTGATGGCGTCGACGTGCTTGGCGCGCAGTTCCTCGTCGCGCACGCCCAGGCCCTCGTCGGGGGCGAGGCACAGGACGCCGACCTTGCCCTGGTGGAGGTTGCGGTGCACGTCGTACGCGGCCTGACCGGTCTCCTCCAGCGGGTACACCCTGGAGAGCGTCGGGTGGATCTTGCCCTTCGCGATGAGCCGGTTGGCCTCCCAGGCCTCGCGGTAGTTGGCGAAGTGCGAGCCGATGATCCGCTTCAGCGACATCCACAGGTAGCGGTTGTCGTACTCGTGGTTGTACCCGGAGGTCGAGGCGCAGGTGACGATGGTGCCGCCCTTGCGCGTGACGTACACCGAGGCGCCGAAGGTCTCGCGGCCCGGGTGCTCGAAGACGATGTCCACGTCCTCGCCGCCGGTCAGCTCGCGGATGCGCTTGCCGAAGCGCTTCCACTCCTTCGGGTCCTGGGTGTGCTCGTCCTTCCAGAACTTGTAGTCCTCGGCCGTGCGGTCGATGATCGCCTCGGCGCCCATCGAGCGGCAGATCTCCGCTTTGGCCGGCGAGGAGACGACACAGATGGGGTTGGCGCCGCCCGCGAGCGCGAACTGGGTCGCGTACGAGCCGAGTCCGCCGCTCGCGCCCCAGATCAGCACGTTGTCGCCCTGCTTCATCTGGGCGCCGTTACGGGAGACGAGCTGCCGGTAGGCGGTGGAGTTGACCAGGCCGGGGGCGGCGGCCTCCTCCCAGCTGAGGTGGCCGGGCTTGGGCATGAGCTGGTTCGACTTGACCAGCGCGACCTCCGCCAGACCGCCGAAGTTGGTCTCGAAGCCCCAGATGCGCTGCTCGGGATCGAGCATCGTGTCGTTGTGGCCGTCGGAGGACTCCAGCTCGACGGAGAGGCAGTGCGCGACGACCTCGTCGCCCGGCTTCCAGGCGTTGACGCCCGGGCCGGTGCGCAGGACGACGCCCGCGAGGTCGGAGCCGATGATGTGGTACGGCAGGTCGTGGCGCCTGGTGAGCTCGGAGAGCTTGCCGTAGCGCTCCAGGAAGCCGAAGGTCGGCAGCGGCTCGAAGATCGAGGTCCACACGGAGTTGTAATTGACCGAGGAGGCCATGACGGCCACCAGGGCCTCGCCCGGGCCGAGCTCGGGCAGCGGGACCTCGTCCAGGTGCAGGGACTTGCGCGGGTCCTTGTCGCGGGTAGTGAGCCCGGCGAACATCTCCGTCTCGTCCTTGTGCACGGTGACCGCGCGGTACGACTCGGGGAGCGGGAGAGCGGCGAATTCGGCGGACGTGGCCGTCCCCGACTGAATCGCGTCCAGGATGTCCTTCACGGTATTGCCTCCGGCGAATGGCGTCTTGAGGGGAGACGCTGAGGGTTACGTCGGTGCTGCTGCTGTGTGAGGGTTGCCGTCGGTTCGGCTCGGTGGTGCTGTGGCAGCGCTTTGTGGCGCGGGAGGGTTGCCTGTGACGCAGGCGTCCGGGCGCGCTCGCCGAAGGGCTTGCGGGGACAGCCGACGTACGAATGGTCTCTGTACGCCGGCCGCCCGGACACCACCAACGTATGGCACGGCGTGTCACCTCGCAAGGCACTGGGTGCCAGACATTGATCTCAGATGAAATCTTTACGTAACAAATGAGCGATGATCGATCAAACCCGCCGGTGATCAGGGGTAAAAGGAACGGACCGGCGACGGCTCGGGGCCGCCGCCGGTCCGTTTGGGGATCCGACTGACCGTGAGGGGCTGGGATCCGCTAGGAACGCTCCTTGAGGGCCTGCTCGATGGTCCGCATGACCTCGTCGAGCGGCGCGTCGGTCCTGGCCACGGTCACCAGCACCTCGCCCTGTGCGGTCGCGGCCGGCGCGGTACGGGGCGCGGCCCCGCGTCCGGCGCCGATCCCCGTGCCGAACGTCCTGCGCACGATCGCGAAGGCGTGGTCCAGCTGGGCCTCCACGTCTCCCTGTCCGCCGGCCCTCAGCCAGCGCCGCAGCACGTGATTGTGTGCGGTGACGACCGCCGACGCGGCGACCTCCGCGAGCAGCGGATCGTCGTTCGCGTCGTCGTCGTGCGCGTGCTCGTCGAAGTGGCCGAGCAGATAGCGGGTGAAGAGCCGCTCGTAGCGGGCGACCGAGGCGATCTCCGCCTCGCGCAGCGTCGGCACCTCGCGCGTCAGCTTGTAGCGCTGCACGGAGATCTCCGGCCGCGCCGCGTACATCCTCATCACTTCCTTGATGCCGCGGCACACGGTGTCCAGCGGATGCTCGTGCGCGGGCGCGGCGTTGAGCACCGCCTCGGCCCGGACCAGGGTGTCGTCGTGGTCGGGGAAGATCGCCTCTTCCTTGGAGCGGAAGTGGCGGAAGAACGTGCGCCGGGCGACCCCGGCGGCCGCCGCGATCTCGTCGACGGTGGTCGCTTCGTACCCTTTCGTAGCGAACAGTTCCATCGCCGCGGCCGCCAGTTCCCGGCGCATCTTGAGCCGCTGGGCGGCGGCACGACTGCCTGCGGCACTCTCCGGTGCGTCGGGCGCGGCTGGTGTACGTGAGGACTTGGCGGGCTGGGACATGACCCGAACGTACTGCATGTGCGCAGGATGGTGCGCATGTCCCGGGTGACCCCCGCCCCGCACGGGCGGGGGGTCGCCGGTCGGATCGAGCAGCCCGCCCCAGTCGGCGCCGCCCTGGAACCAGTCGCCGGGCCGGTCAGCGCTTGGCATATTCGCGGAAGCCGCGGCCGGTCTTGCGGCCGAGGCAGCCCGCGGCCACCAGGTGTTCCAGGAGGGGCGCGGGGGCCAGACCCGGGTCTCGGAACTCGCGGTGCAGCACCTTCTCGATGGCCAGCGAGACGTCCAGACCGACGACGTCGAGCAGTTCGAACGGTCCCATCGGGTAGCCGCCGCCCAGCTTCATCGCCGCGTCGATGTCGTCAAGAGATGCATAGTGCTCCTGCACCATCTTGATCGCGTTGTTGAGATACGGGAACAGCAGCGCGTTCACGATGAATCCGGCGCGGTCGCCGCAGTCGACGGGGTGCTTCTTGACCGATCCGCACAGCTCGCGGACCGTCGCGTGCACGTCGTCCGCGGTCAGCACCGTACGGACCACCTCGACCAGCTTCATGGCCGGGGCCGGGTTGAAGAAGTGCATGCCGATCACGTCCTGCGGGCGCGAGGTGGCGCGGGCACAAGCGACGACCGGCAGCGAGGAGGTGGTGGTGGCCAGGATCGCGCCGGACTTGCAGACCTTGTCGAACGTGGCGAACAGCTGCCGCTTGACCTCCAGGTCCTCGGCGACGGCCTCCAGGGCCAGGTCGACATCGGCGAAGTCGTCGTAGGAGCCCGTGGGCCGGATCAGGTCGAGCGTCCGCGCGGCCGCCTCGGTCGTCATCCGGCCCCGGTCGACCGAGCGTGCCAGCGACTTGCCGATCCGGGCCTTGGCGGCCTGGGCCTTCTCCTCGGTGCGGGCGGCGAGGACGACCTCGTACCCGGCCTTGGCGAAGACCTCGGCGATCCCGGACGCCATGGTGCCGGAACCGGCGACACCGACCGAGCGGACCTGACGGCCCGGAACCAGGGCGGCGTCCTCCAGCGGCGTCAGTGCGTCCCGCACGACGACCGGGCTGCCGGGCGCCTCGTACGTGTAGAAGCCGCGCCCCGACTTGCGGCCGGTCAGGCCCGCCTCGCTGAGCTGCCTGAGGATCGGGGCGGGTGCGTGCAGCCGGTCGCGGGAGGCGGCGTACATGGCCTCCAGGACCGTACGGGCCGTGTCGACGCCGATCAGGTCCAGCAGGGCGAGCGGCCCCATGGGCAGTCCGCAGCCCAGTTTCATCGCGGCATCGATGTCCTCGCGCGAGGCGTACTTGGCCTCGTACATCGCCGCGGCCTGGTTGAGGTAGCCGAACAGCAGTCCGTCGGCGACGAATCCGGGGCGGTCGCCCACCGCCACGGGCTCCTTGCCCAGGTCCAGGGCGAGGTTGGTGACCGCGGTGACGGCCACGGGCGCGGTCAGCACGGACGAGACGACCTCGACCAGCCGCATCGCCGGTGCCGGATTGAAGAAGTGCAGTCCGAGGACCCGCTCGGGGTGGGACGAGTCGGCCGCGAGCCGGGTGACGGAGAGGGCGTTGGTGCCGGTGGCGAGGATGGCGTCCGGGCGCACGATGCCGTCGAGGGCCCGGAAGACCTGCTGTTTGATCTCGTACGACTCCGGGACCACCTCGATGATCAGGTCGGCGTCGGCCGCGGCCTGCAGGTCCGTGAAGGTACGGAAGCGGGCGAGGGCGTCGTCGCGCTCCTGCTCGGTCAGGCGCCCGCGGCCGACGGCACGGGCGGTGGCGGCGTCCAGGGCGGCGACGGCCTTGGTGGCCGCCGCCTCGCTGATGTCGATGCCGACGACCTCGCGGCCGGCCCGGGTCAGCACCTCGGCGATGCCGGTGCCCATGGTGCCGAGGCCGACGACGGCAATGGTCTTGATCGGGGACAGAGGGGTGTCGGACAGGGGAGTGGCCATCGCGGACTCCAGAAATGAGGGTGACGACTGAGGAGTGCGCCCGGATACGTCGACGGGCGCACACATGGCGGAGGATGCGGGTGTCTGCCGGGCTGACGAGCGCACACGCCCGGTGCCGTCCACGGACGTGCACACGTCCGGAAACGGTGATCCGACCGGCCCTGTCCCGGAGCCGCGTCGTACTGCGGTACACGATGTACCGAACCGACTGCACTCGCGGCGGCTGCGTCACCAGGCCACTGCGAGGTCGCGCGAGTGGGTAACGCGCTCGATTGAGCTTAACCCGCGGGTAACGAGCGCGCCAGTCCCCGGGTTTGTGATGTAGGTCCCCGTGCCCGGCGCAGACGCCTAATCTCGGCGCCATGGACGAAGCGTTGCGATCCCTCACGGAGCGTTTACGGGCCGAGGCCGGTGGGTCTGCGGCGTACGAGCGGCTCGTGGCCACCGGCGACCTCGACGAGCTGGCCGCCGTGCTCACCGAGCCCGGCCGGCCGCTGTGGGCCCGGGAGGCGGCGGCCTTCCGGCTGGGTGTCGCGGGGGACCGGCGGGCGTTCGAGGCGCTCGTCCTTTTGCTCAACCATCGCGATCCGCAGCGCTGCGCCTCGGCCGCCCATGCCCTGGCCCGGCTCGGTGATCCGCGCACCGCCCGCGCCGCGGCCGCCCTCGCGACGAACGAACTGCGTGTCGCCTACGCCCTCCACCCCGTTCGCCTGCTCGTCGAGCTGCGCGCCCCCGAGGCCGTGCCCGCGCTGATCACCACCCTGCAGCGCAGGCTTCGGCCGCACGATCCGTACCGGAAAGTGGCGCTCGCCTGCGTGGAGGGGCTCGGCGCGCTGGGCGACGACCGGGCCAGAGCCGTGCTCGACGAGGCCCTCGCGCATCCGGCGCTCGCGGAGGCGGCAGTGCACGCGCTGACCCGGATCCCGGGGCCGCGGTGAGCCTCAGCCGCGAAGCGGCAGTGCGGCGGCGTACCGCACCTCGGGCACGGCGACCCCGTCCACCTCGAACGGCTCCTCGGCGCCGTCGGCGTGGAAGCCCGCGCGTTCGTAGAAACGCCGGGCGCGCGTGTTCTCCCTGAGCACCCACAAGAACATGCGTTCCCGTCCGGCCGCGGTGCACCGCCCAACCGACTCGGCCAGCACAGCCCGGCCGATGCCGCCGCCGAGCAGGTCGGGAGACACGTAGATCGCGTACAACTCGGCGTCGCCGGTGCGGACTTCGCCGTCCCGGTACGGTCCGTGCGCGGCCCAGCCGACGGTCTCGCCGTCCTGCTCGGCGACCAGGTTCACCACGCTGCCGTCGCCCTGCGCGAGACGGGCGCGGCGCCGCTCGGCGTCCGCCTCCACATCGAGCGCGTCGAGGTACGACTGAGGCATCAGTCCCTGGTAGGCGACTCGCCAGGCGCGGATGCGGAGCTCGCTCACGCGCCGGCAGTCGTCGGGGGTCATGTCACGGATGCGGAGTGTCCATGGCCGAACGGTAGACGGGCGCGGCTCTGGCGGGCCATGGGTTATTCCGGCAGCACCGCGTACGCCTCGATCTCCATCAGGAACTCCGGGCGCACCAGCGCCGCCACCTGCACCGCCGACGCGGCCGGCAGCCGGTCGTCCGGTATGTGCCCGGCGCGGGCCGCGCGGATCGCCGGCATGTACGCCATGTCCGTGACGAAGAAGGTCAGTTTGACCACGTGGTCGAACGTGGCCCCGGCGGAGGCCAGACAGCGGCGCAGGTTCTCGAAGACCTGCCGGGCCTGTGCCGCCGGGTCGCCCTCGCCGACCAGCTTGCCGTCCTCGTCGAGCGCGAGCTGGCCGGAGACCGCGACGAAACGTCCGGTGCCCATGACGACGTGTGTGTACGCGGCGGCGGGGGCGACCCCGTCGGGGGCGGGAATCCTGATCGGCTCACTCATGCGTCCATGGTGGACCATGGGTCCGACAACGCCCCCGACGGGCGGGATCTGCTTGCTCAACCGCGGGAGCCGAGGAGGCCGTGCAGCGTTGAACCGCGCTCGGCGGCGGCCGCCTTCGTGCTCGTCGGTTCCGGATCGGGCAGTTTCTGGCACACCGCGTCGATGCCGCTGCCGCTGCCGCTGTGCGGCACCGTGCCCTTGTCGAGGTACGCCGCCAGGTACTTGTCCAGGCAGGCGTTCCCGCTCAGCGTGATGCCGTGGTTGCCGCCGCCCTGCTCGACCACGAGGCTGGAGCCGCGCAGCAGGTGATGGACCGTCACACCGCCCTGGTAGGGCGTGGCGGCGTCGTCGGTCGCCTGGAACAGCAGCGTCGGCGGCAGCGCCCTGTTGGACACGTCCACCGGCCGCAGTGAGGACGTCGGCCAGAAGGCGCACGTCGCGTTGTACCAGGCGTTGTTCCAGGTCATGAACGGCGCCTTGGCGTACGCCGCCCAGGTGTCCTTGCGCCACTGCGCCCAGTCGCGTGGCCAGGAGGCGTCACGGCACTGCACTGCGGCGTAGATGCTGTAACCGTTGTCGCCCGAGGCGCCGACCGCGCCGATTTTCTCGTACGTCGCGACCAGCGGGCCGGAGTTCTCGTCGTTCACGTACGCCGCGAACGCCTCGGCGAGGCGCGGCCAGTAGCCGTTGTAGTAGCCGCCGGGCATGAAGGTGTCCTCCAGCTCGGAGGCGCCCACCTTCTTCTGGGCGGGATTCCTGGCCAGCGCGGCCCGCATCGCGTACCACTTGGCCTCGACCGTGGCCGGGTCGCTGCCGAGCCGGTACGTCGCGTCGTGCTGTGCGACCCACGCCAGGAACGCCAGATGGCGGTCGTTGAACGCGTAGTCCTGATGGATGTTGTCGTCGTACCAGATGCCCGTGGGGTCGACGATGGAGTCGAGCACCAGACGGCGTACCCGCTGCGGGAAGAGTTTCGCGTAGACGGCGCCCAGGTACGTGCCGTAGGAGTAGCCGAAGTAGCTGACCTTCGAGGCGCCGAGCGCCTGCCGGATCCCGTCCATGTCGCGTACGGCGCTGATCGTGTCGATATAAGGCAGCACGCCCGCGTACTTGGCGCCGCACGCCTTGGCGAAGGAGGCGACGCGGGAGAGGTTGGTCTTCTCCAGGGACGGGAGGCGGGGAACCGAGTCCGGGCGTACAGGGTTGAAGTAGCCGGGTTTGCAGTCCAGGGCGGGTTTGCTCTTGCCCACGCCCCGCGGGTCGAAGCCGATCACGTCGTACTGTGCCGCCACCGCCTTGGGCAGCGAGGACGCGACGAATCCGGCGAGCGTCAGACCGCTGCCGCCGGGCCCGCCGGGGTTGACCAGCAGCGGCCCCTGATACGTCTTCGCGGTGTGGGGGACGCGGGACAGAGCCAGCGTGATCTGCTGCCCGCGCGGGTTCGCGTAGTTCAGCGGCACCGTCACGGACGCGCACTGGAGCGTCGGATAGTTGGTGGTGCCGCACTTCTTCCAGGTGGGTTCCGCCGCTTGCGCGGTGTCCGCGGTGCGCGGTGCGCTCGCATCGGCCGGGACCGCGGTGAGCATCCCGGCCACCACGACGGCGGCTCCGCACAGCACGGCTGCGCGTTCTCTCATGTCAGGCCTCCCAGGGCGGAGGGGGTCGGACCACGAGTGTCAGGTCCTCGCCGCATCGTCCCGGAAAGCCCGCCTCGAAGAACGCGTTCGCGCGCGACTTGACCCAATCGGGTCGCGTGAAGCGCTCGGATGCGCCCGCAAACCTGTCGAAGCTGCGCCGGTAAGGCTGTCAGAGAAGCGAGAGTTGGGTCGGCCCGGCCGGCACCGCGGGCTCCGGCGCCAGGGGTTCGGGACGCCGGATCCTGCGCGGCATCCCCGGCCGAGTGGGGCCGATGCCGTACTCCTCGGCCAGTTCGTGCACCTGACGGGTGATCCGGCGCTGATACCACTTCGGCGCGTACGCACCCTCCGCGTACAGCCGCTCGTAACGGCGTACGAGGTAGGGGTGCCGGTGCTCGAGCCAGACCATGAACCATTCGCGGGCTCCCGGGCGCAGATGCAGCACCAGCGGGGTCACCGAGGTGGCGCCGGCTGCGGCGATCGCCCGTACGGTGGAGCGCAGTTGGGCCGGTTCGTCGCCCAGGAAGGGGATCACCGGAGCCATCAGGACGCCACAGTCGATGCCGTGCTCGCTCAGGGTGCGTACGACGTCCAGGCGGCGCTCCGGCGCCGGGGTGCCCGGTTCGACGGTGCGCCACAACTCCTGGTCGACGAAGCCGACGGAGACGGAGATGCCGACGTCGGTGACCTCCGAGGCCTGCTTCAGCAGGTCGAGGTCGCGCAGGATCAAGGTGCCCTTGGTCAGGATCGAGAACGGGTTCGCGTGGTCGCGCAGGGCGGAGATGATGCCCGGCATCAGCCGGTAGCGGCCCTCGGCCCGCTGGTAGCAGTCGACATTGGTGCCCATCGCGATGTGCTCGCCGTGCCAGCGGCGCGAGCCGAGGTGGGCGCGCAGCAGTTCCGGGGCGTTGACCTTCACCACGATCTGGGTGTCGAAGCCCAGCCCCGTGTCGAGGTCCAGATAGCTGTGCGTCTTGCGCGCGAAGCAGTACACGCACGCGTGCGTGCAGCCCCGGTAGGGGTTGACCGTCCATTCGAACGGCATGCGGGAGGCGCCCGGTACCCGGTTCACGATCGAGCGGGCCCGGACCTCGTGGAAGGTGATGCCACGGAACTCCGGGGTGTCGAAGGTGCGGGTGGTCACCGCGTCCGCATCGAACAGTGCGGCGTTGCGGGCCGTGGCGGGGTTCTCGGCCAGATGGTCCCAGCGCATGGGCGCCTCCTCGGTAGCACTCGCCACACAATAGAACACATGTTCCCTTGATCGCGACAGGGATTCGATTAATCGTTCGATTTGGTGGGCTTCCTTCTCTGACCTGCCGCTTTCCGGCCCGCACCGTCTCTGCTCCGAGCGGTGTGCTCGGGCGGCCGGAGGTCGGCGCGTCCGGCGCCTCCGGGTCGGCCTGTGCGACATAACAGACGTATGCAACACAGCAGAGTGGTGCAGCAGCCGAATCCGTCGCCGACCGTGTCGGCGGGCGTGCGCCCCATCGTCCTGGAGGCGGCGGGTGTCGCCCTGTCCTGTCTGCTCGCCGAGCCGCCGGACCGGGAGCCGAGGGCCACCGTGGTCGCCGTGCACGGCGGCGGTATGACGGCGGCCTACTTCGACGGGCAGGCCCATCCCGACCTGTCCCTGCTCACGCTCGGCGCGCGCCTCGGCTTCACGGTGCTCGCCGTGGACCGCCCCGGCTATGGCCTGTCCGCGGGGCAACTGCCCGTCGGACAGACCCTCGCGGAGCAGGCGGAGGTGCTGGAGGCGGTCATGGAGCGGTTCGCCGCGCGGCATGCCACCGGTGCCGGGTTCTTCCTGCTGGCGCACTCCTACGGCGGCAAGCTCGCCCTCGTGACGGCCGCACGCTCCGCCGGCCTGCTCGCCCTGGACGTGTCCGGCTGCGGCCACCGCTACGACCTCGAGCCGGACGACCTGTCCCGGGTCGGGCGCCGCCCGGACAGGCAGCGCAACTGGGGCCCGTTGCGGCTGTATCCGCCGGACACGTTCCGTTCGATCGGGGCCCTGGTGGCTCCCATGCCGGACCGCGAGGCGGACGAAGTCGCCCGCTGGCCCGGAATGTTCGAGGAACTGGCCCCGCGCATCCGGATCCCCGTCCGGCTGACCTTCGCCGAGCACGAGGCGTGGTGGCTGCACGGGGAACGCGACATCGCCGACCTCACGGCCCGGCTGACCGCGGCGCCTGTCGTGCGTGTCGAGCACCAGCCGGACGCCGGTCACAACATCAGCCTGGGCTGGGCGGCGCGTACGTACCACCTGCGCGCCCTCGCCTTCTTCGAGGAACGCCTCGCGATGCCGCCGGATCTCCGCAGGCGGTAGCGGCGTCCGGTGAAGGCACGACCACCTGCTGCCGATGTCCCGTCCGGCACCGTGCCCCGGGTGTGATGGGATGGCGCACGCCCCCACTCACACGTACAGGAAGAGGAAGGCCATGGCGCAGGTCGAGGCCACGACGGAGCGGACCATCGCGGCGGACGCGGAGACGGTGTTCGACGCTCTCGCCGACTACAGCGGCACCCGCCGAAGGCTGCTGCCCGAGCAGTTCAGCGAGTACGAGGTGCGCGAGGGCGGCGACGGCCAGGACACCCTCGTGCACTGGAAGCTCCAGGCCACCAGCAAGCGCGTCCGTGACTGCCTTCTGGAGGTGACCGAGCCGACCGACGGCGAACTCGTCGAGAAGGACCGCAACTCCTCGATGGTCACCACCTGGCGGGTCACCCCGGCCGGCGAAGGCAGGTCCCGGGTGGTCGTGACCACCACCTGGAAGGGTGCCGGCGGTATCGGCGGCTTCTTCGAGAAGACCTTCGCACCCAAGGGCCTCGGCCGGATCTACGACGCGGTGCTCGCCAAGCTCGCCGCCGAAGTGGAGAAGTGACACCGGGTATGCCCCCCGGCGCGCGCGGCACGAGCCCGTGAGCGCCGCCACGGCTCCCGGCGCGCTCCGGGGCGCGGGTCGAGGATCCCGAGCCCCCGGAGCGCGTGTCGTCCGTCGTCCGGATGATTCCCGCGCTCACCGGTTCGAGTGGTTTTCCGTGCGACGCGGTTGTACGCCGTAGGGCTTCCGACCGGCGGATACCTTCATGCGGTCCACCTCACGGGCGACTCGTCGCGCTTGATCCCAGTTGTCGCGCAATGCGAGAAATGGGCGGCGCAGACGCGACGAGGGGAGCGGCAGGTGGGCGGGACGACTGCGGTGGAACCGGACCTGGGCAGTGAGCGGGCCGTACGGCCCGTGGTCCCGGACGCTCCCCGTGAACCGGCCGGTACCGGGTCATCGGAGGCGCTCAGCCCGAGCCGGGTGCGCCTGGTCTTCCTCGGGCTCATGCTCGCGCTGCTGCTCGCCGCCCTCGACCAGATGATCGTGGCCACCGCGCTGCCGAAGATCGTCGGCGAGCTGCACGGCCTGGACCGGATGTCCTGGGCGATCACCGCGTACCTGCTCACCTCCACCGTGGGACTGCCGGTCTACGGCAAGTGCGGTGACCTCTTCGGCCGCAAGGGCGTCTTCCAGTTCGCGATCGGCGTCTTCGTCATCGGCTCGGTGCTCGCCGGACGGGCGCAGAGCATGGACCAGATGATCGCCTTCCGCGCCGTCCAGGGCGTCGGCGCCGGCGGGCTGATGATCGGTGTGCAGGCGATCATGGCCGACATCGTCCCGCCGCGCGAACGCGGCCGTTTCATGGGCATCATCGGTGCCGCCTTCGGTCTCGCGTCGGTCGCAGGGCCGCTCCTCGGCGGCTACTTCACCGACCACCTCTCCTGGCGCTGGTGCTTCTACGTCAACGTGCCCTTCGGCCTGATCACCCTGGCGGTCGTCACCGTCGTGCTGCGCCTGCCCAAGCCCGCGGTGAGGGCCCGGCTCGACGTGCTGGGCACGCTGCTGCTGGCCGCCGCGTCGACCTGCCTGGTGCTGCTGACCAGTTGGGGCGGAACCGAGTACGCCTGGAGCTCCCGGGTCATCCTGGGCCTGGGCGCCGGGGCGGCCCTGGCGAGTGTCCTCTTCGTGATCGTCGAGGGGTTCGCCGTCGAACCCCTCATCCCGCTGCGGCTGTTCCGGGACTCCGTCTTCAACGTCACCGCCCTGGTGGGGCTGGTCATCGGCGTGGCGCTGTTCGGCGCCGCCAGCTACCTGCCCACCTTCCTGCAGATGGTCGACGGGGCGAGCGCCACCGAGTCCGGACTGCTGATGCTGCCGATGATGGCCGGGATCGTCGCCACCTCGATCGTCAGCGGACAGCTCATCAGCCACACCGGCCGCTACAAGGTCTTCCCGGTCCTCGGCAGCGTCCTGGCCGCCGTCGGCATGTGGCTGCTGTCCCGGCTCGACATCGACACGTCGCGGCTGGAGTACAGCATCTGGATGGCCGTTCTCGGCGCCGGCATCGGCCTCGTGATGCCGGTCCTGGTCCTCGCCGTGCAGAACTCCGTGCGCCCCGCCGACCTCGGCGCCGCGACCAGCGCCAACAACTACTTCCGGCAGATCGGCGGCAGCGTCGGCGCCGCCGTCTTCGGCACCCTGTTCGCCAACCGCCTCTCGGACGCGCTGGACCAGCGCCTGCCTCCCCGTGCCGGTGCCGGGCTGCCCGACCCCGAATCGATCACCCCGCAGCTCGTCCACGCCATGCCCCCGGCGCTGCGCGACGCGTACATCGCCGCGTATGCCGACGCCATGCCGAGGATCTTCCTCTATCTCGTGCCGGTCATCGTGCTCGGCCTGCTCATCGCCTTCTTCCTCAAGGAGAAACCACTGGTGTCCCACAACACCTCCGCCGAGTGCCCGCCCGCGGCCCAGGTCCCGCAGGCACGTTCGCCGTACGCCGCCGGAGTGCCCGTCTGCGGCACCGTCCAGCATCACGACGGCACCGTCGTCCCCCGCGCCGCGCTCACCCTCATCGATGTCGCGGGTGTCCAGATCGGGCGGGGCGCGAGCGGCGAGGACGGGCGGTACGCGCTGTCCACGCCCGGATCCGGCTCGTACGTCCTGATCGCCGCGGCCGGCGGGCACCAGCCGCAGGCCGTCTCCGTGACCGTCGGGGAGCGCCCGGTCGAACTCGACGTCGTGCTCGGCGGCGCGGGACGGCTGGCGGGCAGCGTCCTCACGGCCGACGGAACGCCGGTGCGGGACGCCGCCGTCACGCTCACCAACGTGCACGGAGAGGTGGTCTCGAGCACCCGCACCGGGCGCGAAGGGGGCTACATCATCAGTGAGTTGGTGGCCGGGGAGTACACCCTCGCCGCCAGCGCGCCCGCGTTCCGCCCGGCTGCGCTGCCGGTCACCGTGCAGGCCGCGCGCGAGACCCGGCAGGACATCGAACTCGCAGGGGGCGCGGTGCTGCGCGGCACCGTGCGCGCCGGGGACGGGCGGCCCGTGGAGGACGCACGGGTGACGCTGCTCGATGCCGCGGGCAATGTCGTCGACACGCTGACGACGCGGGCCGACGGAACGTTCCGGTTCGTCGATCTGTCGTCCGGGGAGTACACGGTGATCGCGGCCGGGTACCCGCCGGTGGCCACGGTGTTGCAGGTTGCCGGGGGCGGCAGGACGGAGCGGGATCTGCAGTTGGGGCACGAGGACTGAGGGGTGGCAAAGGCCTCGTCCGTCGGCTGCGGGTCACCTGTGACGGTCGCGCCCGCGCGGCGGAGCCGCAGGACGTCACAGGCGGAGTATCTGGGGCCGCGGGCCTGACGGTCCTGGCGACCGGCGAACTGCCCTTGGTCACCACGGAGCACACCGCGGACGGCACACGTATCGAACTGCCGTCGAGGTGGATCGTCGCGGGGCGACAGGCCTGAGGGACGGAGTCTCGTGGGGATTGCCCCCACCGGATGGGGCCTCCGCGTCCTGCGCGGGTCCCGGCCCGCGCGGTACCGGTCTGGATCACGGGGGAACCCGCTGACGCGGCCCCGCGGCCGGTGCGCAGTGCTGGGGCGTCGTCAGGCGTCGGTTCCCCGACCAGGCGCCCCCGTCGTCCCCCTGACCTCCAGGGACGGCGTGGTGAGCACGAGTTCCGCCGGGCGGGCGGGGTCGGCGACGCGGTCGAGGAGGCGCTGGGCGGCGCGGCGTCCGACGTCGTGGCTGCCGTTGTCGACCGTGGTGAGCCACAGGTGCCGCAGGTGTGAGAGGTAGGTGTTGTCGTAGCCGATGAGGGAGAGGTCGCGCGGCACCTGGAGGCCGAGCTCCTCGGCCGCCGAGAGGGCACCGACGCAGGCTATGTCGTTGAACGCGAAGACGGCGGTGGGGCGTTCACGGGCGCTCAGGAGGCGCACCGTGGCCCGGTAGCCGCCCTCCTCCGTCAGGTCGCCCTGCTCCACGACCGCCGTTTCGGCGAGGCCGTGCTCGCGCATGACCGTCTCGAAGCTGCGCCGGCGCAGCTCGCCGACCACCCCCTGCCCGGCGATGTGGGCGATTCGGCGGTGCCCGAGGCCGATGAGGTGCTCGGTGGCGAGGCGGGCGCCGTGCTCGTCGTCGCCCGCGACGATGTCGACGGTCGGCAGCTGCGGCTCACGGGCCCCCGCGACGACGGTGGGGATCCTGGCGGCTGCCGTGCGCAGCGCGTCGGAGGGCGGCAGGGTGCCGACGGCGATCAGGCCGTCGACCCGCAGGTCCGTGAAGGTGCGGGTGAGGTCCTCGCCGAGGCGCCGGTTGAGGTGGCCGTCGGCCAGCAGCATGTGCAGACCGGAGTCGTGCAGCCGGGAGTTGAGGCCGTCGAGCAGCTCCACGAACCAGGGGTTGCGCATGTCGTTCAGCAGAACGCCGACCGTACGGGTACGCCGCTCGCTCAGGCTGCGCGCGGCGGCGTTGGGCCGATAGCCCAGCTCGTCGACGGCGGCCAGCACGGCCTGCCGCTTCTCGGACCGCACCTGATCGGAGCCGCGCAGCACCAGGGAGACCAGCGACTTCGACACTCCGGCCCGTTCGGCCACATCGCGGATCGTCGGCGGTCTCATGCGTGGACCGTTCCACAGGGTGTGTGCTCTTGTCAAAGGGATTGACAAGTGCGTGAACGGACCCCAGTGTGAGCCGGGCAAGCTCTGGAACGGTCCAAAAAGGGGCAGTCATGGTGAGTACGCTCGGCGTCGCCGTCGTCGGATTCGGCTGGATGGGACGGGTGCACACCCAGGCCTACGTCCGCGTGCCGCATCACTTCCCGCAGCTGTCCGTACGGCCCGAACTGATCGCCGTCGCCGACGACGTGCCCGGCCGTGCCGAGGAGGCCGCCGGCCGCTACGGCTTCGCCACCGCCGTCCGGGACTGGCGCGAGATCGCGGCCGACTCGCGGGTGCGGGCCGTGAGCATCGCCGCCCCCAACTTCCTGCACCGCGAGATCGGCGTCGCCATGGCCGAGGCGGGCAAGCACATCTGGATCGAGAAGCCCGTCGGACTGACCGCGGAGGACGCCCGCGCGGTCGCGGGCGCCGTCGCCAAGGCCGGCGTCCAGGGCACGGTCGGCTTCAACTACCGCAACGCGCCCGCCGTGGCCGCCGCCCGCGAACTGATCGCTTCCGGCGAGATCGGCACTGTCACCCATGCCCGCATCCGCCTCTTCAGTGACTACGCCGCCCACCCGGAGGGTGCTCTGACCTGGCGCTACGAGCGCGAGCGCGGCGGCAGCGGAGTTCTCGGCGACCTCGCCTCGCACGGGGTGGACCTGGCCCGCTTCCTGCTCGGCGAGATCGAGTCGCTGGCCGCCGACACCGCCGTCTTCATCGCCGAACGGGCCCGTCCCTCCGGCGCGACCGCCGGTCACACCCGCGCGACGGGCGGCGCGCCCGGTCCGGTCGAGAACGAGGACTACGTGAACTGCCTGCTGCGGTTCGCCTCCGGCGCCCGCGGCGTCCTGGAGGCCTGCCGGGTCTCGGTCGGCGAGCAGAACAACTACGGCTTCGAGATCCACGGCACCAGGGGCGCGGTCTTCTGGGACTTCCGGCGTATGGGCGAGCTCGGCGTCAGCCGCGGGACGGCCTACCAGGACCAGCCCGTCAGCACCCTCTACGTCGGCCCCGGCCACGGCGAGTTCGCCGCTTTCCAGCCCGGCGCGGCCAACGCCATGGGGTACGACGACCTGAAGGTCATCGAGGCACACCACTTCCTGCGCTCCGTCGCGGAGGGCACCGCATACGGCGCCACTCTCGACGACGCCGTGCACAGCGCCGCCGCGCTGGACGCCATGAGCCGCTCCGCCGAGCGGGGCGCGTGGGTGAGCCCGGCCTGAGCGCCGGACGCATCCGGTGACCGGCCCCGGACCGCGGCCGCACGGCCCGCCGCCGCCCGCCGGACGCAGATGCGATCGACGGTGGGTAGGGTCCTCGGTCATGACGAGACTGGAGCGGCTCCGGGCGGACCACGCGCCCGCCCTGCTGGTCTTCGAGCGGGAGAACCGGGAGTATTTCGCGCGGTCGGTAACGGATCGCGGGGACGCGTACTTCGCCGGATTGGCCTCCCGCCACCGTGCTCTGCTCGCCGAGCAGGAAGCGGGTCTGTGCCATTTCCACGTCGTCCTGGACGAAGAGCGGTGAGCTGATCGGCCGCGTCAATCTCGTGGACGTCCTGGCAGGGAGTGCCGAACTCGGCCATCGGATCGGCGAGCGCGCCACGGGCCGGGGCGTGGCGACGGCCGCGGTGCGGGGCGTGTGCCGTCTCGCTGTCGTCGACTATGACCTCTCCGAACTCACCGCCGTGGTCGCCATCGACAATCCGGCGTCCAGGGCCGTGCTCCTGCACAACGGATTCGCCGCCGTGGAGGACACCACGGTCGGAGGGCGGCCCGGCGTGCGCTACCGACGCCGTCTCGCCGCCGTGCGATGAGCGGTTTCGGCCGCTCGGCGAGGCGGCCCGTCAGGGCCGGACGAGGAGCTGGAAGTCGAAGGCGTAGCGCGAGGCGCGGTAGACATGGGTGCCGTACTCGACCGCGCGGCCCGTGTCGTCGTACGCCGTGCGCTGCATCGTGAGCAGGGCCGCGCCCTCGGGCTCGCCCAGCCGCTCCGCCTCCTCGGCGGTGGCACAGCGCGCGCCGACGGACTGCCGGGCGCTGTGCAGGGTGATACCGACGCCGCGCATCATCCGGTACAGGCCCGTCGCCTCGAGTTTCTCCGTGTCCAGGTCCAGCAGGCCGGCCGGCACGTAGTTGGACAGGAACGCCATCTGCTGGCCATGGGCGAGGCGAAGGCGTTCGATGTGGTGCACCTCGCTGCCCTCGGAGATCCCGAGGGCGGCCGCCACCTCGGCCGACGCCTGTACCACCTCGTTGCGCATCACCCGGGTCGTGGGCTTCTGCCCCGCGGCCTCGAGATCGTCGTAGAGACTGCTGAGCTCCAGGGGGCGCTTGACCTGGCTGTGCACCACCTGGGTGCCCACGCCCCGGCGGCGCACCAGCAGCCCCTTGTCCACCAGCGACTGGATGGCCTGGCGGACCGTTGGACGGGAGAGCCCGAGCCGCCCGGCGAGCTCGATCTCGTTGCCCAGCAGACTGCCCGGACCGAGCGCACCGTGCTCGATCGCCGCCTCCAGCTGCTGGGCCAGCTGGTAGTAGAGCGGGACCGGGCTGCTGCGGTCGAGGGCGAAATCGAGGGTTGCCGGTGTGGATGTGGTCACGGAGAGAGAATAGGCGGCCGACTGGTTGACAGGAACCCTTGTCATCACATTGTCCTGACAATAGATCTCGACGACGGCCGGTGCGGGAGGCGACGCGTACCGTCCCGCACCGGCCGCCGCTCCTCTCAGGAGTTGCTCGGGAAGCCGAGGTTGATACCGCCGTCGGCCGGGTCGGGCCAGCGCGTGGTGATCACCTTGCCCTGGGTGTAGAAGGCGATGCCGTCGTTGCCGTAGACGTGCAGATCGCCGAAGAGCGAGTCCTTCCAGCCGCCGAAGGAGTGGTAGCCGACCGGCACCGGGATCGGCACGTTGACGCCGACCATGCCCGCCTGTACCTCCAGCTGGAAGCGGCGGGCGGCACCGCCGTCCCGGGTGAAGATCGCGGTGCCGTTGCCCCAGCGGGAGCTGTTGATGAGCTTGATGGCGTCGTCGTAGGTGTCGGCGCGCACCACGCACAGCACGGGACCGAAGATCTCGTCCCGGTACGCGTCCGCCGTCACCGACACCCTGTCGAGCAGCGACACACCGATGAAGAAGCCGTCAGCGCACTCGGGGTGTCCCTCCACGGTGTACTGCGTGCCGTCGACGACGACTTCGGCGCCCTGTTCCGCCGCGCTCGTCACGTAGGAGGCCACCTTGTCGCGGTGCTCACGCGTGATCAGCGGGCCCATCTCGGAGGCCGGGTCGTCGCCGGGGCCGATGCGCAGGTTCTTCGCGCGCTCAGCGATCTTGCCGACCAGCTCGTCGCCCGTCTCGCCGACCGCGACCACGACCGACACGGCCATGCAGCGCTCGCCCGCCGACCCGTACGCCGCGTTGATGGCCTGGTCGGCCGCGAAGTCCAGGTCGGCGTCGGGCAGGACCAGCATGTGGTTCTTGGCGCCGCCGAGGGCCTGGACGCGCTTGTCGTGCTCGACCGCCTTGAGCTGGATGTACTTCGCGATCGGGGTGGAGCCGACGAAGGAGACCGCCGCCACGTCCGGATGCTCCAGGAGCCGGTCCACGGCCACCTTGTCGCCCTGCACGATGGTGAACACGCCGTCCGGCAGGCCCGCCTCGGCCAGCAGCTCGGCGAGCCGGAAGGAAGCCGACGGATCCTTCTCGCTCGGCTTGAGCACGAAGGCGTTGCCGGCCGCGATCGCCAGCGGGAACATCCACATCGGCACCATGGCCGGGAAGTTGAACGGCGTGATGCCCGCGACCACACCGAGCGGCTGGCGGATCGAGGCCACGTCGACGCGGGTGGAGACCTGGGTGGACAGCTCACCCTTCAGCTTCTCGGAGATGCCGCAGGCCAGCTCCACGATCTCCAGACCGCGCGCCACCTCGCCGAGCGCGTCCGAGTGCACCTTGCCGTGCTCGGCGGTGATCAGCTCGGCGATCTCGTCGCGGTGCGCGTCCAGCAGCTCGCGGAACTTGAACAGGATCGCGGTGCGCTTGGCGAGCGAGGACTGGCCCCAGCTCTCGAAGGCGGCCTTCGCGGTGGCGACGGCGGTGTCGACCTCGTCGACGGTGGCGAAGGCGACCTGCTTCTCCTGGGCGCCGGTGGCCGGGTTGTAGACCGGGCCGAAGCGCCCCGAGGTGCCCTCGACGGGCCTGCCGCCGATCCAGTGGTTGATGGTCTTCATGGTGCGGAGGGACCTTTCGTGAGCGGGGGTCAGAGGTGGCGCCGGCGGCCGGCGGCGTGCCGGTCGTACCTCTCACGGGCCGTCAGGGCGGCTTCGCGGGAGGCGACCTCGGCGACGGGTACGTCCCACCACGCCTCGGCGGGCGGAGCGGTCGGCGTCGGGTCGGTCTCGACGTACACGCAGGTGGGGCGGTCACAGGCGCGTGCCGCGGCCAGGGCGTCGCGCAGCTCCCGTACGGTCTTGGCGCGGATGACGTCCATGCCGAGGCTCGCGGCGTTGGCGGCCAGGTCCACCGGGAGCGGGGCTCCGGTGAAGGTGCCGTCGGCGGCGCGATGGCGGTAGGCGGTGCCGAAGCGTTCGCCGCCGGTCTCCTCGGAGAGGCCGCCGATGGAGGCGTAGCCGTGGTTCTGGATCAGGACCAGGTTGACGGGCAGGCCCTCCTGGACGGCGGTGACGATCTCGGTGGGCATCATCAGGTAGGTGCCGTCGCCGACCAGGGACCACACCGGTGTGCCGGGCGCGGCCTGCTGGACCCCGATCCCGGCCGGGATCTCGTAGCCCATGCAGGAGTAGCCGTACTCCAGGTGGTACTGGCGCGGCGAGCGGGCCCGCCAGAGCTTGTGCAGATCGCCGGGGAGCGAGCCGGCCGCGTTGATCACCACGTCGTCGTCGCCGACGACGGCGTCCAGCGCGCCCAGGACCTGGGTCTGCGTCGGTACGGAGTTCTCGTCGTCCGCGCGGTAGGCGCTCTCGACGACCCGCTCCCAACGCTCCTTGCCCGCGCGGTACTCGGCCTCGTACGCCTCGCCGACGCGGTGGCCGGACAGGCCCTCGGCGAGCGCCTCCAGGCCCGCCCGGGCGTCGGCCACCAGCGTGCGGGCGGCGAGCTTGTGGGCGTCGAAGGCGGTGATGTTGAGGTTGACGAACCGCACGCCGGGGTTCTGGAAGAGCGTGTTGGAGGCGGTGGTGAAGTCGCTGTAGCGGGTGCCGACGCCGATGACCAGGTCGGCGGTGCGGGCGATGTCGTCGCAGACGGCGGTGCCGGTGTGGCCGATGCCGCCGAGGTCCGCGGGATGGTCGTGGCGCAGGGAACCCTTGCCCGCCTGGGTGGAGGCCACCGGGATGCCGGTGGCGTCGACCAGGGCCTTGAGGGCCCCTTCGGCCTCGCTGTGGTGGACGCCGCCGCCCGCCACGATCAGCGGCCGCTCGGCGGCGCGGATCGCGCGCACCGCCTCGGCGAGCTCCACCGGGTCGGGCGCGGGACGGCGTACGTGCCAGACGCGCTCGGCGAAGAACTGCTCCGGCCAGTCGTACGCCTCCGCCTGCACGTCCTGCGGCATGGCGAGGGTGACCGCGCCGGTCTCGGCCGGGTCGGTGAGTACCCGCATGGCGTTCAGCACGGACGGGATCAGCATCTCCGGACGCGTGATCCGGTCGAAGTAGCGGGAGACCGGGCGCAGTGTGTCGTTGACGGACACATCGGCCTCGACGGGGTGCTCCAACTGCTGCAGCAGCGGGTCGGCGGGGCGCGTCGCGAAGTAGTCACCGGGCAGCAGCAGTACCGGGAGACGGTTGATCGTCGCCAGCGCGGCGCCGGTGACCAGGTTGGTGGCGCCGGGGCCGATGGACGTGGTCACCGCCTGCGCGGACAGCCGGTCCCGCTGGCGCGCGTAGCCGACCGCCGCGTGCACCATGGCCTGCTCGTTGCGGCCCTGATGGAAGGGCATGGTGTCCTCGCCCGCCTCGAGCAGCGCCTGGCCGATCCCGGCGACGTTGCCGTGGCCGAAGATGCCCCAGGTACCGGCGATCAGCCGGTGCCGTACGCCGTCGCGCTCGCTGTACTGCGCGGACAGGAACTGCACCAGTGCCTGGGCGACGGTCAGGCGACGCACTGACTGGTTCGGATGGCTCATCGGGACCTCACTGGGACGGCTTCTTGCGCGAAGGGCTTCACTGGGCGGGGGCGGTGTAGAGCGGAAGGCGGGCGTCGACCGGGTCCGCAGGCCAGGTGCCGCGGATCCAGGCGTGGTCGGGGTGGTCGCAGATCAGCCAGGCGCGGTCGGGGTCGGGGCCCGCCATGACGTTGAGGTAGTACATGTGGTGGCCGGGCACGGCCATGGAGGGGCCGTGCCAGCCGTCCGGGATGAGGACGACGTCGCCGTCGCGCACCTCGGCCAGCACGTCGGTTCCGCTGCCGTGACCGGAGGGGGAGACCCGCTGGTAGCCGAGCCCGGGCGTGTCCCCGTGGGCGGCGAACTCGAAGTAGTAGATCTCCTCGAGCTCGGACTCCTCGCCGGGCCGGTGCTCGTCGTGCTTGTGCGGCGGGAAGGAGGACCAGTTGCCGCCCGGTGTGATCACCTCGACGGCGATGAGCTTGTCGCACTCGAAACCGTATCCATCACCGCCTCCGGCGGCGGCCGCGGCGCCGAAGTTGTTGACCTGGCGGGAACAGTTCCCGGTGCCGCGCAGTTCGACCGGGACCGAGGACGCCGGCCCGTAGCGGGCGGGCAGCCGGCGCTCGCAGCGGGCGCCGGTGAGTGCGAAGCGGCCGCCGTCGCGGGACGCGATCGAGACCTGGGCGTCGCGGGGTGCGTACGCGAAGTCGCTGACGCCGCTGAAGACGCTCTCCCGGCCCTGCAGCCGGAAGGTGTCACCGCCGACGGCGACCGTGCAGGAACCCGACAGCGGGAGCACGATCCACTCACTGTCGCCGGTGTCGAAGGAGTGCCAGCCGCCGGGCGGCAGTTTAAGTACGCGCAGGCTGGAGTAGCCCCAGCCGGCCGACTCGGGGCTGACGTCCACGGCGTAGGCGTCGCCGGCGGCCTTGCCCGCGGGAAGGTGATGCGCAGTGGTCATGATGCCCTTCTCTGGAGAGCGGACGGGTTCAGAGCAGGCCGACCGCGGTGTCCACCGCAGTCTCCACGTTGCCCTCGGCGGGATACAGCAGGGACCGGCCGACGACCATGCCCTGGACGGTGGGCAGACGCAGGGCCTTGCGCCACTTCTCGTACGCGCCCTCCTGGTCCTTGCCGACCTCGCCGCCCAGAAGCACGGCGGGCAGCGTGGACGCCTCCAGCGCCTCGGCCATGTCGTCCGGGTCGTCGGTGACCGGAAGCTTGAGCCAGGTGTAGGCGGAGGTGCCGCCGAGGCCCGAGGCGATGGCGATCGACCGGGTCACGGCCTCGGCGCTCAGGTCGTTGCGCACCCTGCCGTCGACGCGGCGCGATATGAACGGTTCGACGAACAGCGGCAGTCTGCGCGCGGCCATGTCGTCGACGGCCCGCGCCGTGGACTCCAGGGTCCGCAGGGAGCCGGGGTCGCCGTAGTCGATGCGCAGCAGCAGTTTCCCGGCGTCGAAGCGGAGCCGTTCGATGTCCTCGGCGCGGTGGCCGGTGAAGCGGTCGTCCATCTCGAACGACGCACCCGCGAGTCCGCCACGGTTCATGGAGCCCATGACAACCTTGTCGTCGAGGACGCCGAGGAGCAGGAGGTCATCCAGGATGTCGGCGGTGGCCAGCACCCCGTCCACGCCGGGCCGGGACAGCGCCACGCACAGGCGCTCCAGCAGATCGGCGCGGTTGGCCATGGCCAGGTGGCGGTCGCCGACGCCGAGGGCGCCGCGGGCCGGGTGGTCGGCGGCCACGATCATGAGGCGGCCGCTGGCGCCGACCAGCGGGCGCCGGACCCGGCGCGCGGCGGCTTCGGCGATGGCCTCCGGATGCCGGGCGCGCACCGTGGCGAGGTCGGGGATGCTGATGCTCAAGACAGGCTCCGTTCAGGGGTGGCGACGGTCAGCCGCGGGCGAGGAGGCCGGCGACCTCGGACTCGGTCGGCATCGCGGAGGAGCAGGCGAGACGGGAGGCGACGAGCGCTCCGGCCGCGTTGGCGTACCGCATGGTCTTCTCCAGCGGCCAGCCGGCGAGCAGCCCGTGGCAGAGCGAGCCGCCGAAGGCGTCCCCGGCACCGAGCCCGTTGACGACCTCGACCGGCACGGGCGGCACCTCGGCGGTCGTGCCGTCCCGGTGCACGGCGAGCACGCCCTTGGGCCCCTGCTTGACGACCGCGAGTTCCACGCCCGCATCCAGCAGCGCCTGGGCGCAGGCCCACGGTTCCCGTACGCCGGTGGCGATCTCGCACTCGTCGAGGTTGCCGACGGCGACGGTCGCGTGGCGCAGCGCCTCGGCGTAGTACGGCCGCGCTGCCTCTGGGTCCGCCCAGAACATGGGGCGCCAGTCGAGGTCGAACACCGTGGTGCCGGCCTTGTCCCGCGCCTTGAGGGCGGCGAGCGTGGCCGAGCGGCTCGGCTCCTCGCTCAGACCGGTGCCGGTGATCCAGAAGATGCCGGCCGAGCGGATGGCGAAGAAGTCCAGCTCGTCGGTGTGGATCTCGAGGTCGGGCGCCTTGGGCTGCCGGTAGAAGTAGAGCGGGAAGTCGTCCGGCGGGAAGATCTCGCAGAACGTGATGGGCGTCGGGTAGGCGTCCACCGGCGTGACGAACCGGTCGTCGACGCCGAACTCCTTGAGCGCCTGGTGCAGAAAGGCGCCGAAGGGGTCGTTCCCGGTCCGGGTGATGACCGCGCCGGCGCGGCCGAGGCGCGCAGCCGCCACCGCGACGTTGGCTGCCGAGCCGCCGAGAAACTTTCCGAAGGACTCGACCTGGGGAAGCGGCATACCGGTCTGCAGGGGGTAGAGATCGACCCCGATGCGTCCCATGGTGATGAGATCGAAACGTTCGGCGGGCTCAGGCATGCGCTTCGCTCCTCGTGCGGGGGATGCGGGCGGTCGGACGCCCGGAAGGCGGGGCATCCGGGCCCGGATGCCTCACAGGTGTAGGCCGCACAGCGAGTTCCTGTCAAGACTTTGTTCTTACATTCGGACCTGCTTCTGAAATGATGTCTTAACAAAGTATTGACAGGTGGGTGCAACAGGGGTTTGTATCCCGTCCCAGCGAATCCGCCGGTTCACCGGCACAAATCCGGACACCCCGTCCGGGCCTGCGCGGGGCACCCTGCCCGGCGCTGTCCCTCCTCGTTCCCTTTCCCCCCGGTCGCACAGTGAGGTGCAGGAAAGATGGATCGCACGTTTCACCCCCGCCGCTCCCGCAGAGTCGCGCCGCTCGTCGCGATAGCCGCGGCGTCCGCGCTGCTCGTCGCCGGCTGCTCCAGCAGCTCGGGCGGAAAGAAGGCGGAGGAGAGCAGCTCCGGCGTCGCCGCGGGCAAGGCGAACACCCCCCGCATGACAGTCGCGCTGGTCACCCACCAGGCGCCCGGCGACACCTTCTGGGACATCGTCCGCAAGGGTGCCGAGGCGGCCGCGGCCAAGGACAACATCAAGCTCGTCTACTCCGCCGACCCGAACGCCGGAAACCAGGCCAACCTGGTCCAGAACGCGATCGACCAGAAGGTCGACGGCATCGCGATCACCCTCGCCAAGCCGGACGCCATGAAGGACGTCGTGGGCAAGGCCAAGTCGGCGGGGATCCCCGTGGTGGGCCTCAACTCGGGCGTGAGCGACTGGCAGAAGCTCGGCCTGATGGCGTTCTTCGGGCAGGACGAGAGCGTGGCGGGAGAGGCTCTGGGCAAGCGGCTGAACGAGGCCGGCGCCAAGAACGCCGTCTGTGTGATCCAGGAGCAGGGCAACATCGGGCTCACCCAGCGCTGCGACGGCGTGAAGAAGACGTTCAGCGGCAAGACGCAGATCCTCTATGTCAACGGCACAGACATGCCGTCGGTGAAGTCGACGATGACCGCCAAGCTCAAGCAGGACAGCTCGATCGACTACGTGGTCACGCTCGGCGCGCCGTTCGCGCTGACCGCGGTGCAGTCGCTGTCCGACGCCGGCAGCAAGGCGAAGGTCGCCACCTTCGACCTCAACAAGGACCTGACCAGCGCCATCCAGAAGGGTGACATCCAGTTCGCCGTCGACCAGCAGCCCTATCTGCAGGGCTACCTCGCGGTCGACTCGCTGTGGCTCTACAAGAACAACGGCAACTACAGCGGCGGCGGTGAGCAGCCGGTGCTGACCGGCCCGGCCTTCGTCGACAAGTCCAACGTCGACACCATCGCCACCTTCGCCGCGAAGGGCACCAGGTGATTCCCATGACCCAGCAGGCTGTGCCGGCGGTGAGCTCACCGCCGGCCTCCGGCCCCGAACAGCGCGACGGCCGGACCGTACAACGCTCCCTCGTGCTTCGGCTGCTGGCCCGGCCGGAGGTCGGCGTCTTCCTCGGCGCCGTCGCGGTGTTCGTCTTCTTCTTCGCCATGGCGCCGACGTTCCGCTCGGGCAGCGCGATGGCCACCGTCCTCTACCAGTCGTCCACCATCGGGATCATGGCGCTGCCCGTGGCGCTGCTGATGATCGGCGGCGAGTTCGACCTGTCGGCCGGTGTCGCGGTGATCACCTCGGCGCTGACCGCCAGCATGGTCAGCTTCCAGCTGACCATGAACGTATGGGTGGGCGTGATCGTCGCGCTCGTGGTCTCGCTCGCCATCGGGGCGTTCAACGGCTGGATGATGGTGCGCACCGGGCTGCCCAGCTTCCTGGTCACCCTCGGCACCTTCCTCGGCCTGCAGGGCATCAACCTCGCGGTCACCAAGCTGATCACCGGCAACGTGGCGACCGACGACATCAGCAACATGGACGGCTTCGACCAGGCCAAGGCGGTCTTCTCGTCGTCGTTCACCATAGGCGGCGTCCAGTTCAAGATCACCGTCCTGTGGTGGCTGCTCTTCGCCGCAGTGGCGACCTGGGTTCTGCTGCGCACCAAGTACGGCAACTGGATCTTCGCGGTCGGCGGCAACAAGGACAGCGCGCGGGCCGTCGGCGTGCCCGTGAAGTTCACCAAGATCTCGCTGTTCATGCTGGTCGGGTTCGGCGCCTGGTTCGTCGGCATGCACCAGCTGTTCGCCTTCAACACCGTGCAGTCCGGCGAGGGCGTCGGCCAGGAGCTGATCTACATCGCCGCCGCGGTGATCGGCGGCTGTCTGCTGACCGGCGGCTACGGCTCAGCGATCGGCCCGGTCTTCGGCGCCTTCATGTTCGGCATGGTGAGCCAGGGCATCGTCTACGCCGGCTGGAACCCCGACTGGTTCAAGGCCTTCCTCGGCGTGATGCTCCTCGGCGCCACCCTCATCAATCTGTGGGTCCAGAAGTCCGCGACCCGGAGGTGACTCACCCATGACGAACGCTGACATCGGCAAGAGCAACGGCCAGGCCGCCCCGGCGGACCAGGCCCCCGTCGTCGAACTGCGCGGCACGGGCAAGTCCTACGGCAACATCCGCGCCCTGCACGGAGTCGATCTCGCCGTCCATCCCGGCAAGGTCACCTGCGTCCTCGGCGACAACGGCGCCGGCAAGTCCACGCTGATCAAGATCATATCCGGCCTGCACCAGCACACCGAGGGCGAGTTCCTCGTCGACGGCGAATCGGTGCGCTTCTCCACCCCGCGCGAGGCCCTCGACAAGGGCATCGCCACCGTCTACCAGGACCTGGCCACCGTGCCGCTCATGCCGGTCTGGCGGAACTTCTTCCTCGGCTCCGAGATGACCAAGGGTCCCTGGCCGATCCGCCGTCTCGACATCGCCCGGATGAAGAAGACCGCGGACGAGGAACTGCGGAACATGGGCATCGTCCTGGACGACCTCGAGCAGCCCATCGGCACCCTGTCGGGCGGCCAGCGCCAGTGCGTCGCCATCGCCCGCGCCGTCTACTTCGGCGCCCGCGTCCTCATTCTGGACGAGCCCACCGCGGCACTCGGCGTCAAGCAGTCCGGAGTCGTCCTCAAGTACATCGCCGCCGCCCGCGACCGCGGCCTCGGTGTCATCTTCATCACCCACAACCCGCACCACGCCTACATGGTCGGCGACCACTTCAGCGTGCTGCGCCTGGGCACCCTGGAGCTCAGCGCGGACCGCGAGCAGGTCAGCCTCGAAGAGCTGACCAACCACATGGCCGGCGGCTCCGAACTCGCTGCTCTCAAGCACGAGTTGGCGCAGGTCCGCGGCGTCGACGTCGAGGAGCTCCCGGAAGAGAAGGACCTCCAGGCACCCGTGGCGGCAACTCCCGAAGGGACTTCCTGACATGACCACTGCACTGGACCGCATCCGGATCGGATCGGCGCCGGACTCCTGGGGCGTATGGTTCCCGGACGACCCGCAGCAGGTGCCCTGGGAACGCTTCCTGGACGAGGTCGCCGAGGCCGGCTACTCGTGGATCGAGCTCGGTCCCTACGGCTACCTGCCGACGGATCCGGCGCGGCTCAACGACGAGGTGAACAAGCGGAACCTGACGGTGTCGGCGGGCACGGTCTTCACCTCGATGCACCGGGGACCGGCCGTGTGGGAGTCCACCTGGGAGCACGTCAGCCAGGTCGCCGCGCTCACCCGGGCGACGGGTGCGAAGCACCTCGTGGTCATCCCGTCCTTCTGGCGGGACGACAAGACGGCCGAGATCCTCGAGCCCTCGGAGCTCACCGCCGAGCAGTGGGCCCACCTCACCAAGGGTATGGAGCGGCTCGGTCACGAGGTCAAGGAGACCTACGGCCTCGACATCGTGGTCCACCCCCACGCGGACACGCACATCGACACCGAGGACCACGTCGAGCGCTTCCTCGACTCGACGGACTCCGACCTCGTCAACCTCTGCCTGGACACGGGTCACTACGCCTACTGCGGCGGCGACAGCGTCAAGCTCATCGAGACCTACGGCGAACGCATCGGCTACCTGCACCTCAAGCAGGTCGACCCGGAGATCCTCGCCGACGTCGTCAAGAACGGCGTCCCCTTCGGGCCCGCCGTGCAGCGCGGCGTGATGTGCGAGCCCCCGGCGGGCGTGCCCGCGCTGGAGCCGGTCCTCACCGCCGCCCAGGGCCTCGGCGTCGACCTGTTCGCCATCGTCGAGCAGGACATGTACCCCTGCGAGCCGGACAAGCCGCTGCCCATCGCCGTACGCACCCGCAAGTTCCTCCGCTCCTGCGGCGCCTGACCACCCGAAGGGACGACCAACCACCATGACTCAGCGGGGAACGCTCGCAGTCGCCGTCATAGGGACGGGACGCATGGGCGCCGACCATGTGCGCCGCATCAGCGAGGTGACCAGCGGTGCGCGGGTGACCGCCGTCGTGGACGTCGACGCGGAACGGGCCAAGAGCGTCGCCGCCGGCGTCGAGGGCTGCACCGCCTACACGGAACCGGCCGCCGCGATGGCCGCCGCCGACGTGGACGCCGTACTGATCGCCTCTCCCGGCCCCGCGCACGAGGCCGCACTGCTCGCGGCCTTCGAGCACGACCTGCCGGTGCTGTGCGAGAAGCCGCTCACCCCCGACGCCGCCTCCGCGCTCAGGATCCTCGAGGCCGAGCAGCGGCTGGGGCACCGGCGCGTCCAGGTCGGTTTCATGCGCCGCTACGACGCCGAGTACATCAAGCTCAAGGCGCTGCTGGACAGCGGCCGGCTGGGCCGCACGCTGATGCTGCACAACCGGCATCGCAACGCGGCCAGCCCGCCCGGGTTCACCGACGCCATGCTCATCAACGACTCGGTCGTACACGAGATGGACGTGACGCGCTGGCTGCTCGGCCAGGAGATCACGGCGGTGACGGTGCTGCGCCCGACACCGTCGGACAACGCCCCGGCCGGCCTTTCGGACCCGCAGTTCGTCGTCTTCGAGACCGACGGCGGCGCGCTCGTCGACGTCGAGATCTTCGTCAACTGCGGCTTCGGGTACCAGGTGCAGGCCGAGGCGGTGTGCGAGCGGGGCACCGCCCGGATCGGTGACGGGCATGCCATGGTCACCCATGCGGCGGGCCGTTGGGGCGGCACCATCGCCCAGGACTTCGTGGAGCGCTTCGCGGAGGCCTACGACCGGGAGGTGCAGGCCTGGGTCGACGCCACCCGGCGCGGCGAGGTCGCCGGGCCGAGCGTCTGGGACGGCTATGCGGCGGCGGCGGTCTGCGAGGCGGGGGTCCGCGCCCAGGTGGAGGGCCGCCGCGTCGAGGTCGACCTGACCGAGCGGCCCCCGCTCTACCGCTGACTTCCTGCCGAATCTGTCTGCGGCATCGGCACGCGGCCCTTCGAGTGGCCGCGCGCCGATGCGCGTGGTCGGCGTGGGCTCGCGACGAGCCCGCCCACTGTCCGTCCGGGGAAGCGCGCTCTGCTGCCCTACGCGTCCCGCTGAGCGGTGAGCCGATCCCGGTCTACAGCGGTGCCGGGGAGGAAGCACCCGCGACCAGCAGGCGGGGGGAGCCTGTGCCGTCCGCGGGCACGCTCCACAGGTCGCTGCTGCCGACCTTGCCATCGGTGGGGAGGGCATAGGCGACGGTGTTGTTGTCGAGCCAGATGGCCTGGTCGTCGACACTGTGGCGTTCGGCGAGCGCCGTTTCGTGAAGGGTGTTCAGGTCGAGGACGTACTCGTGCCAGAGGGCAGTACCGGACAGGACCCGCTTCTTGAAGACGACGCGGGTCCCGTCGGGGGAGAGCGAGGGACACTCCACGTTCTGGGTCAGGGTGGTGACCGTACGCCGGGAGAGGGAACCCCGTACCAGGTAGGTGCGGCCCGCGGTGTTGAGGGTGGCGTAGAAAGTGTCGTCGTCGGAGGCGAAGGTGACGCCCCAGAAGTTGATGTCGGAAGCGTGGTAGGGCTTGCCGTCCAGGCGGACGGAGAACGTCTCCAGGCTGGGAGTGAGCCGCATGGTGCGGGTGTCCAGGATCGAGGTCCGGGTGGAGAAGAAGGCGGACGAGTAGGACTCGCCGGAGACGAAGACGGTCCAGGCGACGAACCGGCCGCTGGGCGAGACCCGGGCCCGGCTGGGGGTGCCCGCGAGCGGGAAGGTGCGCAGGGTGCGCAGGTCGGCGTCCAGGAGCAGGACACGGTTGCTCTGCTTGAGGACGCCGGGGACGGACTGGAGGCAGATGCCCGTGCCTGCCGCCGCGTAGAAGCGCGCGCACTTCAGGCTTGAGGCGATCCGCCTGCCCCTGGGATCGGTGGACGGGACCGAGGTGACCGCGGTGCGGTGGGGGCCGGCGGCCGCGTTGAGGAATGTCAGGCGGCCTTTCCGGTCGAGTGTCAACTTGCCCCCGCTGACAGCGGGGCCGCCCGACTGCGGCTGGTTCGCCTGATCCGCGCGGGAGGCGGCGTGCAGGACCATGCCGGTCCCGAGGCCCGCGAGGAGCAGCACCGCCGTGACGAGTATGAGCAGGCGGCGGCGCAGCGGTGTCATCTGGATCCTTGTGGCTGTGGTGGTCATCGGGTCCCGCCGGCCGGTCGCAGCACCATGCCCGCGACGGCCGCGCAGCACAGCAGGCCGACCGCTGAGCCGGCCAGAGCCGGGCCGTCTCCCCACACCGTCCAGGCGGCGCCGAACGCCAGCGAGCAGCAGAACCGGGCCAGCGCCTGGCCGGTGCCGACGATGGCGAGGCCGCTGGCGCGCAGCTGCTCGGGCACGATGCCGGCGACGGTGGCCGGGAGCACTCCGTCGGTGGCCGCGTAGAACGTGCCGTGCAGAGCGAGTACGAGACAGGGAAGGACCGGCGTGGCCGGGGCCCACAGCAGGAGGGCGTAGGCGGTGAGCAGACCCACATGCCCGGTGAGGAACACGGTGCGCCGCCCGACCCGGTCGGCCAGCGCGCCGACGGGCACGGCCAGCAGCAGGAACACGACGGCGGTGCCCAGCGGCAGCAGCGGGAACCACTGCTCGCCGATGCCCGCACGCCGTTGCAGGAGCAGGTAGACGAAGGCGTCGCTCACGGTGGTCAGGCCGAGCAGCGCGGCACAGCCGGCGAGCGCCCGCAGACGTGGCAGGCGCAGCAGTGCCAGCGCTTCGCGTACGCGGACGGGCCGCTTGCCGTCCGCCACACCTGCGTCGACCGTCTGCGCACCTTGCTGCCTGGTGGGTACGAACAGCACCAGCACGAGCACGCCGAGCGCGGCGACGCACGCGCTCACGCCGAACACGGCGTCGTAGCCGTCGGCCGCCGCGCGCAGGATGAAGAAGGCCGCCAGCGGGCCGAGCATCGCGCCGGTGGTGTCCATCGCCCGGTGCACGCCGAAGGCCCGGCCCTGGTTCGCGGGCGGCGTGGACAGGGAGATCATCGCGTCGCGCGGGGCGGTGCGCAGGCCCTTGCCCGTCCGTTCCAGGGCGAGGACCGTGCCGAGCGTGCCGAGGCTGCCGGCGAGCAGGAGCAGCGGCTTGCACAGCGCGGACAGACCGTAGCCGAGCCCGGCCATCAGCTTGTGGTTGCGCACTCGGTCGGCGAGGTGGCCGCCGGTGAGCTGGACCAGCGCGCTGACGCCGTTGTAGACGCCGTCGAGGGTGCCGAATCCCAGCGGGCTGAAGCCGAGTTGGGTGACGAGGTAGAGCGGCAGGACGGCGGTGACCATCTCCGAGGAGATGTCGGTGATCAGGCTGACGGTGCCCAGCACGAGCACGACCGGGGCGACCTTGGACCCCGGGCCGCGTCTTCGGCCCTGTTCGGTGTCCGCCCCTGGAGGCGTGGAGCGGTCGGTGAGATACATGATCAAGGACTCCAGGTGCGGTGCGATCAGTTCTGCCGACTGCTCTCGTCCCGTAGCCAGGTGCCGAAGTCCTGTGCCCGGATGGACTTTCTGGCCCCCCGCCGGGCGACAAGCGCCGCCGCGACGAAGACTACGACCCCCGTGAACAGCTTCGGCTCCCTGTGGAGCAGGGCCTTGAGATCTGCCTTGCTCGTGCGCGCCGAAGCTTCTTCCGGTTTCTGATGCTGTTCGACCTGGGCGGTGGACACCGCGGCCCGGATCCGCCGCTTGACCAAGTCCCGCCATGTGCGCGGCGGGTGGACCACGACACTGGCCGCGCCGACCACGAGCCGCTCCTTCGGGGCGAACGCCAGGGACGCTGCCAGGTCGTCCGCCATCAGCGGCGGCAGTGCGGCGATCCGTGCGTGCCCGGCCTTGGAGACCGCGATGACGCCTCGGCCGAACAATCCCTCCCGTACGGCGGGGAGTTGCTGCCACACCTGGTAGTAGGCGCGTACCCGCCATGCGCAGGCGGTCAGCGGGATCTGCCGTTCGGGGGCGGTGGCGAGGATGCCCGAGGCTTCGTCGTTCAGGGGCTCGGTCAGCGCCCGTACGTCAGCGCCCGCGATCACGACGTCGGCGTCCACGTAGAGGCGGGGGAAGCCGCGCGCGTGCTCGTCGCCCGTCCGCAGGGCGGCGTGCTTGGAAGGGGTGGGGATCTCGACCACCCGGACGCGCGGGCCGCGAGCGGCCGCGATGTGCGCGGTGTCATCCGTACAGCCGTTGCACACGACCACGATGTCGGTCTCGTCCTCCGAGGAGTCGGCCAGCAGTGAATCGAGGAGCCGGCCGATGACTCGCGCCTCATTGTGGGCCGGGATCACGATGCTCGTCACCTGGGCAGTATGCCGTCGGTGTCGCCATAGCGGTGTGTGTTTCGTCCAACTGTTCCCGTGACTGCGTCCAGTGGTCTAGATTGATGGCCGCCGGACCGGTTTGGGAGGGGAACTTGCTCTTGATGGCATGTCACGGAACGGCGTTGTGAACAGGATTCGAAACAGGTAGTAACCAACATGCGGGGAGCATGAGGCGGTTGGGGAACCGCTGAAGCTCTCTCGTTTTCCAGCGCCGCTGTGTGGACGACACATCGGTGCTGATCCACCCCGGGCTACGGACTTGCAACCGTATGCCCGGTTTCGTTCGGTCAGGGGTAACCGCGCATGTGGTGGGGGGGGCATGACCATTGAGGTCACGCATGAGCTACTGGTTGGGGAGCAGAGAACTCCAGAAGCTCACCGAAGACGCTGGGAACGGAAGTACCGAATAGTCCTGCTGGTCGCGGACGGCTTCGCAGCCGCTGCCGCGGCTTTCTTGATCCACGCGGCGTACGGCCGTTGGGCGGTGGCCCTGATACTGCCCCCGACGTGGATCGCGGCCATGCTCGCCCACCGCTCCTACGACCGCAGTGCCCTGGGCCTGGGGACCGAGGAGTACCTGCGGGTGCTGCGCGGCGCCGTCGCACTGCCGGCGCTGGCCGCGGGCGCGTACTGGCTGTTCGCGCACGACTTGGGGCTGCTCCATGACATGACCGTGGCCGCGGTTCCGGCCGCCGCGATCGCCCTGCCGGTCCGCTACGCGCTCCGCCGCCGGCTGCACAGACGATGGGCGCGGGGCCGGGACCGGAGCGCCACGCTCCTGGTCGGGCCGTCGCGCGGCATCGTGGAGCTGGTCGCCGTGCTGCGGCGCGGCGGCGTACAGGAACTGCAGGTCGCCGGGGTGTGCCTGAGCGATCCGGAAAACGCGGCGGAGATCCGCAAGTCGGGGCTCCCCGTCCTCGGCGACGTCGGAAACATGAATGACGTCATCCGGGCCATGGGCATCAGCACCGTGGTGGCGCTGCCGGCGCCCGAGTTCGACGCCTCCGTCGTGCGCCGGATGTCCTGGACGGCGGCCGTGCAGGGCGTCGACTTCCTGCTGGCCCCCGTGCTGGCCGACGTGTCCGCCCCTCGGCTGGCGGTACGGCCCACCAACGGGGTGCCGCTGGTGCGGGTACAGGCGCCGAACCTCTCCCGGATCTCCCGGCTGCCCAAGGAACTGCTGGACCGGGCGCTCGCGGGGGCGCTCCTGGTGGTCCTCGCGCTGCCCATGCTGCTGATCGCCCTGATCGTCCGGCTGGACAGCTCCGGGCCGGCGCTGTTCAGGCAGCGGCGGGTGGGCCGGTACGGCGACCACTTCACCATGCTGAAGTTCCGCACGATGCGGCAGGACTCGGAGGCTCTCCGGGCGGAACTGGCGCACCTCAACGAGAACAGCGACGGCCTGCTGTTCAAGGTGAAACAAGACCCGCGGATCACCCGGGTCGGCTCGGTGCTGCGCCGCTGCTCACTCGACGAACTGCCCCAGCTGTTCAACGTGGTCAGCGGCCACATGTCGCTCGTCGGCCCCCGCCCGTCGCTGCCCGAGGAGGTGGAGGAGTACCCGCCCGAGGTCAAGCGGCGGTTGCTGGTGAAGCCCGGCCTCACCGGGCTCTGGCAGGTGAGCGGCCGCTCGGACCTGCCCTGGGACGAGGCGGTCCGGCTCGATCTCGGATACGTGGACAACTGGTCGATGAGCCTGGACCTGTTGATCCTGATGCGCACCGGGTCTGCAGTGGTGCGAGGAACGGGGGCCTACTGATGGACCAAGGGGAGAGGAACACAGTGACGCAGACCACGGAGCCGTTGGGGGTCGCGGTCGTCGGGGCCGGCTACTGGGGCCCCAACCTCGTACGCAACTTCCAGGCCAGCCCGCAGTTCCGGCTGCGCTGGCTGTGCGACCTCGACGTGGACCGGGCCCAGCGGGTCCTCGGCGGCTACTCGACGGTCCAGGCCACCTCGGACTACGCGGCCGTCCTCGCCGACCCTTCCGTGGCCGCCGTCGCCGTGGCCACGCCCGCCGGAACCCACCTCGACATCGCCCTGGCCGCCTTGAGCGCCGGCAAGCACGTCCTCGTGGAGAAGCCGCTCGCGGCGACGTACGCCGACGGGATGCGCCTGGTGGCCGAGGCGGAAGCGCGTGGGCTCACCCTGATGTGCGATCACACCTACTGTTACACGCCTGCCGTGGCCCGCATCCGGGAGCTGGTCCGCTCCGGCGAACTCGGCGAGATCCACTTCGTCGACTCGGTGCGGATCAACCTCGGGCTCGTCCAGAAGGACATCGACGTCATGTGGGACCTGGCCCCGCACGACCTGTCGATCCTGGACTTCATCCTCCCCGACAACGTCGAGCCGGTCGCCGTCGCCGCCCACGGGGCCGACCCGATCGGCGCGGGACAGGCCTGTGTGGCCTATCTGACGCTCCAGCTCAACACGGGGGCCATCGCCCACGTGCACGTCAACTGGCTGTCGCCGACCAAGGTGCGGACCACCATGGTGGGCGGCGCCAAACGCACCCTGATCTGGGACGACCTCAACCCCGTCCAGCGCGTGGCGATCTACGACCGGGGGGTGGACCTGGCAGCGCCGCAGGAGATCGGCGCGGACGAGCGCAGGGAGATGCTCATCTCGTACCGCTCCGGGGACATGGTCGCGCCCGCGATCGGCGAGAAGGAAGCGCTGCGCAGCATGGTCGACGAGTTCGCCGACGCGATCAGGAAGCGCCGGGCGCCGCTGACCGACGGCCGGGCGGGACTGCGAGTGCTGGACATTCTCGAGGCGGCGTCCCGGAGTCTGGAATTCCGGGGCGCGGTCGTCGGCCTCCGTGCCGGGCGTTGACGGTTCCATTTCACTGAGAGGGAAGTGCAGTTGAGCAGCGTACGAGGCAAGAAGATCCTGGTCACCGGAGGAGCGGGCACCATCGGCTCCAATCTTGTCGACCTCCTGGCCGAGGGCGGCGCCCGCGAGATCGTCGTGCTCGACAACTTCGTGCGCGGGCGGATGGCCAACCTCGCCCAGGCCCTCCCCAGCGGCGTCGTGGAGGTCGTCGAGGGCGACATCCGGGACGCCGCCACCGTACGGAAGGTCACCGAGGGCGCCGATCTGGTGTTCCACCTCGCCGCGATACGCATCACCCAGTGCGCGGAGGAACCCCGGCTGGCCAACGAGGTCATGGTCGACGGCACCTTCAACGTCCTGGAGGCGGCGACCGAGGCCGGGGTGGCCAAGGTGATCGCCTCGTCCTCGGCGTCCGTCTACGGCATGGCCGAGACCTTTCCGACGACCGAGCGCCATCACGCGTACAACAACGACACGTTCTACGGCGCGGCGAAGGCGTTCAACGAGGGCATGCTGCGCAGCTTCCACACCATGTACGGACTGGACTATGTGGCGTTGCGGTACTTCAACGTCTACGGCCCCCGGATGGACATCCACGGCCTCTACACCGAGGTGCTCATCCGCTGGATGGAGCGCATCGAGGCGGGGGAGCCGCCGCTGATCCTCGGCGACGGCACGCAGACCATGGACTTCGTCGACGTCAGGGACATCGCCAGGGCCAATGTGCTGGCCGCCGAGTCGGATCTCACCGACGAGGTGTTCAACGTCGCCAGCGGTAGGGAGACTTCGCTGCGCGAGCTGGCCACGGGGCTGCTGGAGGCGATGGGGGCGTCGGACCTGGAACCGGTGCACGGGCCCGCCCGCGCGGTGAACGGGGTGACCCGGCGGCTCGCGGACACCACCCAGGCCGCCCGGCGGCTCGGCTTCACGGCGCGCATCGACCTGCGCACGGGGCTGCGGGACCTGGTGGAGTGGTGGCGTGCGGAGCGCGCCGCCGACGCGGCCGCCGCAGAGGAGGCCTCGCGATGAGCGCCGACCGCATCCCGGTGATGATCCCCTGGCTCGGCGAGGAGGAGGCCAAGGCCGCCTCCGACGCGGTGCTGTCCGGGTGGGTGGCCCAGGGGCCCCGGGTCGCCGCGTTCGAGCGGGCCTTCGCGGAACGGGTGGGCGCCGAGCACGCCATCGCGGTCAGCTCGTGCACCACCGCCCTGCACCTGGGGCTCGTCGCGCTCGGGCTGGGGCCGGGCGACGAGGTCGTGGTGCCCTCGCTGTCGTTCATCGCCACCGCCAACGCCGTGCGCTACGTCGGGGCCGAGCCCGTGTTCGCGGACGTCGACCCCGCCACCGGCAACCTGACCACGGACACCGTGGACGCGGTCCGGACCCCCCGTACCAAGGCCGTCCTCGTCGTCCACCAGGGCGGCGTACCGGCCGAAGTGCCCACCCTGCGCGCCGCCTGCGCCGACTGGGACCTTCCCCTGGTCGAGGACGCGGCCTGCGCCATCGGCTCGACCGTCGGCGGCAAGCCCGTGGGGCACGGTGCGCTGATCGCCGCCTGGTCCTTCCATCCCCGCAAGGTCGTCACCACGGGCGAGGGCGGCATGGTCACCACCGACGACGCCCGGTGGGCGGCACGCCTGCGCCGGCTGCGCGAGCACGGGATGAACGCCTCGGCGGCGGAGCGCCATGCGAGCGACAAGCCGGTCCTGGAGAGCTATCTCGAGGTCGGCTACAACTACCGGATGACGGACGTCCAGGCCGCGATCGGCCTCGTCCAGCTCGGCAAACTCGACGCGATGATCGTCCGCCGCCGCGAGCTGGCGGCCCGTTACGACGCGCTGCTGCAGGGCGTCCCCGGCCTCACCCCCGTACGCGATCCCGCGCACGGGCAGAGCAACTTCCAGTCCTACTGGGTGATCCTGGACGAGGACTTCCCCGTAGGCCGGGACGACCTGCTCGCCGCGCTCGCCGTGGCCGGCATCTCGGCCCGGCGCGGGATCATGGCCGCGCACCTCGAACCCGCCTACGAGGATCACCCCAGCGCGCCGCTGCCGGTCACCGAGCGGATCAGCCGCGACTCGCTGATCCTGCCGCTGTTCCACACGATGACCGGGGCCCAGCAGGACCGGGTGGTGGCGGTGCTGCGCGAACAGGCCGCGCGATGACCGAGCTGCTGATCATCGGCGCGGGCGGCTTCGCCCGGGAGACCGCACAGGCCGTACGGGACGCGGGCGACGTCAAGCTGCTCGGGCACCTCGACGACAACGCCGCCCTGCACGGCACCGAGGTCGACGGCGTGACCGTCCTCGGCGGTTGCGACCTGGTCCACGGCCTGCCCGAGGCTCGGGTGGTGATCTGCGTGGGCAACCCCGGGGACTACGCGGCCCGCGCCCGTCTGGTCCGCAGGCTCGGCCTGCCCGCGGACCGTTACGCCAGCGTGATCCACCCGACGGCGGTGGTGTCGGCGACCTCGGAGGTCGGCCGCGGCTCGGTCCTGCTCGCGCACTGCGTACTGACCGCCGCCGTGCGGGTGGGCGCGCATGTCGCGGTGATGCCGCACGTCGTGCTCACCCACGACGACGTGGTCGAGGACTACGTCACGATCGCGTCCGGGGTCCGTCTGGGCGGGGGAGCGCGGCTGGCCAGGGGCGCCTACGTGGGCTCCGGGGCCCTGGTCAGGGAGGGCACGACGGTCGGCGCGTGGTCGCTGATCGGGATGGGGAGCACGGTGCTCGGCGATGTGCCGCCGGGCGAGGTCTGGGCCGGGAACCCGGCCGGGCGACTGCGTGAGGCGGCCGCCCCGGCGCTGGACGAACTTGTGACAGGAACTATGGGGGGAACGGTCAGATGAGCCAGATTCCGCTTGTGGACCTCACGGCGGCCCACCAGGAGGTCGCCGAAGAGGTGCGGGCCGGATTCGACCGGGTCCTCGGCGCCACCGCGTTCATCGGCGGCGACGAGGTCCGCCGGTTCGAGCGCGAGTACGCGGACTTCGGCGGCGTCGCGCACTGCGTGGGTGTCGCCAACGGCACCGACGCCGTCGAGCTCGCCCTGCGCGCCAGCGGGGTCGCGGCCGGCGACGAGGTCGTGATACCCGCCAACACCTTCATCGCCACCGCGGGCGCGGTGGCCAGGACCGGCGCGCGGCCGGTCCTGGCGGACTGCCTGCCCGACAGCTATCTGCTCGACCCTCAGGCCGCGCTGGACGCGGTCGGCCCGGCCACCCGCGCGGTGGTGCCGGTGCACCTGTACGGCCAGTTGGCCGACGTGACGGAGCTGGCGGGCCAACTGCCCGACCGTGTACGGGTCGTCGAGGACGCCGCGCAGTGCCAGGGCGCGACCCGCGACGGCCGGTCGCCGGGCAGTGGCGGGATCGCGGCCACCAGCTTCTACCCGGGGAAGAACCTGGGTGCCTACGGCGACGCGGGCGCGGTGCTGACCGACGACGAGGAGCTGGCCGGCCTGGTGCGCGCGATCGCGAACCACGGCGGCGTCGCCAAGTACCGCCACGACGTGCCCGGGTTCAACAGCCGTCTGGACGGGCTGCAGGCCGTCGTCCTGCGGGCGAAGCTGGCGCGGCTTGCGGACGGCAACGCGGCCCGGCGGGCGGCCGCGGCCCGCTACGACGCGCTGCTCGCCGACCTGGCGGCCACCGGGCGGGTCGTGCTCCCGACGACGGCAGCGGGCAACGTCCACGTGTGGCACCTGTACGTCGTCCAGGTCGCCGGGGCGGACCGCGACGACGTCGTGGGCAAGCTCAACGCGGAGGGCATCGGCGCGGGGGTGCACTATCCCGCCCCTGTCCACCTCACGGCGGCGTACCGCCATCTCGGCTACGCCCGGGGCGACTTCCCGAACGCCGAGAAGGCGGCGGACCGGATCCTGTCGCTTCCGCTCTACCCGCAGATCACCCCCGCCCAGCAGCAGCGGGTCGTGGACGCGCTCGCCGACGCGCTCCGAGGCTGATCGGTCCCTGCTTCAGCCCCACTCCGACTGCACGGGTCGGTTCTGTACAGCACCGCTGAGAGGTACACATGAACAGATGGAGCAGACGGTTGCGGGGCGGTCGCCTCGCCGTCGTAGCAGCATTGATATGGGCGGTGCTCCCGCAGGCCGTGTCGGCCCAGGCGGCGTCCGATCCGTGCGGAACGGGCTCGAACCCCATCGTCTGCGAGAACTCCAAGCCGGGCAGCCCCAAGTCCGACTGGTTCTCGCCCAACGCCTACGGTGACATCCACGGCTTCACCACCAGGGAGAGCGTCCAGGCCGGCGACACCGTCCAGTTCAAGGTCCAGTCGAAGACCTCGTACAACATCCAGATCTACCGTCTGGGCTGGTACGGCGGCGACGGCGCGCGCCTGATGTCGACGGCGGCCCAGGCGGCCGTGACGTATCCGGCCAACTACACCAGCCAACCGGCCAGTTGCACCACCAAGAGCAGCACCGGCCTGGTCGACTGCGGCAACTGGCCCGTGACCGCGACCTGGACGGTGCCCAGCGACGCCGTGTCCGGCCTGTACATCGCGAACCTCACGCAGACCGACGGCGACGGCCTGATGCCGTACCCGTTCGTCGTCCGCAAGGACTCCAGCACCTCCGACATCGTCGTGCAGACCAGCGACCAGACCTGGCAGGCCTACAACGACTACGGCGGCCAGGACCTGTACGGCGGCACCGGGCCCGCGCCGGACGGCCGCGCCTACGAGGTCAGCTACAACCGGCCGCTGGACATCGGCGGTGACAACGGCATCTACGGCTCCGAGTTCATGATGCTGGCCTGGCTGGAGCGCAACGGCTACGACGTCAGCTATCTGTCCGGCGTGGACGTGTCGTCGACCAACGGCGCGACCCTGCTGGAGAAGCACAAGGTGTACATGTCGTCCGGCCATGACGAGTACTGGACACAGAGCCAGTACTCCAACGTCCTGGCGGCGCGGAAAGCCGGCGTGCGGGAGGGCTTCTTCAGCGGCAACGAGGTCTTCTGGAAGACGCGGCTCGCCCCCAGCATCGACGGCACGAACACGGCCGACCGCACCCTGGTCTGCTACAAGATGACCAAGATGGCGTTCAACAACGGCATCGCCGACCCCAGCGGCACCTGGACCGGCACCTGGATGGATCCGACCAGCACCAACTATGGCCAGACCTACCAGCCGCCGAACATCCTCACCGGCTCCATGTTCCAGGCGAACGGCTACCGCAGCGACGCGATCACCGTCCCCGGCTCGTACGGCAAGAACCGGATCTGGCGCAACACCTCCATCGCCGGCCTCACCTCCAGCCAGACCGCAACCTTCCCGACCGGCACGCTCGGTTACGAGTGGGACAGCGACCTCGACAACAGCACCAGACCCGCCGGGCAGATCGACGTGTCGTCCACGACGGTGGACATCACCGACGGCACGTACCGTCTGGACTGGGGCAACCTGTACGGCAACGGCACCGCGACGCACAATCTCGTCGAGTTCCGCGACCAGGACTCCGGAGCCCTGGTGTTCGGGACCGGAACCGTGCAGTGGTCGTGGGGCCTGGCCAACGTGCCCACCTACAATCCCGGTGACACGGTGGTCACCGAGGACTCCCGTATGCAGCAGGCGACGGTGAACATCCTGGCCGACATGGGGGCCCAGCCGAAGTCCCTGCAGAGCAACCTGGTCGGCGCCACCGCCTCCACCGACACCACCGGCCCGACTGTCACCGTGACCAGCCCGGCCTCCGGGGCCACCGTCCCGGCGCTGAAGCCGGTCACCATCACCGGCACCGCCACCGACTTCGGTGGGGGAGTGGTGGCCCGCGTGGAGGTGTCCACCGACGGCGGATCGACCTGGAAGGCCGCCAAGGGTCTCTCGTCCTGGAGCTACAGCTGGACGCCCACGACCCCGGGTTCCGCGTCCGTCAAGGTCCGCGCTGTCGACGACAGCGTCAACATCGGCGCCGTCACCACCGTCCCGGTGACCGTCGGCCCCCAGGCCTGCCCGTGCACCATCTGGCCGGCCTCGGCCGTGCCCGGCACCGTCAACGCCGGCGACGGCGGCTCGGTGGAGCTCGGTGTCAAGTTCCGTACCACCGTGGCCGGTTCGATCACCGGCGTCCGGTTCTACAAGTCGCCCGTCAACACCGGCACCCACACCGGCAGTCTGTGGACCGCCTCCGGCACCCGCCTGGCCACCGGCACCTTCACCGACGAGACGGCCTCCGGCTGGCAGCAGCTGAACTTCTCCACCCCGGTGACCGTCAAGGCCAACACCACCTATGTCGCCTCGTACTTCGCCCCCAACGGCGGATACTCCTACGACACCTCCTTCGCCGACAGCGACGCCGGACTGGCCCCGCTGACGGCCCTGAAGACCGGCACCGACGGCGGCAACGGCGTCTACCACTACGGCTCGACCAGCGCCTTCCCGTCCTCGCAGTCCTCCGGCAGCAACTACTGGGTCGACGTGGTGCTGGACACCTCGACGGCCAGCACGACCCCACCCACCGTCTCCTCGACCTCCCCGACGTCCGGAACGACCGACGCGTCGATCACGGCCCCGGTCTCGGCCACCTTCAGCTCGGCCGTCGACACCGACAGCGTGACGTTCACCTTGAAGGACGCGGACGGCAACACCGTGCCGGGCGCCGCCACCTTCCCGGCGTCGAACAAGGCGACGTTCACTCCGTCGACGGAGCTGGAGCTGCACACCACGTACACCGCGTCCGTCCAGGCCTCCGACGTGTGGGGCAACGCCATGGCGGCCCCGGTGACCTGGTCGTTCACCACCAGTTCCACGCCCCCCGCGGTCACCTGCCCCTGCACGCTGTGGAGTTCCTCCGCCGTGCCGGCCAACACCGACATGACCGCTGATCCCAACTCCGTGGAGCTGGGCACCCGGTTCACGTCCTCGGCGGCCGGCTGGGTCACCGGTGTCACCTTCTACAAGGGCACCGGCAACACGGGCACCCACACCGGCAGCCTGTGGACCGACAACGGCACACTGCTCGCCAGCGGCACCTTCACCAACGAGACGGCCTCCGGCTGGCAGACGCTGACCTTCGCCACTCCGGTGGCGATCACCGCCGACACCCCGTACGTCGTCTCCTACCACGCCCCGAACGGCAACTACGCGGTGGACGGCGTCTACTTCGCGGCGGCCCACAAGTCCTACCCGCTGACGGCCACGGCCGACACCACCACGCACCACAACGGGCTCTACAAGTACGGCACCGACTCGGCCTTCCCCAACGGGTCCTACGGATCCGCGAACTACTGGGTCGGCCCCGTCTTCACCGCCGACGACCCAAGCGCGTCCCTGGCGACGGCCACCGCCTCTGAGGTGACCGCGTCCTCGGTGGCGCACACCGCCGACGCGGCGAGCGCCCTCGTCCTGGCCGTGCCGACCAAGGCGGCGGTGTCGTCCGTGCAGGCGACCGTGACCATCCTGTCGGGCCGTAACGCGGCCACCGCCAGGAAGCTCCATGTCACGGCCGTCGTCTCCTACAACCGGACGACCCACAAGGCGTCCGTCCACCTGTCCGCCCCGTTGCCGGAGGGCACCCGGTTCAAGGTCACGGTCACGGCCAAGGACAAGCGCCGCCACACGGTGAAGTCCCAGAGCTGGACCCTGACGAGCAAGACCGTCTTCAAGAAGAAAAAGAACTGACCCGTCCCCACACACCGTCGGTGGTCAGCGCCCAGCCGGGCGCTGACCAGCGACGGGGATTGGCTTCACCACCGATGAGCAGCGTCAGTGTTGTGATCCCCTGCTACAAGTACGGCCATTTCCTCGCCGACTGCGTGAGCAGCGTCCTGGACGAGCAGGACGGCGTTGACGTCCGGGTACTCATCATCGACGACGCCTCGCCCGACGACTCGGCGGAGGTCGCGCTCAAGCTGGCCGCCTCCGATCCGCGCATCGAGGTCCACGTCCACGAGACCAACAAGGGTCACATCGCCACGTACAACGAAGGCCTGCTGGAGTGGGCCGACGGCGACTACGTGGCCCTCCTGTCCGCCGACGACCGGCTGGTCCCGGGCGCGCTGGTTCGAGCGGCCGCGCTCCTGGACGCCCACCCCGAGGCGGGGTTCGCCTATGGGCGCCCGCTGCGCTTCCAGCACGGCGGTCCGCTTCCCAAGGCCCGTACACAGAGCGCCGGTTCGGTCGTCTACTCCGGCCAGTGGTGGCTGGAGCGTCGCTTCCGCGAGGGCACCGGCTGCATCACCTCGCCGGAAGTCGTCGTGCGCACAAGCCTCCAGCGCAAGGTCGGCGGGTACGACCCCGCCCTTCCGCACGCCGGCGACATCGAGATGTGGATGCGGCTCGCAGCCCACGCCGACGTCGGCTACATACGCGGCGCCGACCAGGCCTTCTACCGCGTCCACGGCAAGAACATGTCCACCGTCGACTTCGGCGGCCAGCTCGACGACCTGCGCCAGCGCCTCGTGGCCTTCGACTCGGTGCTCGCCAAGTGCGGTGACAAGCTGCCCCACGCCGACCGCCTGGCCGACCAGGTCCACACCCGCCTCGCCCGCTACGCCCTGCGCCGGGCCTACCGGGCCTACGACCGGGGCCGTACCAGGGTCGTGCCGGTCGACGAATGCGTGGCGTTCGCCGCGGAGTGCCTGCCCGGATACGCGACGCTGCCCGAGTACCGCGCGCTGCGCCTGCGCAGACGGATCGGTCCGAAGGCCATGCCGTATCTGCAGCCCCTGGTGTGGTCGGCCGTGGCCGAGCGCGGGCGGGAGTGGCTGTGGTGGGAGTCCTGGAAGCGCCGCGGTATCTGATGCGTGATCAGTTCGGGTCAGCCGGCCACCGGAATCCCGTCGGCGCGACGGAGCGGGTCCCGAGAGGTCTCCTTATTCTTCCTGCGGCGCAGCGCGTACTGGTCGAACCACAGCGCGCCCAGGATCCCGGCGATGCCGCCCAGCAGCGCCGTACCTGCCAGGGCGCGGGTCCTGGTGCCCTGCACCGGGGCGGCGCTCGGGGCGACCAGGACGGATGCGCTGATCCGCGACGCGGGTGCGATCCCCTGGGCGTCCTGCAGGTCCGTCACATGCTTGGTGTAGACCTCGATGACCCGGCTGACCGCCGTGTCGGCCTCGACGGCGCCGGCCCGATTCGCCTGCACCTGTACCGAGGGGATCAGATAGCGCGGGGTCGCGCTGGTGCCGCTGTTGCGCGGGATCAGCTGGTACGTCCCGTGCACGCCGGCGGCGTCAAGCTCCTTGCGCCCGGCGGGCGACTCGAGCTGCTGGATGACCCCGTACGAGAGGATGGCGAGCGGCGGTTGGAGATTCGTCAGCTGGTTCGGCTGGTTGCCCGTCACGGGCGGTTTGAGGACGACGACCGCCGAACTCAGGTACTGCGGTGCGGGGTGCAGCACTTGGTAGGCTCCGGCGGTCGTCAGCACGAGCGCGAGCAGCAGCACGTACCAGCGGCGGAGCAGCGCTTCGGCGACGTCACGAGGCGACACAGGGATTCCTTCCGTCGGCACCGATCCTCGCAGGCGCCGGGGCGATTCGCCACCAAAAGGGAGTTCTCATGAGCCTTGCCGACCTTTTGGCGATCATGCGCAGGCGCTGGTACTTCATGGTGCCCCTGACGCTGCTCAGTCTTCTCGCGGGCGGGTATCTGTACCGGACCATCCCGGTGTCCTACGAGTCGCAGAGCTCCGTCACGCTGCTCGACTCCACGGCGATCGCCGAACTGGCGCCGACCTTCGGCAACCCCCTGTCGAACACGGGCGGTTCGCTGGTCGTCACGGCCGATGTGCTGATCAGGACGCTCCAGTCGAGCGACTCGGCCAAGGAACTGCACTCGCGCGGCGTCACGGACCAGTACACGGTCGGTTTCGCGCCGCAGGCCGACAGCCCGCTGCTCACCCTGAGCGTCACCGGAACCGACCGGGCGAAGGTGCTCCGGGAGACCGCCACCCTCACCAAGTTCACCGGGGAGCAGCTGAAGGCCCTGCAGGCCGCCTCCAAGGTGCCGGCGGTGTACGCGGTGCAGACCGCGCCGGTCGTCCTGCCGCAGACACCGGTCTCGCAGTCGAAGGGCCGGTACCAGGGCATCGCGTCGGTCGTCATCGTCGGGCTCGTCAGCGCGTTCCTGCTGTCCATCCTGGCCGAAGGCGTCGCGGTGGTCCGTCGGCGGGGACGCGCCCTGGCCGGATACGTGCCCCGGCGCCATCGCGGCAGGCCCCCCGAGCGGCCCAAGGGCCTGCTGGTGCGGAGACTGGACGCCACGACGATCCTCACCGGTTATCTGGTGCTGGCCTTCTTCGTCCCGTCGAACCTCACCCTGCCCGCGCTGGGCGGCGTCGGCACCCCGGCCAATGTCTTCGCCCTGCTGGGACTGCTTTGGTACCTCGCGACCTGGCTCGGCGGCCGCATCTTGCCGGCACCGGGCACCAGGCTGCCGCGCGTGGCGATGTGCGTGCTCGCCGCGGCGGTGCTGCTGTCGTATCTCGCGGACGCGGCCCGCGAAAGCTCGCACGAGGAGGTCCTCGGGGCCGACCGGGGGCTCATCGGGCTCGGCGTGTGGGTGGCGCTCGTCGTGCTGTCATCGGCCGGCATCCAGGATCGCAGCCGGCTGGAGACCCTGATGCGCCGGCTCGTCGTCCTGGGCACCGTGGTCGCCCTGATCGGCTACTACGACTTCTTCGCCGCGACCAACATCGCCGACTCCATCCACATCCCCGGCCTGCATTCGAGCACCGCCGGGATGAGCGCCATGGACCGCGGCTCGTTCACCCGGCCGCGCTCCACCACGGCCCATCCGCTGGAGTTCGGGGGGATGCTCGCCATCCTGGTCCCCTTCGCCGTCCACCAGGCGTTCGACCCGGTGCGCCGGCACGTCGGCGCGCTGCGCCGCTGGGCTCCGGTGGCGATCATGGCGGGTGCTCTTCCGCTGACGGTGTCCAGGACGTCCATCATCGGCGCCTTCATCGTGATCCTGGTGATGGTGCCCCGCTGGAAGCCGCAGCGGCGCTGGGCCGCGATCGGAATCATCCTGGGATCGGTGGCGGGCTTCAAGGTGATCATTCCGGGACTGATCGGGACCATCACCAACCTGTTCGCCAGCTTCCTGTCCAACTCCGACAGCAGCACCCAGGCACGCACCGTGAAGTACAGCGCGATCGTTCCCTACCTCAGCGAACGTCCCTGGTTCGGACGGGGATTCGGCACCTTCACCCCCGACCTGTACTTCTTCACGGACAACCAGTACATGCTGACCCTGGCCGAGATGGGCGCCCTGGGGCTGGTCGCGCTGCTCGTCCTGTTCGTCACCGGGATTCACCAGGGCGGTGCCATCCGCCGGCTCGCCCGCACCGAGTCGGACCGGGAGCTCGGGCAGGCCTTCCTCGCCTCGGCGCTGGTTGCCCTGGTCATCAGCGCCACCTTCGACGCGCTCAGCTTCCCCATGTACGCCGGGATGTTCTTCCTGACTCTGGGTGCCGGCGGCAGCTATCTCGGCTTCATCCGGCGCGAGGCGGCGGCCGCCGCGGTCCCGGCCCTCCGTCAGGCACCCGGCCCCCGTAAAGCATCCGAAGCCGAGCTCCCCCAACTCGTGGAGTCCCGATGAGCGCTGTCGCCGTCATCGTCGTCACCTGGAACAGCGCCTCGGTGCTCCCCGGGTTCCTCGCCGCGCTTCCCGAGGGCATGGCCGGCCTCGACTGGCGGCTGGTCGTCGCCGACAACGACTCCGCCGACGACACCGTCGGGGTTCTCCGGGCGCTGGCCCCGGAGGCCACCGTCGTCCAGACCGGCCGCAATGCCGGGTACGCGGCCGGGGTCAACGCGGCGCTCCATGCCGCCGAGGGATACGAAGCCGTCGTGATCTGCAACCCCGACATCCGGATGCGGCAGGGCTGCGCCAAACGTCTCGTCGACAGCCTCGGGGACGGAGTCGGGATCGCCGTACCTCTCCTGTACGAAGAGGGCAGGGGCACGCCCCATCACTCGCTGCGCCGCGAGTCGAGCGTGCTCCGGGCCCTCGGCGAGGCCGTGATCGGCAACACCCGGGCCGGGCGGTTCCCGGCCCTGAGCGAGCTGGTCACCGACCCCGCCGCCTACCAGCGGCCCACGCGCGCGGACTGGGCGACCGGCGCGCTGATGGCCATCTCGGCCGACTGCCTGGCAGCCTGCGGCCTGTGGGACGAGTCCTTCTTCCTCTACTCGGAGGAGACCGAGTACTGCCTGCGCGCGCGGGACCGGGGATACGCCACACAGTTGGAGCCGACGGCCGAAGCCGTCCACCTGGGAGGCGACTCCCAGGTGTCGCCCCGCCTCTGGACGCTCCTCACCCTCAACCGCGTCCGCCTGTACCGGCGCGGGCACGGCCCCCTCGCCACGGCCGCCTTCCGCGCCGCCGTCCTCCTCCGGGAAACGTCACGCGCCGCGCTCGGCCGCCCGGCCAGCCGAGCGGCCGCCGCCGCCCTTGCCCGACCGGGTGCCTTGCGTAAGACGCCGGGGCCTTAGCGCCGACTACGGCTCAACGCTCGCTGCTTTGTTCGCTTTTGGGGTTCTAAGGGGGGTTCATGAGTGCAGTCGAGGTCACCGACAGATCAGACAGACCCGCCAGAACGCAGGCTGACGGATCGAGGTTCCCGTCGCTGACGGGGCTCCGGTTCGTCGCTGCGTTCCTCGTCTTGCAGCTCGTTCCCGCCGGTGCCGCACCCCAGCGACAGGCCGCGCAGATCGGTGCGCGGCGCGAAGTGCTTGGCGGCCACGTACTCAGGGAAGGACGTGTCCGCGTCGCCGGTCATCAGCAGGTTCCGCCGCTTGATCACCGCCGGTATCGCCCACCACTCGGTCAGCGACGGGTCGACCTGGGACCAGTGCTGGACCACCCGTGCGCCGCCGCGCACCCGCAGCTTGGCCAGCACCGGGTCCAGGTCCAGCTTCCGTACCCTGCGCAACAGCCGGTCCGCGTCATGTCTGTTGACCAGGTTGTTCAGCATGCGGGCTCCGTTCTCACGGCTATGAGCGATTTGGGGGCACCGAGCACCCGCTCGCTGAGGAGCACTGACCGGGGGAACAGGTAGCGCATCTCGGCGCGGGTCAGCAGCTCGATGTTGATCACGGCGTTCATCGCCGACTCCGGGCTGTCGGGGCGACTGTGGACGAGTGGCCAGTGCCGTACCAGACGCGCCCTGGCGGTCAGGGGCAGGAACTGGAAGCCGGGCGCCACGAAGTGCGGCTCGACGGGGAAGTAGCGGTACGGCGTCTGGATCCAGTGCAGCGGCGCCAGTTGCTCGACGGCGGAGACGAACTTCTGGCGCTGGCTGTGGCCGCCCACGTGCTCGATGGTCGAGTTGGAGAACACCAGGTCGTAGCCGCCCTTGCCGCTCAGTTCGGCGGCGACCGCCGGGTGGGTGACATCGGCGTTCTCCGCGGTGATCCAGTCGGGCAGTTCGGCGGGGTGCGTCTCCAGGTTGATCAGGTGGACGTGCTTGGCGCGCACCGGTGCGCGCAGCCACATCTCGGCCGTCCCGCCCAGGTCCACGACGCTCATGTTCTCGATGCCGGGGAAGCAGCGCCGGAACCGCTCCCAGCGGGCGATGCGGAGCCGTTCGCCCAGTGAACCGGGTGCGTCGACGAATCTGTTTCTGAGGGCTCGGGAGCGGGGCATGGGATCAACCACCTGTCTCGGAACGGAAGGGGAGCAACGGTCCGCGGGGCGGGGCCGCTTCATCTGGGCGGTCACCACTGGCTGTAGAAGCTGGCCGGGTTCATCAGGTATCGGACGGTGGGGTGCGGCACATGGCGCACCCGGTGCCTGCGGCCGTACCGGCGGATCAGCTCCCAGTCCTCCCGGGGCAGCACCTCCGGTGTCCGGCGCAGGCGGCTGAAATGCAGGGAGCGGTTGCGGCGGGCGACGAAGGCGTTGGTGTCCAGGAAGGCCTCGCGGGCGGCTCGGCGCCGGTCGTAGGGCACCGAAAGGACGTCCTTCTCGTGGCCGTCGGGCAGGACGCGGCGCAGTGCCGTGTAGACGCCGTCGGGTCCGTCGGGGGACTCCAGGACCGCCAACGTCCGTTCCAGATGGTCGGGTTCCCACAGGTTGTCGTCGTCCAGGAACGCCACGTACCGCGAGCGGGTGAGGCGGATGCCCACGTTGCGCACGACGCCCGCCACGCCGGTGTTGCCTGCCAGCGAGACGGCGAACAGCCTTGGGTCGCCGGGGAGTTCGGGGAGTCCGGCGCCGTCGTCGACCACGATGACGACCTGGTCGCGAACAGTCTGGTCCAGGGCCGAGCGCACCGCTGCGCGCAGCGCCTCCGGGCGCCGGTGGGTGGCGATCACCGTGGCGACCAGCGCCGAGGGCGGCGACGGCAGGCCGGCGGCCAGCCTTCGGGTCTCGGCGTCCTCGATCCGGCGCAGCCGCACCGCGGTGGGGGCCAGCAGGACCTTGTTCCTGGCCTCGAAGAGCACCAGCCAGCCGAACAACGCCTTGAGCAGCGTCCAGGGCCCCCGCGCGACACGGCGCGTCATGACGCCGCTCACGAGGACGGCTCCGGCTGGATCGAGCGGCCGTCGGACATCCGGTTGTTCCGCCACAGATTTCCGGCGCCGCCCGCGTTCCAGTGGGCGACCGTGCCGTAGCCGCCCGAGGCGGGGTGGTACTGCGTCGAGAAGACGTTGTTCGTGACCTTGATCCCGGTGGCGCCCGTGTCACCGCCGTAGAGGGCGTACGCGCCGCCCGCTATCCAGTTGTCGTCGACGGTCACGTTGCGGACCACCCCGGTGTCCGCGAACAGGCCGATGCTTCCCGAGGCCCCCTGCTTGAGACCGGTCGGGTTCAGCAGGGTGTTGTGGCGGATGATCAGCTGCCCGGTGTTGCCGCCACTGCTGATCACCGCGTTGGTGTGCTGCCACTCGCCGCCCCGGTTGATGAACGGGGCGAGGTCGTGCACGTAGTTGTCGTGCAGATTGCCCTGTCCCATGGCCAAGGCGTCGCCGAACACCGAGACGTCGCACCAGCCGACCTCGATGGAGCTGCTCCCCATGTTCGACACCGCGTAGTCCACACCGCCGTTGTCCGGCCCCTTGCCGGGCACGGCGGTGATGGTGGAGTGCAGGACCCGCAGGCCGTGGTAGCCCGGGCGGAGGTTGATGCCCCACCAGTTGTCCGACGTGATCCTGGTGTCGACGACGGTGACGTTGTTCGCGTAGATGTCGAGCGAGCCGGTGATGTCCCAGCCCCGGATGACGAGTCCGTTGGTCCGGACTGCCATGTAGCCGGTCTTGTGGGGCTTGAGGGGGATACGGGGGCCGGTGGTGCGGGCGTCGGGGAAGCCGCAGGCGCCGGGGGAGGTGCACGCGGTCCTGGCCGCGGGTGTTTCGGACGCACCGCTCGGCCCGGCCGTCGCGGTGGGCTTCCCCGTCGGGGACGGCGAGGCGGTGGTGCTCCCGGTCGCATCGCCGGCCGCGGGCGGTGAACCGGTGCTCGGTGCCGCCGAGGAGGCGCTCGCAGGGCAGGTCCGCGCGTCGTCCGGGCAGTCCGGCGACGCGGACTTGTCCGATCCCGAGCAGGCTGTCCCCATGACCGCCAGCAGGGCGGCGAGCGGCAGCCCCGCGAGCGAGTTCCGGCCGATACGCCGTGCCATCGGGCTCACCTCATGTCCTGTTGGGTGGACCGGACCGGTGCGGACGCCCGGTGCCGGCCGCGGTGGGGCCGGTCGGCCCGGCCGACGCCGCGCAGGAAGTCGCGGCTGGGCAGTACGCACACCGTGTAGCCGGCCAGGGCGATGGTGCCGATGGCGAAGAGAGCGAGCCGTCCGTCGCCGAACGGGCGCTGCAGGCCGAGGACGATCGCGGTCATCACGGCCCCGCCGAGGAAGGGCCACGCGCAGGCCCTGGCGATCCGGCCGACGCCGATGCCGCCACGGCCGAGGGCGATCAGGAACACGGGCACCACCAGGCCGCCGGCGACCAGGACATGGCCCTGCGAGACTCCGACGATGCCGTTCAGATGGGCGGCGACGAGGAGCACCGGGATCAGGGCCACCAGCCACAGGCCCTGCACCAGGAAGAGGGACCGGCGCTGTTCGATCGCGACCAGGCAGTCGTAGGCGAGTTCGCCGCCGATGCGGATCAGGCCGAGGGCCATCAGCCAGGGCAGTGCCGCGGCGGCGGGGGTCCACTGGCTCCCGTAGACCAGGCGGATGACCGGCTCCGCGAGGCCGGCCAGCAGCACGCACAGCGGGACGGTGCCGGTGATCAGCACGCCGAGGGCACGGCTGAAGCCCTGGGCGAGCGCCTGCGGCGAGTTCGCCAGGCGGGAGAACCCGGCGAAGGAGACCCGGCGGGCGGCCTCGGAGATGATCCGCACGGGCCAGCCGGAGATGTTGAAGGCGAGCACGTAGAAGCCCAGGGACACGTTGCCCAGCGTCGCGCCCACCACCATGGTGTCGACGTTGACCACCGAGAGGGCCAGCATGCTCGCCCCGGCCAGCGGAAGCCCGAACCTCAGCAGCGCCCGGGCCTGCTCGGGATTCCAGCCGTATTTCAGGGTGCCCGGTGCCGCCAGCGCGCAGCCGATCAGCGTGACGACGTTCCCGACCACAGCTCCCCATGCGAAGCTCATCGCGCCCCAGCCCTCGAAGGCCAGTAACAGCGTCACCGCGGTGCCGAGCACGAAGTTGAGCCCGTCGATGACCATCCGCCTGCCCTGGGCGAACTCCCGGGTGAGGAAGCCGCCGGGCACCTGTGCCACCCCGTCGATCACCACGCACAGGCACATCACCCGCAGGACGCCCGCGGCGTCCGGCGAGCCGAGCAGACCGGCCACCGTCGGTGCTGCCGCGAACAGCGCCACGTACAGCAGGCCGCTGGAGAGGGTGCTGAGGGTCAGCACGGTCGGCGCGAACCGTCGTGCGTCCCCCTCCCAGCGCACGATGGCCAGGCCCACGCCGAGCTCGTTCGCGGACAGCAGGACCAGCAGCACGGTCTGGGCGATGCCGTACACGCCCCATTCCGCGGGGCCCAGGGCGAAGCGCGCCAGCACGATGCCGGTCGCGAAGTTGCCCAGGCGCAGGACGACGGTGTTGATCAGGCTCCAGCGGGCCGCCGAACGGACTTTCCGGCCGAGCGAGGGAGAAGCGGAGGGTGCGGGGTCGGGGAGTGCGGGGTCGGGGAGTGCGGGAGCGGGAGGAGCGGGCGCGTCGCTCGTCTCACCGGTCTCGCTGTCCGGTGCGCGGGCGATGTCCATGAGTCGACTCCTCGTCGAGCGGCTCTGCGGCGGACGCGACGGCCATGGCGGGCCGTGGCGCGTTTGGCTCTCGGGCGGCCGGCCCGTCCACGGCGGACTGCGACCAGCTCGGCGGCCGCCGCATGGCGAGTGTCTCCTCCACGACCGATTCCTCGGTCGAGGAGAGGAGAGCGGCCGTCTCCTCCTCCGTCTCGGCGGGCCGGGCCGCCGGCTCGGGCGTGTGCGACGACCTCTTGCGCGCCTCCACGTAGAAAGCGGCGACCAGGGTGACCACCAGACCCAGGGCCCCCGCCATGACCATGTACTCGAGCCGCGCCTTGGTCTGTGCCACCGGGTTCTGCGGTGGCACGATCGTCGTCATCCGGATCATGGCCTTCTGCGAGACCGACTGCTGCTTCTGGAACTGGTCCAGCCGTTCCTTGGCGTACGAGGTCAGGATCTTGTCCGAGGCCAGGACGGAGGCCCTGTCGGTGCCGGTGACGGTGAGCCACATCAGCGGCCCCTGTGCGTTGTCGGCGAGCTTGGCCTCGAACGTGCCTTTTGCGCCACGGGCCTTGAGATCCCGCAGCGAGTCGTCGGAGTTGAGGTTGCGGGCCAGGCTGTCGGCCATGCCGGTGAGCGAGGTCTGGGTGCTGAGGAAGGGATTGCCGTCGTAAGCCAGCGTGGCCTTCTGGGAGTTCAGCAGAACCACCGTGCTCTGCGACTGGTACTTGACCGGAACCAGCACGGTCACGCCGACGATCAGGCCGGCGGTCAGCAGCAGTCCTGGCAGCAGGACGTACCAACGCCTGCGCATGACCCGGAAGATCTCAGCGAGATCCATGACGGTCCCCCCTCGCGACCAAACGTTCGACGAGCATATGTTGCAAGCGGATCATATGGGCAGGGTTCGGTCCGTGGGTCTCGGCTGGTCGACAGGGCTCAATTGGTCTGTCGGTCTCGGCCGTGTGCTCGCGGTGCCTCCCTCCAGCAGCACGTCGGCGATGCGTTCGCTCGCGCGACCGTCCCACAGTTCGGGCCGGCGCGGCACGGGCGGACCGTCCAGCACCCGGTTCACAGTGGACACGATCCGCGCCGGATCCCGGCCGGCCAGCACATTGGTGCCCTGCTCGACGGTGATGGGCCGCTCGGTGTTGTCCCGCAGGGTCACACACGGCACGCCCAGCGCGGTGGTCTCCTCCTGTACGCCGCCCGAGTCGGTCAGCACGAGGCGGGCGGAGTCCTGCAGGGCGATGAAGTCCAGGTATCCGGCGGGCGGCACGAGCCGGATGCCGCCGGGGACGCCGATGTCGGCCAGCCGTCCGGCCGCGCGCGGGTGCACGGGCAGCAGGAGCGGGCAGCGGCCGGCGATCTCGCCCAGGGCCTTCAGGAGCGAGGCGAGGACCTCGGCGTCGTCCACGTTGGCGGGGCGATGCAGGGTGACCAGGCCGTACTCGCCTCTGGCCAGGCCGTATCGGCTGAGGATGTCCGAAGCCCTGGCCCGTTCCAGGTTGGCCAGCAGCGTGTCGATCATGACGTTGCCGACCAGGTGGATCTGGTCGTCCCGGTACCCTTCCGCGCGCAGGTTCTCGGCGGCGTCGGGCGAGGGGGCCAGCAGGTAGTCGCTGACGCGGTCGGTGGCGACGCGGTTGACCTCCTCCGGCATGCTCCAGTCGCGGCTGCGCAGGCCGGCCTCGACGTGGGCGAGCAGCGGTCCGGCCTTGGCGGTCACCAGGGCGCAGGCCAGGGTGGAGTTGATGTCGCCGACCACGACGACGATGTCCGGGGACACCTCGCCGAGGAGTGGCTCGAACGCGGTCATCACGCGTCCGGTCTGCTCGGCGTGGGTGCCGGAGCCGACCCCGAGGAAGCGGTCGGGCGGACGGATGCCGAGGTCGGCGAAGAACACGTCGTTCATGGCCGGGTCGTAGTGCTGACCGGTATGGACGAGGACCACCTCGGCGCCCCGGCGTTCAAGGGCGTCCATCACCGGTTTGATCTTCATGTAGTTGGGTCGCGCCCCGGCGACGCAGACGACTCGCGGCATGGCTCAGAGCACCTCGATCGTGGGTGCGGACGACAGCCGCCGACGGCAGTCGAGGACGAAGGGGGCATGTTCGGCCACGAGTTCGTAGTCGAAGCTGTCGTGGTCGGTGAGCAGGACCACCACGTCGGCGGCCGCCAGCTCCTCCGGCACAGGTTCGACCCGCACCAGCCGGGTGTCCACCGGCAGGCTTTCGACGACATGCGGGTCCGCAGCCCTGACCTGGGCCCCCATGTCGAGCAGCAGTTGGGATATGCGCAGTGCGGGCGACTCGCGGGCGTCGCCGGTGTTCTTCTTGTACGCCAGGCCGAGCAGCAGGATGCGAGAGCCGTTCACGGAACGACGTCTTTCGTTGAACAGGTCGTTGATGCGGCGCGTCACGTACTCGGGCATGTGGTTGTTGATGTCGTTGGCCAGTTCCACGAAGCGGAAGCTCTGGCCGAGTTCGCGCTGCACCCGCCAGGACAGGTACGAGGGGTCGATCGGCAGGCAGTGGCCGCCGACGCCCGGCCCGGGCGTGAACTTCATGAAGCCGAAGGGCTTGGTGGAGGCGGCGTCGATGGCCTGCCAGACGTCGATGTCCAGGTGGTGGGCGAACATCGCGATCTCGTTGACCAGCGCGATGTTCACATGACGGAAGGTGTTCTCCAGCAGCTTGGCGAGTTCGGCCTCCTTGGGCGAGCTCACCGGCACGGTGGTGTCGACGAGTTGCGCGTAGAAGTCCTGGACGGCTTTGAGTGAGGGTGCGTTGACGCCGGATACGACTTTCGGGGTCTCCTTGAAGCCCCAGACGGCGTTTCCGGGGTCGATGCGCTCCGGGCTGTAGCCGAGGTGGAAGTCAGTGCCCGCGGTCAGGCCCGAGCCGTCCTCGAGGATCGGGGCGAACAGCTCCTGGGTGGTGCCGGGATAGGTGGTCGACTCGAGGACGACGGTGGCACCGGGGCGCAGGTAGCGGGCAAGGGTGACCGCCGACTCCTTGATGTAACGGAGGTCGGGAGTGCCCTCGTGCAGCGGGGTCGGGACGGTCACGACGGCGACGTCGAAACCGCCGCAGTCGCGGGCCGATTCGCTCGGGCGGTAGGCGCCGCGGTCCATTGCCGCGCGGATCCGCTCGGAGGAGACGTCCTCGACGAAGGACTCACCGGCGGCAAGGCTCTTGATCCGCCGGGAGTCGACGTCGTAGCCGATCACCTCGTGTCCGACCTCGGCGGCGCGGATGGCCAGTGGCAGGCCGACGTATCCCTGTCCAACCACGACGACGCGCATCAGTGACTCCTGTTCGCGGGAGCGGTCGACGGGGTGAGCCGGATGAGCTCGCGCGCCGTCATGAGGAGGAAGGCAGCATTGGTGGTGAGATAGCGCCGGCCCAGACGGCGCGGCTCTTGCAGCGCGCGGTAGAGCCACTCGGCTCCCCACCGCTGCCAGGACTCGGGGGCCCGCTTGGTGACCCCGGCCAGGATGTCGAAGGAGCCGCCGACTCCGTGCACGACGCGGGCGCCGGTGCCTGCGCCGTAGGCGGCGGTGAAGATCTCTTTCTTGGGCGAGGTCATTCCGAGGAACAGCATCTGGGCGCCGCTGTGGGCGATCGCGCCCGCTATGGCCTCCTGCTGGGAATCGTCGAAGTAGCCGTCCCGGCTGCCGGCCACCTTCAGGCCGGGGAAGCGGTCGGCCACCCGGCGCAGCATCTGCTCCAGCACATCCTGTTTGGCGCCGAGGAAGTACACGGACATCCCCGCCGACTCCGCCTCGGCCAGCAGCCGCAGGAACAGGTCGATACCGGCCACCCGTTCCGGCAGCGGGGCGCGCAGCAGCCGGCCGGCCCAGACCACGGCCTGTCCGTCGGCGAGGACCAGATCGCAGCCGGACACGGCCTGGGCGAGTCGGTGGTCCCGCCGCATGTTCACCAGCTTCGCGGCGTTGACCACCCCGATCTCGAGCTGTTTGCCGGCCCGGACCGCTTCGAGGCAGCGCTGTACGGTCTCGTCCATGGTCAGCGGGTCCAGCTCGACCCCGAACAAAGTCTGACGTACGGTCATATCCGGCCCCCCTGCCAGGCGTAGAGCATCCAGCCGAATTCGTACGGCCTGCATTCGCGGTCCACGGCGACGGGGCGGTACACCCGGTCCAGGGACTTCAGCCGGAGGTTCGGAGCGACTCGGGTGCCGAGCCCTCGGGCGGCGCGTACGGCCTTCTTCGGATCGCCCCGGTAGACCTTGCGCCAGGTGGCGCCGAGCCCGTCGAGGATCAACGGCTCCTGCTTCTCCGGGTGTTCGGCCAGTTCGGGCACGTCCGTCATCCAGCGCAGGCCCCTGCGGATCGACGCGCCGAAGTCGGTGCCGCCGGCGTCGGCGAGATCGAACAGGGCGGTCGGCGCCATCGCGTGCTGGTGGACGCTGTAGACGGGGTAGCCCTCCACGACACCGCCGGTTCGCGCGTCGTAGTGCCACCACCACTGCCCGCCGTCGCCCTGCAGCCCGCAGATGCGCGCCGCGCACGCCTCGGACGCGGCCAGTGCCTCCGTATCGCCGTCTCCGTCGCCGCTGGCGTGCGCGCGGGCCAGCGCCTGGAGCGGGTATGTCTGGTCGGCGAAGCAGCTCACGTGCGCCCGGTACCAGGGCACCAGGCCGGGCCCGGTGGCGTGCGGGAACAGCGGGCTGTTCCCGACCCGGGCCCGCAGCAGACGGTCGCGGGCCGCGGTGAGACGACTCTCCACATCGACCGTGCCTCGAGCCGCCGCGAGGGCGGACAGCACCCACGCCGCCTCGACGGTGTACTGGGCCCGGCCCTCCTCGTCCAAGGCTTCGACCCGTGCGAGGGCGTCGGACAGTTTGGGGTGCCCGGTCTCGGCGGCGGCCCAGGCGATGAGTGCCGCGTCACCGAGGTTGGTCACCGCGGGCAGTGACTCGACCAGGAGACCCGCGAACTCCTGCGCGCTACGCCCCCCGAGGACCGCGCACTGTCGGTCCTCGGGGAGGAACCGGGCGCCCAGCACGGTGATGGCCGCGTACCGGGTGCTGGTCCCGCGCCGCTCCAAAGTCCAGGAACCGTCGGGTGCTTGCCGCCCGGCCATGGTGAAGGCGAAGGCCTCTCCGCCGGGAAGCAGCATCGACGCAAGCCCCGACTCGGCGACTGCGACCAGTCGTTGGGCGAGCGCGAGCAGCGGCGGCTCTTCACGACCGAGCGCCGCAAGACGTGTGATGGTCATCGTTCGGACACACCAACCCCCCTGTGTTTGGGCACACCAATCCCTCTGTGGGTCCTCTTTTTGCGCAGCCTCGTGATCGCCGCGTCGCGGATGGCCACGCGGCGGAAGGCAGACGTCGGACGTCAGGCGTCGGACATCAGGCGTCGGAGCGGATGTCGCTCCTCGCTTCAGACACAGGTGTCCCCACCCGGTAACCCCCCCTGGGCACCACTGATTTGTGTGCCTGCTGTGCTCGGTCTACACGGCTCGCACACATGTTATGCCTATGGATGTTCGAGGATTGGCGTTTTGGGGGAATCAGCGCGTCAACCGCGCTCGACGAGTTCGCCGTTCTTCTCGTCGTACAGCGCACCCGTCTCGGGGCACTCCCATACGCCCGACTCGCCTTCCCGCTCGACGAGTCGAACTCCGGCGCGGCCGACCCAGCCGATCCGGCGCGCCGGAACGCCCGCCACGAGCGCGAAGTCCGGCACATCCCGGGTCACCACGGCACCCGCCGCGACCAGCGCCCAACGACCGACGCGTACCGGCGCCACACACACCGAACGGGCCCCCAGCGACGCCCCCTCGGCCACCACCACTGCCACGGCCTCCCAGTCGCCACCGCGCTTCAGTCGGCCCTGCGGGTCCACCGAACGGGGGAAGTAGTCGTTGGTGAGCACCACCGCCGGGCCGACGAACACCCCGTCACCCAGCACCGCGGGTTCGTAGACCAACGCGTAGTTCTGGAGCTTCACGTTGTCGCCGATCCGCACCCCCGGGCCGACGTACGCCCCCCGGCCCACGATGCACCCGCTGCCCAGCCGGGCGTCCTCCCGTATCTGGGCCAGATCCCAGATCGTCGTCCCGTCACCGATCGTGGCCGTCTCGTCGACCTGGGCGGTCGGCTGGATGCTGAAGCTCACCGGGCTGAACCTTTCTTCTCGTCGAGCAGAGCCGGAAACGCCGCCTCGAGCGCCTCGCGCCAGGGACGGATCGGTTCGATCCCCGCCTGGCGCCAGCGGTCGTGCCCCAGCACGCTGTACGCGGGGCGGGGAGCGGGCCGCGCGAAGGCGGCGCTGGTGGTCGGCCGGACGCGTTCGGGGTCCGCCCCGAGCAGCCGGAAGACCTCCCGGCCCAGGCCGAACCAGGTCGTCTCCCCACCGCTGGTGCCGTGATAGACCCCGGCGGGCGCGGTACCGGCGAGAGCGGCCTGCCCGAGCCGTACCAGCCGGTCCGCGAGGTCCACCGTCCAGGTGGGCTGTCCGCGCTGGTCGTCGACCACGTCGAGGGTGTCCTTGACGGACTCGAGTCTGATCATCGTGCGCACGAAATTCCCGCCCCCCGCCCCGTACAGCCAGGCCGTACGCACGACGTATCCCGCGTCCGGGAGCGCGGCCAGCACCGCCCGTTCCCCCGCCAGCTTGGTACGTCCGTACGCGCTGCGCGGTGCCGTCGGGGCGTCCTCGGGGTACGGGCCGGTGCCGTCGCCCGCGAAGACGTAGTCCGTCGAGACCTGGACCAGCCCGGCGCCGGCCTTCGCGCACGCCTCGGCGAGGTGCCGGGGCCCGTCGCCGTTGACCCGCAGGGCGTCCGCCTCGCGCGCCTCGGCGTCGTCGACGGCCGTCCACGCGGCGCAGTTGACCACGATCCGAGGCCGGTACGCATCGACCGCATCGTGCACCGAGTCGGCGTCGGTGATGTCGAGACCGCCACGGGCGAGGCCGACGGCCTTCTCGCCGTCCCTGCCAAGCCGCGCCAGAACGTCCTGCCCGAGCATCCCGGTGGCACCGGTGATCAGCCAAGTAGTGGTCATGGTTACCTGTCCGTCGTCAGAAGTGGGCCGGGGGTGGGGCTTTCTGATGACGCGGCCCTAGAGCGCCGCGCGCTCCTTCAGCGGCTCCCACCAGGCGCGGTTCTCGCGGTACCAAGTGACCGTCTCCGCAAGGCCGGTGGCGAAGTCCTTGCGGGGCTCGTAGCCCAGCTCCGTGCGTAGCTTGCCGCAGTCCACCGAGTAGCGGCGGTCGTGGCCCTTGCGGTCGGCGACGTACTCGACGCTGGTGGCCCAGTCCGCGCCGCACGCCTCCAGGAGCAGAGCGGTCAGCTCCTTGTTGGACAGCTCGGTGCCGCCGCCGATGTTGTAGACCTCACCGGCGCGCCCCTTGGTGCGCACCAGCTCGATGCCCTGGACGTGGTCGTCGATGTGCAGCCAGTCGCGGACGTTGCCGCCGTCGCCGTACAGCGGGACCTTCCTGCCGTCCAGCAGGTTCGTGATGAACAGCGGGATGACCTTCTCGGGGAAGTGGTGGTGCCCGTAGTTGTTGGAGCAGCGGGTCACCCGCACGTCGAGGCCGTGGGTGCGGTGGTAGGCGAGGGCGATCAGGTCGCTGGACGCCTTGGAGGCGGCGTACGGGGAGTTGGGGCGCAGCGGGTCCGACTCCGGCCATGAGCCGGAGTCGATGGAGCCGTACACCTCGTCGGTGGAGATGTGCACGAACGTCTTCGGTCTTCGGTGGCGCAGCGCCGCGTCCAGCAGTGTCTGGGTGCCCAGGACGTTGGTCCGGATGAACCCGGAGGCGCCCAGAATGGAGCGGTCCACATGCGACTCGGCCGCGAAGTGGACGACCTGGTCGTGCTCGGCGAGGAGCTCGCCCACCAGCTCGGCGTCACAGATGTCGCCCTTGACGAAGGCGAATCCGGGGTGATCGCGCACCTCGTCGAGGTTGGCCGGGTTGCCCGCGTACGTGAGCTTGTCCAGCACCGTGACCGCCACATCACCCGGGCCGGCCGGACCGAGGAGCGTGCGTACGTAATGCGAGCCGATGAAACCGGCACCGCCGGTCACCAGAATCCGAGTCGGGTGGGTGGGAGAGGAAGGGGCCGTCATGATGAGATCTGCACCTTGCTGTGGTCGCCGAGGACGAGACGGTGGGCGGCAGGCTTGCGGGGCGCGGGGGTGACCTCGACATTGCGGCCGATGAGGGAGGCCTCCACCCGTCGGACACCGCTGACCGAGGAGTCGCGCAGCACGATCGAGTACTCGATCTCGCTGTCCTCGATCCGGCAGTCCCCGGCGATCGAGGTGAAGGGGCCGACATAGGAGTCGGTGATCACGGTGTTCGCGCCCACGACCACCGGGCCCACGATCCGGCTGCCGGTCACCTTCGCCCCGGGCTCGATCCGCACCCGGCCGATGATCTCGCTGTCGTCGTCGACCGTGCCGTCGATCCGGCGCTCCAGGGTCTCCAGCACCGAGCGGTTGACCTCGAGCATGTCGGTGACGTTCCCGGTGTCCTTCCAGTACCCGGAGATCGTCGTGGAACGCACATCACGTCCGGTGTCGATCAGCCACTGGATGGCATGCGTGATCTCCAACTCGCCGCGCCAGGACGGCTCGATCGAGCGTACGGCCTCATGGACGGCCGGAGAGAACAGATACACGCCCACCAGCGCCAGCTCGCTCTTGGGATGCCTGGGCTTCTCCTCCAGGCCGATCACCTGGCCCGCCGCGTCCAGTTCGGCCACGCCGAACGCGGTCGGGTTCGGCACCTTCGTCAACAGGATCTGTGCCGCCGGCCGCTCGGTGCGGAAGGCGTCCACCAGATCCGTGATGCCGCCGACGACGAAGTTGTCGCCGAGGTACATCACGAAGTCGTCCTCGCCCAGGAACTCACGGGCGATCAGCACCGCGTGGGCCAGCCCCAGCGGCGCCGTCTGCGGGATGTAGGTGACGTCGAGGCCGAACGCGGAACCGTCGCCGACCGCCTCGCGGATCTCCTCGGCGGTGTCCCCGACGATGATCCCGACCTGTGTGATGCCCGCTTCGGCGATCGCCTCCAGACCGTAGAACAGCACCGGCTTGTTCGCGACCGGTACAAGTTGTTTCGCCGATGTATGGGTTATGGGGCGCAAACGGGTACCTGAGCCACCAGACAACAAAAGTGCCTTCATGCGTATCACCCTACTTACGCCGGACTCGCTGACGGGGGGATTCCGCGTACCGTATGGGCCGTCCGGGATAGCCGGGGAACCGCACACGTCACGGAGGGAACCAGCATGCGACCGCTTGCCATCGAGGGTGCCTGGGTGCACGAACCCAAGATCTTCCCCGATGACCGGGGCACCTTTCACGAGTGGTTCCGCGCCCCCGACTTCCTTCAGGCCACGGGCCGCAGCCTCGACCTGGCCCAGGCCAACTGCTCGATGTCCCGCCGTGGCACCCTGCGCGGCATCCACTTCGCCGACGTCCCGCCCGGCCAGGCCAAGTACGTGACCTGCGTGCGCGGCGCCGTCCTCGACGTCATCGTCGACATCCGCATCGGATCCCCCACCTACCGCCAGTCAGAGGTCGTCCGGCTCGACGACCGGACCCACCACGCCGTCTACCTCTCCGAAGGCCTCGGCCATGCCTTCTTCGCCCTCACCGACGACGCCACCGTGGTCTACCTCTGCTCCGCCGGCTACGCCCCCGACCGCGAGCACGGCATCAACCCCCTCGACCCCGACCTCGCCATCCCCTGGCCCGAGGGCATCGAACCGCGGCTCTCCCCCAAGGACGCCGCCGCTCCTACCCTGGCCGAGGCGGAGGGCCAGGGCCTGCTGCCGTCGTACGCGGAGTGTGTCGCGTTCTGCGAGGGCCTGTCGGGGCGACCGTGACCAGGTGCGGGGGCTGTCAGGAACCCCCGACGCCGCTTGTCCATGCCCGGTGGGCGCTGGTCTTCGTGGGGGTGATGTGCGCCTTCGTAGCGGGCTTCCCCGTCGACGCGTAACGTGACGCACCATGAAGATCCCCATCACTGTTGCGTGCTGTCGGAAAGCGCCGGCACCGGCCGGGCGACAAGCCTCCGCCCTGCGATGGGACGGACTGTCGTGAAGATCCTCATCAGCGCCGACATGGAGGGCGCCACCGGTGTGACCTGGCCGGCCGACGTGCTGCCCGGGACGCCGCAGTGGGAGCGGTGCCGGGCGATGTTCACCTCGGACGTGAACGCCGCCGTGCTCGGTTTCTTCGACGGCGGCGCCGACGAGGTGCTGATCAACGAGGCCCACTGGACCATGCGCAATCTGCTCCTGGAACGGCTGGACGAGCGGGCGCAGATGCTCACCGGCCGTCACAAGTCCCTGTCCATGGTGGAGGGCGTACAGCACGGGGACGTGGACGGCATCGCGTTCGTCGGCTATCACGCGGGCGCCGGAATGGAGGGGGTACTGGCGCACACCTACCTCGCCAACTCGATCACCGGAGTGTGGCTGAACGACGTACGCGCCAGCGAGGGCCTGCTGAACGCGCACGTCGTCGCCGAGTACGGCGTGCCCGTCGTCCTCGTCACCGGCGACGACGTGGCCTGCGAGGACGCGCTCGGGTACGCGCCGCAGGCGCTCAAGGTCGCCGTCAAGGACCATGTCTCGCGGTACGCGGCCGTGTGCCGCACACCTGCCAGGACCTCCGCCGACATCCGCGCGGCCGCCAAGGAGGCGGCGTCGCTGGCGGTGCGTCACGAGCCGGTGGCAAGCGGCCCGTTCACCGTCGCGCTGGAGTTCGACGCGGAGCACCTGGCGATGGCCGCCACCGTCGTGCCGGGCGTGGACCGCATCGGAGAGCGGAAGGTGGCCTACACGAGCGAGGGCATGTACGAGGGGATCCGTACCTTCAAGGCGGTCACCACGATCGTCTCGGCCGCGGTGGAGGAGCAGTATGGCTGACCAGCAGGCACTCGACGAGGTCGTGCGGTTCACCTCCGACCTCATCCGCATCGACACCACCAACCGCGGGGGTGGCGACTGCCAGGAGCGGCCCGCCGCAGAGTACGCGGCCGCTCGGCTGGCCGAGGCAGGCCTGGAACCCACCCTGCTGGAGCGCACCAAGGGCCGGACGAACGTCGTCGCCCGCGTCGAGGGCGCCGATCCCTCCGCCGACGCGCTGCTCGTCCACGGCCATCTCGACGTGGTGCCCGCCGAGGCAGGCGACTGGAGCGTGCACCCGTTCTCCGGCGAGGTGCGCGACGGCGTCGTCTGGGGCCGGGGCGCCGTCGACATGAAGAACATGGACGCGATGATCCTCGCGGTCGTACGGGACTGGGCGCGCTCGGGCGTGCGGCCGCGGCGGGACGTCGTCGTCGCGTTCACCGCCGACGAGGAGGCGAGCGCACAGGACGGCTCCGGCTTCCTCGCGGACCGGCACGCCGGCCTCTTCGAGGGATGCACGGAAGGCGTCAGCGAGTCCGGGGCGTTCACCTTTCACGACGGCAGCGGCCGGCAGATCTACCCGATCGCCGCGGGCGAGCGCGGCACCGGCTGGGTCAAGCTGACCGCGCGCGGCCGGGCGGGCCACGGCTCCAAGGTCAACCGTGACAACGCGGTCACCCGGCTCGCCGCCGCCGTCGCACGCATCGGCGCCCATGAGTGGCCCCTCAGGCTCACCCCCACCGTCCGCTCCGCCCTCACCGAACTCGCCGGCCTGTACGACCTCGACGCCGACTTCGACGACGTGGACGGCCTCCTGGACAAGCTCGGCCCGGCCGCCGCACTCGTCCAGCCGACCGTCCGCAACAGCGCCAACCCGACCATGCTGAGCGCCGGTTACAAGGTCAACGTGATTCCGGGGGAGGCCGTCGCGTATGTCGACGGACGCTATCTGCCCGGAGGCGAGGAGGAGTTCCGTACGACCCTCGACGAGCTCACCGGGCCGGACGTGGACTGGGAGTTCCACCACCGCGAGGTCGCCCTCCAGGCGCCCGTGGACTCGCCGACGTTCTCCAGGATGCGTGCCGCCGTGGAGGAGTTCGCGCCGGAGGGCCATGTGGTGCCCTACTGCATGTCAGGGGGGACGGACGCCAAGCAGTTCTCACGCCTCGGCATCACCGGATACGGCTTCGCGCCGCTGAAGCTCCCGGAGGGCTTCGACTACCAGGCCCTCTTCCACGGTGTCGACGAGCGCGTCCCCGTCGAGGCACTGCACTTCGGCGTCCGCGTCCTCGACCGTTTTCTGCGTACTGCCTAGGGAGAGTGGGGAAGATGGCGCGGACCCTGGAGTACGGGGCATGGCCCTCACCCGTCGATGCGGCGCTCGCCGCCGCACACGACGGGCAGCCGGAGGCGGTGGGCTTCGTGGGCGAGGAGGCGTGGTGGACCGAACCGCGCCCCACCGAGGGCGGCCGCCGCGCGCTCGTGCGCCGCAGGGCGGACGGCAGGGAGGAGTCGGTGCTGCCCCCGCCGTGGAACGTGCGCAGCCGGGTCATGGAGTACGGCGGCCGGCCGTGGACCGGGCTGATGCGTCCCGAGGGGCCGCTGGTGGTGTTCGTGAACTTCGCGGACCAGAGGCTGTACGCGTACGAACCCGCGGCACCCGGCGACGGGCCGCGCCCGCTCACCCCCCTCTCACCGGTGGGCGGCGGACTGCGCTGGGTCGACCCGCGGCTGCACGTCGAGCGCGGCGAGGTCTGGTGCGTCCTGGAGGAGTTCACCGGCGACGCGCCCACCGACGTACGGCGGGTGGCCGCCGCCGTGCCGCTGGACGGGTCGGCGGCGCAGGACCGGGACGCCGTGCGCGAACTCACCGACGGACGTCACCGGTTCGTCACCGGCCCCCGCCTCTCGCCCGACGGGCGGCGCGCCGCCTGGCTGGCCTGGGACCATCCGCGCATGCCGTGGGACGGCACCGAGCTGATCGTGGCCGAGGCGGCCGGCGACGGGACGCTGCGGGAGCCGCGCACAGTCGCCGGAGGCCCCGAGGAGTCGATCGCCCAGGTCGAATGGGCGTCCGACGGCTCCCTGCTGTACGCCGGCGACCGCACCGGCTGGTGGAATCTGTACCGGGACGGCGTGCCGCTGTGCCCCCGCGAGGAGGAGTTCGCGGGGCCGCTGTGGAAGGTCGGGCTGCAGTGGTTCGCCCCCCTGGAGAGCGGGCTGATCGCCGTCCTCCACGGCAGGGGCGCCAGTGTGCTCGGGGTCTTCGACCCGGACAGCGGCGAGGTCGTCGACGCGGCCGGACCCTGGACCGAGTTCGCCGCCACGCTCGCCGTGCACGGCAGCCGGATCGTCGCCGTCGGCGCCAGTCCGCGCAGCGCCTACGAGGTCGTCGAACTGGACTGCCTGCCTCACGTGCGAACGGACCCGCGTGGGGCCACGCCGATCGGCCGAGCCCGGGTCATCGGCGCCGCCCACCAGGACCCCGTCGACCCCGCGTACTATCCGGAGCCGCAGATCCGTACCTTCGCCGGGCCGGGCGGCCGCGAGATCCACGCGCACATCTATCCGCCGCACCACCCCGGCCACACCGCGCCCGCCGACGAGCTGCCGCCGTACGTGGTGTGGGCCCACGGCGGGCCCACGAGCCGCGCCCCGCTCGTCCTCGACTTGGAGATCGCCTACTTCACCTCGCGCGGCATCGGCGTCGCCGAGGTCGACTACGGCGGCTCGACCGGATACGGACGGGAGTACCGCAACCGGCTGCGCGAGCAGTGGGGTGTCGTCGACGTCGAGGACTGCGCGGCCGTCGCGCTGGCCCTCGCGGACGAGGGCACGGCGGACCGGGACCGGCTGGCCGTGCGCGGCGGCAGCGCGGGCGGCTGGACCACGGCCGTGTCGCTCACGACCACCGACGTGTACGCCTGCGGCACGATCATCTACCCCGTCCTGGACCTGGCGACCTGGGGCTCGGGGGAGACCCACGACTTCGAGTCGCGGTACCTGGAGACGCTCGTCGGGCCGTACGCCGAGGTGCCCGGCCGGTACGCCGAGCGGTCGCCCGTCGAGCACGCCGACCGGATCACCGCGCCGTTCCTGCTGTTGCAGGGTCTCGACGACGCCATCTGTCCGCCCGCGCAGTGCGAGCGGTTCCTGGCCCGGCTGGCGGGGCGGCGGATCCCGCACGCCTACATCGCCTTCGAGGGGGAGGGCCACGGTTTCCGGCGGGCTGAGACCATGGTGCGCGCCCTGGAGGCCGAGCTGTCGCTGTACGCACAGGTCTTCGGGCTGAACCCGCCCGGCATTCCCACCCTGGAGCTCAGTAAGTGAAACCCCTCCTGCGGCCGCCCAGACTCGCCCCCGGTGCCCGTGTGGCCGTCGTCGCGCCCAGCGGGCCGGTGCGCGAGGAGCGCCTCGCCGCCGGGCTCGACATCCTGCGCGCCTGGGAACTGGACCCCGTCGTGGCCCCGCACGTCCTCGACCGGCACCCCGACTTCCCCTATCTCGCGGGCACCGACACCGATCGGGCCGCCGACTTCCAGGCCGCGTGGTGCGACCCCGAGGTGGCCGCGGTGCTGTGCGCCCGCGGCGGGTACGGGGCACAGCGCATGGTCGAGCTGCTCGACTGGGACGCGCTGCGGGCCGCCGGGCCCAAGGTGCTGGTCGGCTTCAGTGACATCACGGCGCTGCACGAGGCGTTCGCGGCCCGCCTCGGCCTGGTCACGTTGCACGGGCCGATGGCGTCGGCCGTCGACTTCCTCAAGAACACACGCGCGCAGGAGCATCTGCGCACGACGCTGTTCGAGCCGGAGTCCGTACAGACGATCACCTCCTCCGGCGCCGCGCTCGTCCCCGGCCGGGCACGCGGCGTCACCCTGGGCGGCTGCCTGAGCATGCTCGCCTCCGAACTGGGCACCCCGCACGCCCGGCCGGGCGCCCGCGGCGGACTGCTGCTGATCGAGGACGTCGGCGAGGAGGCGTACCGGATCGACCGGATCCTCACCCAGCTGCTGCGCTCCGGCTGGCTCGACGGCGTCGCCGGGATCGCGCTCGGCTCCTGGGAGCGATGCGGCCCGTACGAGCTGCTGCGCACCGTCCTCACCGACCGGCTCGGCGGGCTCGGGGTGCCGGTCGTGGAGGAGTTCGGATTCGGCCATGGGGAGGGCGCGTTGACGATTCCGTTCGGCGTCGGCGCCGAGCTGGATGCCGAAGCGGCGACGCTGACGCTGGACACACCGGCGCTCCGCTAGCTCGAGGTCGTCGACCAGTGGGAGGACATGGCCTGATCGGCGTGCTGTAGGGGTTACGAGCGCAGGTTGCGCCGCGCCTACAGGCCGAGGTGGGTGCGCAGCCTCGACGCGGCGAGCCCCGTGGGATACGTGGCGACGCCATGCCACGACCGACCACTTGTCCGGATCTGCGTCCGTCATGAGCCACCCCGAAGCGGCGGCTCTTGAACGGGATACGGTCCGGCGCTGGCACCGGGAACCCGTGGCGGGACGTACCGGAGCGGTTGCGCCGCTGGCTCCTCGCCAAAGCCCGGCTGTCAGCGTTCCTCCTGTATCACTGAGGCGGTTGCCTTCGCGGCTTTTTCGACGAGGGAGATCCCGGTGGTCTCTCGTGTGCTGCCGCTGGACAGGAGGGCAAGGAGGCAGGGGTCCCCCGCGATGGTGACCTCGCCGATGCTGTTGATGTCCCACCGGCCCGTCGCGCTGCGTTGCAGCCAGCCGTTCTTCAGACCGGTGGTGTCTCCGGCCGCGGAGACTCCCCAGGCCTGTGCGTCCCGCACCCGGCCCATCAGGTCGCGCAGATAGGACTGCGAGGAGCGGGTGAGCACCGTGGCCGGGCCGAACACGTCGGACAGGAGGGTGATCTGATCGGCGGAGGTGGTCTGCGTGAGCCCCCACAAGCCGCCGGTGCCCGCGGTTGTCGCCGTGAGTTCCAACCGCTTGTTGGCCGCGTTCAGTCCGGCCGTTCCGCCGATGGCGTCCCACAGCGCGGTCGCCGAGGCGTTGTCGCTGTCGGTGATCATAGGGACGGCGTAGGACTCTTCCTTCGCGGTGAGCGGACGTCCGGCGTCCTGGGCCCGCAGAAGCATCGCCTCCAGAATGTCGACCTTGACGATGCTGGCCGTGTCGTATGTCGTCGACGGCGTCGTGTGGTATCGCCCGCCGCGTCCGTCGGCCAGGTCGAGCACGGCGACGGACAGGGAGGCCCCGTCGGTGTCCAGCGTGGTGAGGCGGGTGGACAGCGCGGCGTCCCAGGCGTCAGCGGCCGGGGTGGTCGGAGTGGGGCTTCGAGGGGAGGGCGATGGGGACGGGGCGGACCGGGGGACCGGGGACGCGTCTGTGGCCGGGGACGTTCGCGGGGTCGCCCCGTGGACGCCGTGGGCGGCGGCCACGCTGGTCGCCACGATGGCGAAGAGTGCGACGCACGCGATGAACACCGTCCTCAGCCGGCCGGAGATGCCGCTCTTCCGGCTCACCTGGCGCTCAGGCATGTCCACGGATCCCGCCGCGGCGTCAGGCCGACGGGCTGGCCATGGCACCGGGCTGGCCCTGGCGCTGCGGGCGCAGGCTCGCGCACGCCTGCATCGCCTTCTGGAACGTCGGATCGGCCGACTGTCCGCTGCCGGCCCCGAACCCGCCACCGCCCTGGCCCTGGCCACCGGCACCGGGGCCGCCGCTCGGCCGGCCGCTCGGGAGCTTGGCGCCGTGCTGTGACAGGCACTGACGGTACGAGTTCATCGCCTGGGCGCCGTTCGACGCGGAGGTGGAGGGCGTGTCCGTGCCGGACGTGCTGCCGGAGGACGACGAACAGCCGGCGAGTAGCAGCGAGGCGGAGGCGAGGGCCGCTATGGCCATGCCGGTGCGGCGGGTGATACGAGGCATCAGGGCTCTCCCTGGGAATGTGGTGATGGGCCGGACAAGGGCGACGTCCGTGTACTCAACCGCCGGCGCTTAACAGTCCGCTGGGAGAGGACGGGGAGTTTCCTGGGAAGCGGACCGGCCGCCTCGGCGGCGTCAAGGGCGATTCGGGACTGTTGGGGACGGTCTGCCCCGTCAACCTGCTGGCCGCCGGGGCTGCGGTCTTCCAGCGAACTTCCAGGAATGTGTCAGGAGGCCGACAAGGCAGCGGGCCACGGTGACCGCCATGAGAGTGCTTCCGCGGCGGCGCAAGGCCGCCCTGACGAACGCTGCGCTCGGTGTCGTGCTCCTCGCCGCCGCCACCGGCGCCTACGCTGCGGTGAACGACAACGGCGCCGCCCCAACGAAGTCCATCGGGACCCGTACGGTGACGGTGGCCAAGGGCACCGTCCTGGCGACGGTTTCGGGTTCCGGGTCGCTGATCTCACCGAATGACGCCGGCGTCGACTTCACGACCGGCGGCACGCTGACCGAGGTGAAGGTCCAGCCCGGTGACAAGGTCACCAAGGGCGACGTGCTGGCGAAGGTCGATCCGACCTCGGCGGACCATGCCCTCTCCGAGGCGAAGGCCGCGCTCACCGCCGCCAAGGCCAATCTCACCAGCGTGGAGGACGGTGGCTCCACCTCCCAGAGCGGCAACGGCAGCAGCGGTTCCAGTTCGACGAGCGACCAGTCGGCGCAGGAGGCCCAGGCACAGTCCCAGCTCACGCAGGCCCAGGACACGGAGGAGGCGGCCCAGAAGGCGGTGGACGGCACGGTGCTGACCGCGCCGGTCAGCGGCACGGTGGCCTCGGTCGCCGGCGAGGTCGGCCAGACCGTCTCCGGTACGAGCGGCACATCGAGCGGTTCCGGTTCCTCCTCCGGTTCGAGCAGCGGCTCGTCGTCGCAGTCCGGCACCGCGTCGAGTTCGTCGTCCTCGACCCCGACCGGTTTCGTGGTCATCACCAACCCCAGCGGCATGCAGGTCACCGCTGACTTCTCCGAGACGGACGCGCTGAAGCTGAAGGTGGGACAGGCCGCCACCGTGACCCTGAACGCGGATTCCGGCAAGGTGCTGAAGGCCAAGGTCCTGTCACTCGGTTCGGTCCCCACGACCAGCAGCACCAGCAGCGGTTCCGGTTCCAGCGGCGGCTCGAACAGCGGCAGCGCCGTGCAGTACGCGGCCACCCTTGCCATCGACGGCTCGGCCTCCGGCCTGCGGACGGGGCTCAGCGCCAGCATCCAGGTGGTGACCGGCGAGGCGTCCGACACCCTCTACGTGCCGACGGCCGCCGTCACCGGTACGGGTGCGAACGGCACGGTCACCGTGGTGGACAAGGACGGCACCACCCGGACGGTCCGCGTCACCGTGGGGCTGCAGGGCGACACCTACGACGAGATCACCAGCGGCCTCACCGAGGGGGAGCAGGTGAGCATCGCCAGCGCGGCCTCCAGCGGCACGGGCGGCTTCCCCAGCGGCGCCTTCCCCGGTGGCGCAGGGGGAGCCGGTGGCCGTGCCGGCGGTGCGGGCGGCGCCGGGGGCCGCGGGGCCGGCGGCATCGGCGGAGGCCGCGGATGAGCCGGTCGCTGCGCCCGAATCGGCGCCCGATTCGCGGACGCCGTCTGTCGGAGGACGAACTGCTGACGGCAGGCCATGGGCGGCGTGCGGCGACAGCTGGCCAGGCCGGGGGCGCTGTCGGCCCGGGCCTGGGGGGACCTGTACCGGTCATCGACGTGCGGTCCCTGGTCAAGACGTACGGAGACGGCGAGGCAGCCGTGCACGCGCTGTCCGGACCGGCCGACCCGACCACGGGCGAGCGGCTGGGAGTGGATCTGACCGTCATCGAGGGGGACCTGGTGGCGATCATGGGCAGTTCCGGGTCGGGCAAGTCCACGCTGATGAACATCCTGGGCTGCCTGGACGTGCCGACCTCCGGACGCTACCTGCTGGACGGCATCGACGTCGGAGGCCTGGACGAGCACCAGTTGTCCCTGGTGCGCAACCGGAAGATCGGCTTCGTCTTCCAGGCGTTCAACCTGGTGCCGCGCACCACGGCACTCGCGCAGGTCGAACTGCCGCTCGCCTACGCGGGGGTGAAGGCCGCCGACCGCCGCCGCCGGGCCGTCGCCGCGCTGAGCCTCGTCGGCCTGGGCGAACGGCTCGACCACCGGCCCAACCAGCTCTCCGGCGGTCAGCAGCAGCGCGTCGCGGTGGCCCGTGCCCTGGTCACCTCGCCGGCCATGCTGCTCGCCGACGAGCCCACCGGAAACCTCGACAGCCGCAGCACTGACGAAGTGCTCGGGATCGTCGACCGCCTCAACGCCACCGGACGCACGGTCGTGATGATCACTCACGAGGACGAAGTCGCCCGGCACGCCAAGCGCGTGATCCGGCTGGTGGACGGCCAGATCGTCGAGGACGTGCGGCAGGCTCCGGTGGCCGGCCCGCCCCCCGCCCTGGTGGATCCGGACGCCTTCCTCCCACCGGCCGCGCCGAGGACCGTGACGAACACCGTGTCGGGGATCCCGACGATTGAGGGGAGTCAGCGGTGAACCCCTTCGAGACCCTGCGCTTCGCGGCGGCCGGACTCGCGGCCAACAAGGTGCGCTCCCTCCTGACCATGCTGGGCATCCTCATCGGCGTCGCCGCGGTCATCGTGCTGCTCGCCGTCGGCAACGGCTCCTCGCAGCAGGTGAAGGACTCCATCGAGAAGCTCGGCACCAACTCGCTGACGGTCACCTCCGGCAGCGGCTTCGGCGCCACGAGCACCGCGACCACCATCAAGCCGCTCACCCTTGACGACGCCAAGGCGCTGGCCGACCCCAGCCAGGCCCCGGACATCAAGTCGGTCGCCCCCGAGGTCACCACTTCCCAGACCGCGGTCTACCAGGGCACCTCGCACACCGTCGGCCAGATCGTCGGCACCTACCCGGCCTACTTCGAGACGTCCAACAGCAAGGTCGTCAAGGGCGACTACTTCAGCGACAACGACGTGCTCAACTCGCACAAGGTCGCCGTGATCGGCTCGACGACGGCGACCGACGTGTTCGGCACGGCCGATCCCGTCGGCAAGACCATGGTGGTCGGCGGCACGCCCTTGACCGTGGTGGGGGAGCTGGCCACGAAGGGCGGCGCCGGATTCCAGGACCCGGACGACGTGGTGATCACACCACTGCCCGTGGTGCAGAACGCCTTCACCGGATTCGGATCCCTCAGCCAGATCCTGGTGGAAGCGAAGTCGGCCGCCGCGACCACCCCGGCGCAGAACGAGATCACCACCGTCCTGATGGGACGCCACGGCATCACCAACCCCTCAGCGCTGGACTTCCGGGTGAACAACCAGGCCTCACTGCTGACGGCTCAGGCGTCCACCACCCAGACGTTCACCGTGCTGCTCGGCGCCGTGGCCGCCATCTCACTGCTGGTCGGCGGGATCGGGATCACCAACATCATGCTCGTGACCGTGACCGAACGGACCAGGGAGATCGGTATCCGCAAGGCGATAGGCGCCCCAAAGGGCGTGATCCTCGGCCAGTTCCTGGCCGAGTCCACGCTGCTGTCGCTGATCGGCGGGGGGCTCGGGGCCGCACTGGGGATGCTCGGCTCCCGGTTCACCATCGCAGGCATCAAACCGGTGATCATCCCCGCTTCGGTGGTCGGCGCCCTCGCCATCGCCGTCGCCATCGGACTTTTCTTCGGCAGCTACCCGGCGAACCGGGCCGCGAGCCTGCGGCCGATCGAAGCGCTCCGGCACGAATGACACCGGCATCAAGGAGGAATCGACAATGGCCCGACACCGTCACCCCAGAGGCGCCCTGGATTCACCACCGGAGTCGTCGACCGAACCCGGACCGCCGGACGCGGTGACCGAGCCACCGGAGGAGATGGCCGACCAGCCCGAGGACGTGCTCGCCGAGCCGCCGGACGTGCGGGACATCACCGCCGAGCTGAGCGCGCCGCCGCGACCCAAACTGCCCTGGTCACGCCTGTTGCTGTCCGGCGCGGTGATCGCCGCGCTGTCCTTCAGCGGCGGCGTCCTGGTGGAGAAGAACAGAACCTCAGGCACCGGCGCACCGGGCGGAGCCGCGTTCGCGGGCGGGCGGGCCGGCACCCAGGGCGCCGGTGCCGGGCCCGGCAACGCCTCAGGCGGGGGCACCGGTATGACGGTCGGTACGATCAAGGTGGTCGACGGCAGCACGATCTACGTCACCGATGCCCAGGGCAACGTGGTCAAGGTCACCACCAGCAAGTCGACGCAGGTCAGCGAGGCCAAGAACGGCAAGGTATCCGACCTGCAACCCGGCCAGATGATCACCGTGCGCGGCAATCAGACCTCCTCCGGCGACGTCGCCGCGACGGCGGTGTCGGAGGGCGGCACGACGGGCGGATTCGGTGGCGGGTTCGGTGGCGGGTTCGGCGGTACCCGCAGCGGGGCGGGAGGCACCACCGCCGGCAACTGACAGCATCCTCACAGCGTGAGGGGTTATTTTTCGCCAGTTCCACCGCATCCGGTACTGGAGGGCAGATGACCACGGACGTACGTGAGGCCAGCCTGCTGGTTGTCGAGGACGAACCGAATATCAGGGAACTGCTCTCGGACTCGCTGCGCTTCGCGGGGTTCACGGTGGACTCGGCCGCCACCGGCGCGGAAGCCCTGGCGGCGGTGGCGGCGGAACCACCCGACCTGGTGGTTCTGGATGTGATGCTGCCGGACATGACCGGTCTCGACGTGGTAAAGCGGCTGCGCGAGGGATCCTCTGCCCGCGGCCGGGGCACGACCGTCCGCGACCACTTGCCCGTTCTCTTCCTCACCGCCAGGGACGGCGTCGGCGACAAGGTCAGCGGGCTGACCGCGGGAGGCGACGACTACGTCACCAAGCCGTTCAGCCTGGAGGAGCTGATCGCCCGCATCCGGGCCATCCTGCGCCGGACCGGCGGCGCGGACGACAGCGGCACACTGGTGGTCGGCGACCTGGAACTCGACCTCGCCGGCCACCAGGTGCTGCGGTCCGGCCGTCCGATCGCGCTGTCGCCCACCGAGTTCAAACTGCTCGCCCACCTGATGGCCAACGTCGGCAAAGTGCTGTCCAAGGCGCAGATCCTCGAGCACGTATGGGCATACGACTTCGGCGGCGACCTCAGCATCGTCGAGTCGTACATCTCCTACCTGCGCCGCAAGCTCGACGTCGGCGCGGGGGACGCCCCGAGAGTCATCCACACGGTGCGCGGCGTCGGTTACGTGCTGCGCAGGCGGCCCTGATGATCGCCGGGCGCACCGCAACCGCGACCGTGCGACGGCGCCCCCGAGCCGACTCCGGACCGCACTCCGAACGGGCACGCCGGGTGCGATCGGTGCGCCCGTCGGCGTTCTCGCTGCGCTCCCAGCTCGTCGTGCTGTCGGTCGTACTGGTCGTCGTCGGGCTCTCGGCGAGCGACACCGTGGTACTCGGGTCCGTCCAGCGCGATCTCGTCCAGCGCGTCGACCAGCAGCTGAAGCGGTTCGGGGATCTGTCCACGCGTCGGCTGGCCACGGGCGGCCCACTGGCGATGCGGCCCAAGGACGGCGGATACAGCACCCCCCTGCTGCCCAGCCAGTACGCGGTCGCCTTCGCCGCGTCCGACGGACGCGTCTCCGAGCAGCTGCGTGTCCCCATCTCGCCCGAGGACTCGCCTCCGAGCTGGCCGACGATGGACGCCGCGCAACTGCGCGCCCGCACCGGAACCCCCTTCGACGTACCGAGCGACGGCGGCCAGGGCGACTGGCGGGTGCTCATCCTTGCGGTCGACCGCACCTCCGGAAAGCAGAACGCCGTCCCCTCCGGCTCGGCGCACACCACGCCCCAGCTGCGCCTGCCCTACCGCGTCATGGTGGCCGTCTCGCTCGACGACGTCACCTCCACGACGACCCACCTGCGAACTGCGTTCCTGCTGATCGGCGCCATCATGGCCGTCGTGCTGGGCGTGGCCGGCTGGTTCGCGGTACGGGCCGGGCTGCGACCACTGCGCAGCATCGAGGCCACCGCCACCGAAATCGCCGCCGGCCTCCCGCTGTCGCACCGGATGCCGGACGCCTCGGCGCGCACCGAGGCCGGCCGGCTGTCCGCCGCGCTGAACGGCATGCTGGCGCAGATCGAATCGGCCTTCGCCGCGCGCACCGAGTCCGAGGAGCGCATGCGGCGTTTCATCGCCGACGCCAGCCACGAACTGCGCACACCGCTTGCCGGAATCCGCGGTTCCACCGAGCTGTACCGCATGGGCGGGCTCCCCGGAAGGGCCGACGTCGAACGGACGATGACGCGTATCGAACGTGAGGCGGTGCGGCTGGCCGGCCTGGTCGAGGACCTGCTCACCCTCGCCCGGGCAGACGAGCGCCGACCTCTGGAGGTCGCCCCCATGGACCTGCGCACCTTGGCGGCCGACGCGCTGCACGACACCACCGCGCTCGATGCCAGCCGCCCGGTCTTCCTCAGCGGCCCGGGCGGCGGCCTGCCGCCGGCGCCCGCCCTCGTGCTGGGCGACGAGGCCCGGCTGCGTCAAGTCGTCGCCAACCTCGTGGGCAACGCGGTCGCCCACACCCCGCCCGGCACGCCGGTGCGCATCGGCGTCGGGACCCTCGACGGCCAGGGCGTCATCGAGGTCGCCGACCAGGGTCCGGGTCTGGAGCCCGACCAGGCGAAGCGGGTCTTCGAGCGCTTCTACCGGGTGGACGCCTCCCGTAACCGCCACCTGGGCGGCGGCGCGGGCCTCGGCCTGGCCATCGTCTCGGCCCTCGTCGCCGCCCATGACGGGCACGTCGACCTGATCACCGGGCCCGGCCAGGGGGCCTTGTTCCGGGTACGGATCCCCTCGATCCCCTCGGCGAAGTCGTCCACCGGCCAGGGGCCGTGACCGGGAGACTGCCGATCGGGCTGCTTCCGGTCAGGGACGGGTCTCGTCCTGAAGCGGGCTTGTTGATCACTTTCTCCTCCGCACGCACGGAACCGCTTCCCGGACGACCCGGGAGCGGCTCCACGGAAGAGTCCCGCCACAGTATTTCCCGGCCGTTTCGATGCCTTTACGAAGCTCAGGGGGACCGGTCGGGCCGGGGTCCAGCGGGGGATTCCCCCCTGAAACGGGCCGCCTTTGCGGAATCCTGACCGGCAGGACCTCTGGTCGGCTCGTCGGCGGGCGGGTTCCATGGGGATCGTGACGACGATCCGACGGGACGCAATGACGCTGCCCGCCGCGGCACTGGGACCGGACAATCCGTTGCCCCCGCTGCGGCCGCTCGACGAGATGCACCGTATCGAGGACCGCGACAGGGAGGACCTGCCGCGCGACATGGCCCGGCAGATCGGCTACGCGCCGCTGCACAGCCTGCTGCCCGTGCGCGTGAGGGACGGCTACGGCAGAGCCCGCGAAGCCCGGGCCGTCGACACCCTCGTGATCGAGAACGACCGGCTGCGCGCCACCGTTCTGCCCGGCCTCGGCGGACGGATCGCGTCGCTGTTCCACAAGCCGACCGGCCGTGAACTCCTGTACCGCAACCCGGTGTTCCAGCCCGCCTGTTTCGCGCTCAACGGCGCCTGGTTCTCCGGCGGCATCGAGTGGAACATCGGTGCCACGGGCCACACCGCACTGTCCTGCTCCCCCCTGCACGCGGCCCGCGTCACGGCGCCCGACGGCGGCCCGATACTGCGCCTGTGGGAATGGGAACGCCTGCGCGACCTCCCCTTCCAGGTCGATCTCTGGCTGCCGGAGGGCTCCGACTTCCTGTACGTCGGCGTCCGCGTCCGCAATCCGCACGAGAAGCCCGCGCCGGTGTACTGGTGGTCCAACATCGCGGTGCCGGAGGAGTGCCGGGTCCTCGCCCCGGCCCACGAGGCGTGGCACTTCGGGTACACCCGCCGGCGGGTCCCCGTGCCGTCGAACGACGGTGTGGACCGCACGTACCCCCTCAACAGCGCTCACGCCGCCGACTACTTCTACGAGGTGCCCGACGGACGGCGCCGTTGGATCGCCGCGCTCGGCGAGGACGGCCACGGGCTGGTGCAGACGTCGACCGACGTGCTGTGCGGACGGAAGCTGTTCGTGTGGGGCACGGGCACCGGCGGGCGCCGCTGGCAGGAGTGGCTCACCGCACCGGGTACCGGCGGCTACTGCGAGATCCAGGCCGGACTTGCCCGCACCCAGCTGGAGCACGTACGGCTGGAGGCCGGGAGCGAGGTGTCGTGGCTGGAGGCGTACGGGCCCATGAGCACGGAGCGGGAGGGCGAGTGGTCCGCCGTCCTGCGCGGGGCCGAGAGGCGGCTCGACGCCGTCCTGCCACGCGCGACGGTCGACGCCGCGTACGAGGCGTGGCAGTCGTGTGCCGACGCCGAGCCCGGTGAGATGCTCGCCGCCGGCTCCGGCTGGGGCGCGCTCGAAGTGCTGCGCACAGGCGACAAGCTGCCGGGCACGCCGTTCGAGGAGTCGACACTCGGCGACGCGCAGGCCCCGTGGCGGGAGCTGCTGCGGACCGGTTCCTTCCCCGAGCCGCGGCGGGTCGGACCGCCGGGTGAGACGCTGGTGGCATCGCACTGGCGGGACATGTTGGAGACCGCGCCCGCACGCCCGCTGACGGAGTATCACCTCGGGGTCGCCCAGTGGCATGCGGGCGACCGGGCGCAGGCGGTGCGCAGTTGGGAGCGCGCCCTCGAACTCGCGCCGTCCCTCTGGCCGTTGCTGCGCAGCCTCGCCGTGGCCGACCAGGAGGCCGGCAACCGGGAGCGCGCCGCCGACCGGTATGCCGAGGCCTTCGACGACTTGTGCCGGGAGCGCCGCGACGACGGGGAGAGCTGGACGGCCGCCACGGCGGCGCTCGGCCACGAGGCGATCGAGGCACTGCTGGCCGTGGGCCGCTCGGCCGACGCCCGCGCCGTGTGGCACCGCCTGCACCCCGCGACGCGCGAGCGCGGCCGCTTCCGGCTGATCGAGGCCGGGCTGCTGCTGGCGGAGGGGGATCGGGAAGGCGCCCGGGCCGTCTTCGAGTCGGGGTTCGAGGTCGCCGACCTGCGGGAGGGCGCTGAGACCATCGGCGAGCTGTGGGCCCGGATCACCGACGAGCCACTGCCGGCCCGGTACGACTTCCGGATGCGGCCCGAGGACGGGGACCGGCCGGTGTGACGCCATCGGCGGTCAGTCGGTCGGGCCGCGGTCCACGTACTCGTACACCGAACCGTCAGGGTGCATGGCGATCAGGTTGCGGCCTGCCGGCGTCGCCACCGGGCCCGCGAGGATTCGGGCGCCCGAGTCGGTGAGGACCCGGTGCGCCTCGTCGACGTCCTTCACCGCGATGGTCGCGGCGACCTTGCGCAGGATCTCGAGCTCGGGCTCCGGTCCGCTCATCAGCAGGAAGCAGCCGACCGCGGCCACCGAGACGCCGCCGCGCTCGAAACGCAGGGCGGGGCCGCCCGCGAGTCTCTCGTAGAACGGAACCGAAGCCTCCAGGTCGTCGACGCAGATCCGCAGCGTGGCTCCCAGAATCTCCATGCGCACGAGCCTAGTTGGGGTCCGCCGGCGAGGAGATCGTTTCGGATGGATCCACGCCGTCCCGACCTGCGGGTACGGGGCGTGCGAGGCTGCGCGCGCGGCGTTATGCGCGCTTCGCTCCGGGTACCCGGCGGGCATGAACCGCTTGGAACATCTGGAACATCTCGACAAGGACCTGGTCGACGAGCTGGCACAGGTGGCCCGTGAGGCCGTGCGCGACGAGCTGCGCGAGCAGACGCGCAAGCAGCGCCGCACGGCCGCACTGTACGCCGCCTCCGGCGCCGTCGGCCTGTACGCGGGCGCCGCACTGGCGCTCGCCCTCGGCCTGGCCCTTTCACTGGGGCTGCCCGGCTGGGCGGCCGCGCTGATCACGGCGGCGGTGCTGGGCGTGGCGGCGTATCTGCTGCGCGGCGCGGCCCGTTCCGGTGGTGGCCACGGGGCTCACGGTGCTCCGGCGCACGGCGCCGGGGGCCGTGTCCTCGGTGGTACACCGCCTGCATCGCCGCCGAGCGGGCCCGGCATGTCCTACCCGCCGACGCCGCCCACCGTACCCGGGGCCCCCGGGCCGGGCGCCCCGACGCCGGGCATCCCCGACACCGCCGCGCCGGGAGCCGGGGGGCCGGGACCGGATCCTGAGGCGCCGCACCACCGGGCCCGGTGAGCGATGGCCAGGGCTTTGCCGGGGGCACTGCCGAGGCGCCGCAGGGCGGTCGTGGTCACCGGGGCCAGCGGCGGCGTGGGCCGGGCCACGGCCCTGGCCTTCGCCGCCCGCGGCGACCGGGTGGCCCTGCTCGCCCGGGGCCGCGAGGGCCTCGCCGCGGCCGCGGACGAGGTGAAGCGCGTCGGAGGTGAGGCGCTCGTCGTGCCCGTCGACGTGGCGGACGCGAGGGCGGTCGAGGACGCGGCGCAGCAGGTCGTGGACGTGTTCGGGCGGATCGACGTCTGGGTCAACAACGCGTTCGCCGGGGTCTTCGCGCCGTTCACTCAGATCGCGCCGGACGAGTACCGCCGGGTCACCGAAGTGACATACCTCGGCTGTGTGTTCGGCACGCGGGCCGCCCTGCGCCACATGCTGCCCGCGAACCACGGCACGATCGTCCAGGTCGGTTCGGCGCTCGCGTACCGGGGGATACCGCTGCAGTCGGCGTACTGCGGAGCCAAGCACGCCATTCAGGGCTTCAACGAGTCACTGCGGTGCGAGCTGCTGCACGACGGGTCGCGGGTACGCACGACGATGGTGCAGTTGCCCGCCCTCAACACCCCGCAGTTCGACTGGGTGCTGAGCCGGATGCCGGGGCGGGCCCGGCCGGTCGCGCCGGTCTACCAGCCGGAGGTGGCCGCACGCGCGATCGTGCACGCGGCCCGGCACGCACGGCGCCGGGAGTACTGGGTGGGCGGCTCGACGGTGACCACGCTGATCGCCAACGCCGTGGCCCCGGGGCTGCTGGACCGCTATCTCGCCCGTACCGGGTACGACGCGCAGCAGGACAGGGGGGAGCACGACGGGGCGGGGAACCTCTGGTCCCCCGCGGACGGCCCGCACGGCCACGACTTCGGGGCCCACGGCCGCTTCGACGCGGAGTCCCTGCAGGGAAGCCCGGAGGAGTGGCTGTCCCGGAACCGGGGGAGGATCGGCGCGGGTCTGCTGGTGGGCGGTCTGGGTGCCGTGGTGACGGCCGGCCTCCGCCGCCGTGGGGTGCCGTGGTGACGGCCGGCCTCCGCCAGCCACCGTGGCTGACGCCGGCGGAGCCCGCCCGCCGCGTGTGGATCCCGGTTGTCCTACCGCGGCAGCTGCGGCAGCACCTTCGTGCGATAGAAGTCGAAGAAGCCGCGCTGGTCGGGGCCGATCTGGTTGACGTAGACGCGGTCGAAGCCCGCGTCGGTGAACGCGGTCAGCGCCGCCACGTGGTCGTCCACGTCGTCCCCGCACACCCTGTTCTCGCGCACCATGTCCTCGGTGATCAGCGGCTCCAGCTGCTCGAAGTGCTTCGGCGAGGGCAGCACCTGCCCCATCTCGCCGGGCAGCAGCTCGTTGGCCCACAGCCCGCGCACCGTACGGACGGCCTCCTCGCGGTCGGTGCCGTAACAGACCTTCGTACCGCCGTTGACCGGCTTGGCACCGCCTCCGCCCTTGCGGAACTGCGACACCAGCGACTCGTCGGGCGTCATCGTGATGTAGCCGTCGCCCACCCGGGCCGCGAGCGAGGTCGCCGCGGGGCCGAAGCCGGAGATGTCGATCGGGACGGGCGCGTCGGGCACCGTGTAGAGGCGGGCGTTCTCCACCTTGTAGTGGGTGCCGTAGTGGCTGACCCCCTCGCCGGAGAACAGCCGGCGCATGACCTGGATGGCCTCCTCCAGCATTTCCAGGCGCACGTTCGTGGTCGGCCAGGGATCGCCGAGGATGTGCTCGTTCAGCGCCTCGCCCGAGCCGACGCCCAGCCGGAAACGGCCGCCGGTCATCACCGCGCTCGTCGCGGCGGCCTGGGCCACGATCGCCGGATGCATCCGCACCGTCGGGCAGGTCACCGCGGTCTCGATCGGCAGCGACACCGCCTCGGCGATCGCACCGATCACCGACCACACGAAGGGGCTCTGCCCCTGTGCGTCGTTCCACGGGTGGTAGTGGTCCGAGATCCACAGCGCCTGGAATCCGGCCTGTTCGGCCATCCGCGCCTGTTCGATCAGATCCGCGGGACCGAACTCCTCGCACGAGAGGAAATAGCCGTACTCGGTCATGGGGGACCTCCGGAACAGGGCTTACCGTGTCGGTCTCCGGCCGGGTAACCGCCGGGATGTGGGCGAAACGCCCGGCGGGTGGCGTTTGGGCGCCCCGGCCGGGGGGACGCGGAAGGTCTCCCAAGGGTGGCATTCGTGCGCCCGCCAGGCAGACGCAGACGACGTACGCGCGACCGCACCGGAGGCGAATCGTGAGTCGACCCCGCATCCTGATCGTCGGTGCCGGATTCGCCGGGTACCGGACGGCACGCACCCTGTCCCGGCTGACCCGGCACCGGGCCGACATCACCCTGCTCAACCCGACCGACCACTTTCTGTATCTCCCGCTGCTTCCCCAGGTCGCCGCGGGGATCCTGGAGCCACGGCGCGTGACCGTGTCGCTCACCGGCACCCTGCGCCATGTCCGCCTGGTGCTCGGCGAGGCCGACGGGATCGATCTGGACGCGCGCACCGTGCACTACACCGACCCGGAGGGCCAGGGCGGCACACTCGGCTACGACCGGCTCGTGCTCGCCGTCGGAAGCGTCAACAAGCTGCTGCCGATCCCCGGCGTCGCCGAGCACGCGCACGGCTTCCGGGGACTGCCCGAGGCGCTCTACCTGCGCGACCACGTGGTCCGTCAGATCGAGCTGGCCGGCGCGTCCGAGGACCCCAAGAACTGCTCGGCACGATGCACGTTCGTGGTGGTCGGGGCCGGCTACACCGGAACCGAGGTCGCCGCGCAGGGGCAGCTGTTCACCGACGAGATCGTGCGCCAGAACCCGATGCGCCACGACATGCGGCCGCGCTGGATGCTGCTGGACATCGCGCCGCGCGTGCTGCCCGAGTTGGACGAGCGGCTCTCGCGCACCGCCGACCGGGTGCTGCGACAGCGCGGCGTCGACGTACGGATGGGGACCTCCGTGAAGGAGGCGACGCACGACGGTGTCCTGCTGACCGACGGGGAGTTCGTCGAGACCCGCACGGTGGTGTGGTGCGTCGGCGTGCGTCCCGATCCGTTGGTCGAGGGCCTCGGCCGGCCCCTGGAGCGCGGACGGCTGCTCGTCGACCCGTATCTCCAGGTGCCCGGCCACCCCGACGTGTTCGCCTGTGGGGACGCGGCAGCCGTGCCCGATCTGGAGAAGCCCGGCCAGTACACGCCGATGACGGCACAGCACGCCTGGCGGCACGGCAAGGTCTGTGCCCGCAATGTGGCCGCCTCCCTCGGTATCGGCTCCCGGCGCGTCTACCGCCACCGCGATCTGGGCTTCGTCGTGGACCTCGCCGGCGTGAAGGCCGCCGCCAACCCGCTGGGCATCCCCCTGTCCGGGCCGGTCGCCGGAGCCGTCACCCGCGGATACCACCTCGCCGCGATGCCGGGCAACCGCGTCCGGGTCGGCTCCGACTGGCTCCTGGAGGCCGTACTTCCGCGCCAGGCCGTCCAGTTGGGGCTGGTCCGCTCCTGGTCGGTGCCGCTGGAGTCGGCCTCGCCCGAACTCGCCCGGCTACCCGGTGCCACCGACATCTCCGGTACGGAGGAGAACACATGAACTCCCGTCAGCTCCATGAACTGGCCCAGCAACTGCGCGTCGACAGCGTCCGCGCCGCCGCTGCGGCCAACTCCGGCCACCCCACCTCCTCGATGTCCGCCGCGGACCTGATCGCCGTCCTGCTGGCCAACCACCTCCGCTACGACTTCGAACGTCCCGCCCACCCCGGCAACGACCGGTTCATCCTCTCCAAGGGGCACGCCTCTCCCCTCCTCTACGCCGCCTACAAGGCCGCCGGAGCGATCAACGAGACCGAGCTGCTCACCTTCCGTAAGCTCGGCAGCCGTCTGGAAGGGCACCCCACGCCCCGCCGGCTGCCCTGGGTGGAGACGGCGACCGGCTCGCTCGGCCAGGGGCTGCCCGTCGGCGTCGGCGTCGCCCTGGCCGGGAAGCGTCTGGACCACACCGGTTACCACGTATGGGTGCTGTGCGGCGACAGCGAACTGGCCGAGGGTTCCGTGTGGGAGGCCGCCGAGCACGCCGGGTACGAACACCTCGACAACCTGATCGCGATCGTCGACGTCAATCGGCTCGGCCAGCGCGGCCCCACCCGCCACGGCCACGACCTGGACGCGTACGCACGTCGCTTCAAGGCCTTCGACTGGCACACGATCGAGGTCGACGGGCACGACGTCGACGCCATCGACCGCGCCTGCTCCGAGGCCGAGTCCACCGCCGGACAGCCCACCGTGATCCTCGCCCGTACCCTCAAGGGCAAGGGTGTCACCGCCGTCCAGGACCGCGAGGGCATGCACGGCAAGCCCCTGGCGGACGCCGAGGAGGCGATCGCGGAGCTCGGCGGCGTGCGGGACCTGCGCGTGGAGGTCCAGCCGCCGCCCGCGGCCCGGATGCTGCACGCCGTACAGGGCGGCCACCTGGATCTGCCGCGCTACGACGTCGGTGACGAGGTCCCCACCCGCGATGCCTTCGGCCAGGCGCTGGCCGCGCTCGGTCACGCCCGTGGCGACGTCGTCGCCATCGACGGCGAGGTCGGCGACTCCACGCGTGCCGAGTACTTCCACAAGGAGCACCCCGAGCGCTACTTCGAGTGCTACATCGCCGAACAGCTGATGGTCGCGGTCGCCGTCGGCATGGCGGCACGCGGATGGGTGCCGTACGCCTCGACGTTCGCCGCGTTCCTCACCCGCGCCCACGATTTCGTCCGTATGGCCTCGATCAGCGGCTCCGGCATCAACCTCGTCGGCTCGCACGCGGGCTGCGCCATCGGTGAGGACGGGCCGTCGCAGATGGGCCTCGAGGACCTCGCGATGTTCCGCTCGGTGTACGAGTCGACCGTGCTGTACCCGTGCGACGCCAACCAGACCGCGAGGCTCGTCGCATCGATGGCCGGCCTCGAGGGCATTCGCTATCTGCGCACCTCGCGCGGGAAGACACCGGTCATCTACGGCCCGACCGAGGAGTTCCCGGTCGGCGGCAGCAAGGTCCTGCGCGCCTCCGCCGAGGACCGGCTCACCGTCGTCGCCGCCGGGGTCACCGTCCACGAAGCGCTGAAGGCCGCCGACAGCCTTGCCGAACAGGGCATACGGGTCCGGGTCATCGACCTCTACTCGGTCAAGCCCGTCGACCGCGCCACTCTGCGTGATGCCGCCGAGCGCACCGGATGCCTGCTCACCGTCGAGGACCACCGCGAGGAGGGCGGCCTCGGCGACGCGGTCCTCGACGCCTTCGTCGACGGACGCCCCGTGCCCCGCCTGGTGCGCCTCGCCGTCCGCATGATGCCGGGCTCGGCGACCCCCGCCGAGCAGCTGCATGCGGCGGGCATCGACGCCGAGTCGATCGCGGCCGCGGCCCGACTGCTGGTGGAACACGCCGTCGTGCGGTAGGAGAAGGGAGCACGATGACCAGCACGCGTGCCGTGCGGGTGGGCCGTCGCACGGTGGAGATCCACCGGCCGGACAAGGTGCTGTTCCCGGGCGACGGTGACGGCAAGGAGTACACGAAGGCAGACCTGGTCGCGTACCACCGCGCGGTCGCCCCTTTCATGCTGCCCCATCTGCGCGGACGGCCCCTGATGCTGGAGCGGCACCCCGACGGTGTCGACGGACCCCGCTTCATGCAGAAGAACACCCCGGAGTACTACCCGGACTGGATCCACCGCGTCGAAGTGCCCAAGGAGGGCGGCACGGTCTGCCACACCGTCTGCGACGACACGGCCACCCTCGTGTACCTCGCCGACCAGGCCTGTCTCACCCTGCACCGCTGGCTCTCCCGGGTCGGCAGGCTCGAGCGGCCCGACCGGATCGTCTTCGACCTCGACCCGGCGGGCGACGACTTCGGCCAGGTGCGGCACGCGGCCCGGCTGCTGGGAGAACTCCTCGGCGAACTGCGGCTGCCGTCGGGTCTGATGACCACCGGCTCCCGGGGACTGCACGTCGTCGTGCCCATCAGCGGCGACCACGACATCGACGAGGCGCGTGAGTTCGCCAAGGACGTCGCCGACACCCTCGCCGACGCACACCCCGACCTGCTCACCACCGCCGCCCGCAAGAATGACCGGGGCGACCGGCTCTATCTCGACGTGCAGCGCAACGCGTACGCACAGACCGCGGTCGTCCCCTTCACCGTTCGTGCCCGGCCGGGCGCCCCGGTCGCCACGCCCCTGTCCTGGGACCAGCTGGACGACCCGGAGGTGGACGCCCGCCGCTGGACCGTCACCGACGCGGTGGACCAGGCCCGCACCGAGCCCTGGGCCGGACTGAGGGCCCGCGCCCTGGCCCCGGCGCGCAGGCGCCTCGAAGCGCTCCGCTGACGACACGACGGAGTCGAATCGTCGCCGCGGGTGAGTATGCGGCCCCGGCGGCGGAGCCGGCCCGGGAGCCCGGTCCACGAGGAGACGCATGCGCCTGTCCGAAAACAGGATCCGCATGTTTGTGCGGAAGACACTGGGCACTCGGCTTACGAGGTCGCCATGTCAAACACATCGAGTGCATCGAATTCACAGAATTCACCCAAAAACTCCGGGGACGGCGCGGCAGAGGACCGGCTGAGCCCGATGGAAGTGGTGCGCCAGGCACGCGTCCAGTTCTCGGAGCTGACCGGCATGACCCCCGAGTCCGTGTCGTCCTTCGAGCGTACGGAGGACGGCTGGCAACTGGAGATCGAGGTCCTGGAGCTCGCCCGGGTCCCCGACACGATGAGTCTGCTCGCGAGCTACGAGGTGGAGCTCACCGACGACGGTGAGCTCGCCGGCTACCGGCGCGTTCGCCGCTACGAGCGCGGGAGGGCCGACGCACATCGGCCGGGCGGTCGCCAGTAGACCGCGGCCCTGCACACACACCGACACCCCATACAGACAAGGAGGAGCGGTCGGCATGACCGTTGTCCCGGCACAGCAAACCGGCGGAGGTGGCGGCTCCAGCGGACTGTACGACGTCCTGGAGCTCGTCCTCGACCGAGGGCTCGTCATCGACGCGTTCGTCCGTGTCTCCCTCGTCGGCATCGAGATTCTGAAGATCGACGTGCGCGTCGTGGTCGCCAGCGTCGACACCTATCTGCGCTTCGCCGAGGCCTGCAACCGGCTCGACCTCGAGGCCGGTCCACGCAAGAGCCCCGGACTTCCCGACCTGGTCGGCGAGATCACCGAGTCGGGCGCGCGGGGCAAGTCGAAGGGCGCCCTGTCCGGAGCCGCGGAGACGATCTCCGGCGCCTTCAAGCAGGCCCGTGAGGAGGGCCAGAGCGAGGAGAGGCCGCGGCCGCGCAAGAGCACGTCCGCCCGGAAGAGGGAGGAGGAGCAGGAGTGAGCACCTATGTCTACGGCATCGCCGCGAACTCGCACCCCTCACTCCCCAAGGACATGGGTGGCGTCGGCGATCCGCCGTGCCCGGTCCGGATCGTGAAGGAGGGCGACCTGGTGGCGATCGTCAGCGACGCCCCCGAGGGCCTGCGGCCCAAGCGCAGGGACCTGCTCGCCCACCAGAACGTGCTCAGCGAGGCAGGCGCGGGCGGCTCGGTGCTGCCCATGCGCTTCGGCAGCGTCGCCCCGGACGACACCGCCGTCACCGAGGTGCTCGCCGAGCGCGCCGAGCACTACCGGGAGCGTCTGTCCGTCCTGGCGGGCACGGTCGAGTACAACGTCAAGGCCAGCCACGACCAGGAGGCGGTGCTGCACCTGGTCATGGCCGAGAACCCGGAGCTGCGGGCGCTGGCGGAGGCCAACCGGCAGACCGGCGGCGGCAGCTACGACGACCGCCTGCGGCTCGGCGAGATGGCCGCCCAGGCGGTGCAGAGCCGCGAGGCGGAGGACGCCGAGGAGCTGCGGCGCGTTCTGGGACCGGCCGCCGAGGCCGTCAGCGCCGGCCCGGAGTCCACCGGCTGGCTGGCCAACTTCTCCTTCCTCGTGCCCCACGACTCCGCCGAGGAGTTCCTGGCTGCCGTGGAGGAGGTCCGCAAGAACCAGCCGCATCTCGAACTGCGGGTCAACGGGCCGCTGCCGCCGTACAGCTTCGTCGAGCCGGGCCCTGCCGAGCCCGCGGCGACGACGACCGGCACGGCCACGGGCGAGGAGTGACCCATGGGACTGCTCACGGAGGCCCTGCTGCTGCCGTTCGCACCGGCGCGCGGCAGCCTCTGGGTGATCAGACAGCTGCTCGCCGAGGCCGAGCGACAGTACTACGACCCGGCGACCGTCCGGGCCGAACTCGCCCTTCTCGAGCGTCGGCTCGAGGGGGGCGAGATGACAGAGGAGGAGTTCGACCGCGAGGAGGACGCACTGCTCGACCGGCTGGAAATCGGCCTGGGTGGTACATCGGCAACGGGCGAGGGGACGACATGATGAATCGAACCGCACTGGGCCTCGCCATTGGGGCGGGGTACGTCCTCGGACGTACCAAGAAGATGAAGCTCGCAATCGCCGTGGGCTCGATGATCGCCGGGAAGCGCATGCAGCTCAGCCCGCGGGCGGTCGCCGATCTGGTCCGCCAGCAGCTGCAGGACAACCCGCAGTTCAAGGAGATCGGCGATCAGCTGCGCCAGGACCTGCGGGGGGTGGGCAAGGCCGCCTCCGGCGCCCTGCTGGAACGGCAGATCGAGGGCGTGGCCGACCGGCTGCACGGGCGCACCGGGCGGGTGCGTGACCAGCTGTCCGGCGTCGTGCCGAAGAAGCCGGACCTGCCCGGTCTCCGGGACGAGGAGGACGAAGAAGGGGCCGAGGACGAGGGTGCCGGGCCCGAGCGGGCGCGCGGCGAGAAGGATGCCGCCGAGGAAGAGGAGGGCCCGCCGCGCGAGAGGGCGGCGAAGAAGGCCCCGCCCAAGAAGCGGCCCGCGAAGAAGGTGCAGGCCAAGCGGGCTCCGGGACCGAAGGCCGCCAAGAAGACGGCCGGCAAGAAGGCTCCGGCCAAGAAGTCCCCCGCGAAGAACACCGCCGCCGCGAGGGGTGACGGGCGCCGCGGGTCGAGCGATGAAGGGAGGCGGTGACGATGGCCGGCACCGTGGGTTCCGCCACCGGCGGGGCGAACGGCGGACTGTCCAAGGTCGCCCAGAGCGAGGCGGTCGACCACCTGAAGCAGGAACTGCGGGGTTACCTCGCCGCCCGGGCCGAGAAGCTCCTCGTCGGCGTGGGGCGCAAGCTCGGCGAGACCACCGTCAAGCTCAACGACATCGCCGAGGGCAACAGCCCTGGCTTCGCCAAGCTCGCCCTGGAGGGCGGACGCAAGCTGGTCGAGGGCAAGGGCCCGCTGCGCGCGGTCCTGGAGACGGGCGCGGGCCAGGCCAAGGAGAAGTTGGGCGAGGCCGTGCAGGGTCTCGTCGGCGGCAAGGGCAAGCGCAAGGGCAGAGGCGGCAACAAGCCCATGGTCATCATCGAGTCCATCGACGTCGGCGTGCCGCTGCGCACCGCCTACGACCAGTGGACCCAGTACCAGGACTTCAGCACCTTCGCCAAGGGCGTGAAGAGCGCGAGCCGCGTCGACGACAAGACTTCCGGCTGGCAGGGGAAGATCTGGTGGTCCAGCCGGAGCTGGAAGGGCCTCACAGTCGAACAGATCCCCGACTACAAGATCCAGTGGTCGTCGGAGGCCGCCAAGGGCACCCACAAGGGCGTCATCACCTTCCACAGGCTCGACGACAACCTCACCCGCATCCTGCTGGTCATGGAGTACTACCCCAGCGGCTTCTTCGAGAAGACCGCCAACATCTGGCGTGCCCAGAGCCGCCGGGTCCGTCTCGACTTCAAGAACTTCGACCGCTACATCACCCTCAAGGGAGAGGCGGAGGACGGCTGGCGCGGCGAGATCCGCGACGGCGAGGTCGTCCGCACCCACGAGGAGGCGATCGCCGAGGAGGAGCGCGAGGAGGAGGAAGGCCCCGAAGAAGAGGGCGTCGAGGAGGAAGAGGAAGAAGAGGAGCCCGAGGGCGAGTACGAGGAGGAGGAAGAAGAGGAAGAGGAAGAGGAGCCGGAGGGCGAGTACGAGGAGGAGGAAGAAGAGGAAGAGGAGCCGGAGGAGGAGTACGAGGAAGACGAACAAGAGGGTGAAGAAGAGGGTGAAGAAGAGGGTGAGGAACGCGAGGCCGAGCGGTCGGCGGCCGGGAGCAGGCGATGACGACACCCCGCCGGCTTCCGGACCCCTACGGCGGGCCCAGCAGCGGAGCCAACCTCGCCGACATCCTTGAACGGGTGCTCGACAAGGGCATCGTGATCGCCGGCGACATCCGGATCAATCTGCTCGACATCGAACTCCTCACCATCAAGCTGCGGCTGATCGTCGCGTCCGTCGACAAGGCGAAGGAGATGGGCATCGACTGGTGGGAGTCCGACCCCGCCCTCTCCTCCCGGGCCCGCCGCGACGAACTCACCCGCGAGAACGCCGAGCTGCGCACCCGTCTCGAACGCCTCGAGGCCGCCCGCGACGCGGAGCAGCTCGAAGAGGCGCGCGGCAGAAAGGAGGCGTCACCGTGAGTGCACTCCGGTACGTCTACGCGGTCTGCCGCCCCCTCAGCGCCCCTCTCCAGGCCCAGCTGACGGGGGTGGCGGGCGTTCCCGCCCGGCAGCTGGAGCACCACGGTCTGATCGCCGTGGTCGGCATGGTCCCGGAGGAGGACTTCGCCGAGGAGCCGCTCAAGGCGCATCTGGAGGACCTGGACTGGCTCACCGCCACGGCCCGCGCCCACCAGAACGTCATCGACGCGCTCACCGGCGTCACCACTCCGCTGCCGCTGCGGCTCGGCACCGTGTTCCGCGACGACAGCGGCGTCCGAGTGATGCTCGAGGAGCGCGAGGAGGACTTCCGGGGTGCTCTGGAGCGGCTCGAGGGGCGCGTGGAATGGGGGGTCAAGGTCTACGTCGACGAGGGCGAGAGGGACGAGAGGGAAGCAGCGGGGGGCGGCCGGACCGCCGCGAAGGCCGCCTCCGGGCGGGACTACCTTCGGCAGCGCCGTATCCGCACCATCGCACACGAGGAAATGTGGCAGAAAGCCGAGGAATTCGCGCGCCGACTGCATGAAAAGCTCTCGGCGCACGCCGAGGATTCCCGACTGCACACCCCCCAGAACGCGACGCTTTCCGGGGCGTCGGGTCGCAACGTGCTCAATGCGGCCTATCTGGTGCCGCGGTCCCGTTCCGAGGAATTCGTGGAACTGGTGGACCGTACCGAGGACGACACCCCGGGAATCCGGGTGGAACTCACCGGTCCTTGGGCGGCCTACTCCTTCACCGGACTGACGGAAGGAGCGGTGTGACCGCCGTCGAACACAGGGAGATCGCCCTGGTCGACCTGCTCGACCGGCTGCTCGCGGGCGGGGTCGTCATCACCGGCGACATCACTTTGCGCATCGCGGACGTCGATCTCGTCCGCATCGATCTGAACGCCCTGATCAGCTCGGTCAACGCCCAAGTCCCCTCGCCGTGGCCGGAGGCCGAAGCACCATGACCGACAGGACGCCCGGAAAGCCCCGCAACCGGCTGGACCTGGAGCCCGACACCGTCGAACGTGACCTGGTCAAGCTGGTGCTGACGGTCGTCGAACTGCTCCGCCAGCTGATGGAGCGGCAGGCGGTCCGCCGCTTCGACACGGGAGAGCTGACAGAGCAGCAGGAGGAACGGATCGGCCTGACGCTGATGCTGCTGGAGGAACGCATGGCCGAACTGCGCGACCACTACGGACTGCGGCCCGAGGACCTCAACCTGGACCTCGGGCCGCTCGGACCGTTGCTTCCGCGTGACTGACCGCCGAACGGATCATCAGGGATCCGGTGACGGACGGATCACCGGCCGGTCACCACCGATACCATCGACCCCTCCCTCCGGCCGCGGTCGTACCGCGCACCAGGAAGCCGAGCAGCCAGATCACGAGGATCGCCAGCGCGATCCACCACAGCAGTTTCACCGCGAATCCGGCGCCGAAGAGAATGAGCGCCAGCAGAAGAACCAACAGGACAGGAACCATTGTGTGAACCTCCTGCTCATCGAGTCTCCCGAATAGCGGGAATCAGACGTCCTTTCGGCAAAGAATTTCCCCGTGCAGAACCGAGAACCAGCCGTCCTCCTGCCGCCCCCATTCCCGCCAGGCCGCCGAGACGGCCCGCAACTGCTCCACGGTCGCGTGACTGCCTTGGGTGGCCCGGTCCGAGTACGCCGAGGCGAGGGTGCGATCCGCCCACAGTCCGCTCCACCAGGCCCGCTCCTCGGCGGTGGCGAAGGTCCAGGTGCCGGAGGTGGCGGTGACGTCCCGGATGCCGGCGCCAAGCGCCCATGACTTCAGGCGCCGCCCGGCGTCCGGCTCACCGCCGTTGGCCCGGGCGACCCGCTCGTACAGATCCAGCCAGTCGTCCAGGCCCTGGGACGCCGGGTACCAGGTCATCGCCGCGTAGTCGGCGTCCCGGACGGCGATGAAACCACCCGGCCTGGTCACCCGGTGCATCTCGCGCAGTGCCTGTACCGGGTCACCCACGTGCTGGAGCACCTGATGGGCGTGGACCACGCAGAACGTCCCGTCCGGGTACGGGAGCGCGTGCACGTCCGCGACCGCGAAGTCCACGTTGGTCAGCCCGCGCGCGGCGGCCGTGGCCCGGGCCTGCTCCAGGATCCCCGGAGCGCGGTCCAGGCCGGTGACATGGCCGTCGGGGACCAGCTCCGCCAGATCCGCGGTGATGGTGCCCGGGCCGCAGCCGATGTCCAGGATCCGCATGTGCGGCTTGAGCGAGGCGAGGAGGTACGCCGCCGAGTTGGCGGCGGTCCGCCAGGTGTGCGAGCGCAGCACGGACTCGTGGTGGCCGTGTGTGTAGACGGCCGTCTCCTTCGACATGACCTTCCTCTTCCCGTCGTGCGGACCCCGCGGACGAGCCGCGGGCGGTACGCACCACCGTAAGCGCTCATGCCGAATGGTGAGACATGCGTCTTGCAATGTGGGCGAACGGGTGAGTGGCCGACGCTGGTCAGTCCAGGGGAAGCGGGCGGTACACGGTCAGCGCCTCCGGGAGCTTCTCGAGCGTCACGTCGCCCTGGACCTCGGTGACTTCACCGTCGTACGCGAGGGGGGTCCCCGGGCTCACTCCGTCGAGGCGCAGGCGCCGTACCCGAACGGCCGCGTGCGCCGGGGAGCGGGACAGGGGACCTGCGAAGGCGGCGGCCAGCAGACGGGCGGCAGGGCCGCGGCCGCCGTGCACGACGCGTACATCGAGCCTCCCGTCCGCCAGGTCGTAGCGGCGGCCGGGGGCGAGGCCCATCCGGTGGTACGTGCCGTTCCCGGCGAAGAGCAGCCACAACGGGCGGGTGCTGCCTGCCAGTTCCACGTGCAGCGGGTGACGGTCGGCGCGCAGGACGCGCAGCGCGGCGCGGACCCCGGCCGGCCAGCCGCCGATCCGGTGGGACCAGCGCTCCCGCTCGCGGACCAGTTCCGGGTACACGCCCAGGCTGCAGGTGTTCACGAAGCAGCCACTCGTCGCGCCCGAGGAGAAGCGGCCCACGTCGACGCGGACCGCGTGGCCCCGCTGGAGGGCGCGCACCGTGTCGCGGACGTCGTCGATGCCGAGGTCGAGCGCGAAGTGGTTGAGGGTCCCGGCCGGGAAGACGGCGAGGGGAAGCGCGTGGCGCAGGGCGACGTCGGCGGCCGCGTTCACCGTGCCGTCGCCGCCGCACACGCCGAGGACGCGAGCGCGGGCGGCTGCCTTCTCCAGCTCGGTGCGGATCTCGGACGGTTCGCACTCCACGACCTCGGCGCCCGGCAGGGCGTCCTGAAGGGCACGTATCCGGTCTGCGCTCCCCGAGCCCTTGTTCGCCACGGCCACGAGCCCCGTCCCGTCCGGCAGCGCGGGCGCGTCCGCGCAGGGGCGGCCGGGCGGCGGCACCAGGTCGCGGGTCGGGACCAGCCCGCGTACGGCGTAGGCGGCGCCCACACCCAGGGCCGCACCCGCCAGGACGTCGCTCGGGAAGTGGACCCCGGTGTAGACGCGAGAGACGGCGACGGCGACAGCGAGCGGTGCGACCGCCGCGCCCCAGGCACGCGACTCCAGCGCGACACCCGCCGCGAAGGCGGCGGCCGAGGCGGAATGCCCCGAAGGGAACGACGTGGTGATCGGCTGGCGCTTGAGCCGGCGGACGGCGGGGACCGGGTCCAGGACCGGGCGGGGACGGCGGACCGTGCGCTTGCCGAGGGTGTTGATGGTGGCGGAGGCCAGCGCCAGGGAGGCGACGCCGCGGGCTGCGGCCCGGCGCGCACGAGGTGTCCGGGTGGCGGAGAGGGCAGCGGCCGTGGCGAACCACAGCACACCGTGGTTGGCGGCGCGGCTGAGACGGGGGAGCAGGAGATCGGCCCCCGGCCAGTGGCGGGTGGCGACGGCCTCGAACAGGCGGCAGTCGGAGGCGAGCAGGCGGTCGCGGAGCGGATGCGGGCCCGGCGGACGCACGGTGAGGTCGACATCTGGGGTCATGGAAGGCGGGTACCCCGAGAAGGTCGAACCCTGCCGGAGCCGGCACCGGAGCGATAACCGTTTGCCCGGGCCCGGTGCTCCCGCCCACAATGCGCCGCATGGGACACCTGGAAGCCGCGCATCTCGAGTACTACCTCCCGGACGGGAGGGCGTTGCTCGGCGACGTGTCCTTCCGGGTCGGGGACGGCGCGGTCGTCGCGCTCGTCGGGCCCAACGGAGCCGGGAAGACCACCCTGTTGCGGCTGCTCTCCGGTGAGCTGAAGCCGCACGGCGGGACCGTCACCACGAGCGGCGGGCTCGGTGTCATGCGCCAGTTCGTGGGATCGGTCCGGGACGAGACGACCGTACGGGAACTCCTCGTCTCGGTCGCTCCGCCCCGCATCCGCGAGGCCGCCCGCGCCGTCGACGCCGCCGAGCAGGCCGTCATGACGGTCGACGACGAGGCGGCCCAGCTCCAGTACGCACAGGCCCTCGCCGACTGGGCCGAGGCCCGGGGCTACGAGGCCGAGACGCTGTGGGACATGTGCACCACGGCCGCGCTCGGCGTCCCCTACGACAAGGCGCAGTGGCGCCTGGTGCGCACCCTCTCCGGCGGCGAGCAGAAGCGCCTCGTCCTGGAAGCGCTGCTGCGTGGCACCGACGAGGTCCTGCTGCTCGACGAGCCCGACAACTACCTCGACGTGCCCGGGAAACGGTGGCTGGAGGAGCGGCTCGAGGAGACTCGCAAGACCGTGCTGTTCGTCTCCCACGACCGGGAGCTGCTGGCCCGCGCCGCACAGCGGATCGTGTCCCTCGAGCCGAGTCCGACGGGCGCCGACGCCTGGGTGCACGGCGGCGGTTTCGCGACGTACGACGGTGCCCGGCGCGAACGCTTCGCCCGTTTCGAGGAGTTGCGCCGACGCTGGGACGAGAAGCACGCGCAGCTGAAGAAGCTGGTGCTGAACCTGCGTCAGGCAGCGACCGTCAGCCATGAGCTGGCATCCCGCTACCAGGCCGCCCAGACCCGGCTGCGGAAGTTCGAGGAGGCCGGGCCGCCGCCCGAGCCGCCGCGCGAGCAGGACATCAGGATGCGGCTCAAGGGCGGCCGTACCGGCGTACGGGCCGTCACCTGCGAGGGACTCGAACTCACCGGCCTGATGAAGCCCTTCGACCTGGAGGTCTTCTACGGCGAGCGGGTGGCCGTGCTCGGCTCCAACGGCTCCGGGAAGTCGCACTTCCTGCGGCTGCTCGCGGGTGGCGACGTGGCGCACACGGGGCAGTGGCGTCTCGGCGCGCGCGTCGTGCCCGGGCACTTCGCGCAGACGCACGCGCACCCCGAGCTCGAAGGCCGTACGCTCCTGGACATCCTGTGGCAGGAGCACTCCCAGGACCGGGGCGCGGCGATGTCCCGACTGCGCCGCTACGAGCTGACCGCGCAGGCCGAGCAGAACTTCGACCGGCTCTCCGGCGGACAGCAGGCCCGCTTCCAGATCCTTCTGCTGGAGCTGGGGGGAGCCACGGCCCTGCTGCTCGACGAGCCGACCGACAACCTGGACCTGGAGTCCGCGGAGGCGCTCCAGAAAGGTCTGGAGGCGTTCGAAGGCACGGTCCTCGCGGTGACCCACGACCGGTGGTTCGCCCGCTCTTTCGACCGTTATCTGGTCTTCGGCAGCGACGGCCGGATCCGCGAGACACCGGATCCGGTCTGGGACGAGCGGCGGGTGGAGCGGGCGCGCTAGGCCCAGCGCAGCAACGCCCCCACCCCCTCCTCCGGTGCGGTCGGCACCGAAACGGCCGCCGCTCCAGTCTCCACGACGGCACGCAGCAGTGCGTCGTCGGCAGGGGCCTGCGCGAGGTGCCGCTCGCCCAGTGCCGTGAGGTCGCCGCGGCGCAGGGCGACGTGGTCCGGGTCGTCCCCGATCCACACCTCACGGCGCGTCTCCGGGCCCTCTGAATGGATCAGGAGTTCGTCGATGCGGTGTTCGCGTGCCGCCTCGACGACGGCCGGCACACCCTCGATCGCCCTCGTCCGTCCTTCCTCGTCGGGCGCCAGGGCCGAGAGGAAGCGCTCGAGCTCCTCGGCCGCCCGGTCGCGCATGTGCCCGGCACGGATTCCCTCCACGTCCTCGTCCAGCAGCCTGCTGCCCGGGCCGTGCGGCGCCTCGGCCACCCGGTCCTGGAGCCGGCGCGGCAGCCGTTCGTGCACGGAGCGCCGTTCGCGCTGCTCGCCGACGAGGACCACCAGGTCGGCGCCCGTCTCTTCCTGGCAGACGGCGAGCGCGTCCGCGATCTCCGCCGCGTTGCGCTCCCAGGTGTTCTCCACCCGGAGCTGGAAGTGGCGCACCGACCAGTCCGAGGTGGTCGTACGGTGCAGCGGCCACTGCCTGCCGGTCACCTCGCCGGCCGCCTCGCGGCCCAGCGCCCCGCGCAGCTCGAACTCGGCGCCCTTCCGGTCGATGTACGCCACCACGCACACCGGTTCGTCGTTGGCCAGGTCGAGCAGCGGCACCGTGTGCGGCAGCGGGGCCCACTGGGCCGAGGAGCTGCCCGGGGCGGCGGCCAGCGGCGGATCCAGGACCACCTCGCCCGCGCGGGCGAACAGCGCCCTCCCGTACGGCTCGGGGGAGTGGGCCAGCTCTTCGACGGCGGTCCGCACCGCCCGGCACGTCGGCTCGTCCGCGCCCTGCTGGGCCAGGTCGCGAGCCAGGGACTGAGCGGTGAGCGAGCGCTCGTGGGGCGTGGACTCGGTGTGCCGGGAGGTGTCGACGTATGCGGAGGCCCAGGGGCCAGGATGTTCGTAGAGTGGATGGAGAAAGGCGAGATCCATGGCTCCCTCCCGGATGCCGCTCGGGGTATTGCTTGCTGGGCGGGTACCCGGACCGCATCGAGGAAACCGACGAGCGGGGTACCACCATGACCGGAGTCGACCCGGGCCGGCTGACCGACCAGCAGCTCATGAAGGAGCTGGCGACGATCCACCGCACCCGCCACGACACGCTGCTGTACGGCTCGAACGACGCGCTGCGCGCGCACAACGACCGCATGGCGCAGTTGGAGGGCGAGTACCTGCGGCGCCATCCACGCCGCGGGGTCACGGCGAGCCGCACGCGTGACGGGGCCAGGGAACGCGAGCGGGGACCGGCCCTGACGGAGCTCGGCAGCGGGGGACGCGAAGGGGTGGAACCCGCCCGCTGACGCCGGCCGCACCGCTCCCGGCCCTTCGCGCCGCGGAGCCGGATGCTCCAGGGCACGGCAGAGCCGGACGGCGCGGCCCCAGGGGTGAGGGAGCCGCGCCGTCGGGTCGGTGCGGTGTGCGATGCGGAGAACTCCGTCCGCGGTTGAACTCCGTTCGCGCGGTGAACTCGGTCCGCGTCCGCGCGGTGAACTCCATCCGCGCGGAGAACTCCGTCTACGTGGTGAACTCCGTCTATGCGGTGAACTCCGTCTATGCGGTGAACTCCGTCAAGATCGCTTCGTTGAACGCCTTCAGATCGTCCGGCCTGCGGCTGGTGATCAGTTTGTTGGGGCCTTGGTCGATCCTCACCTGCTCGTCGACCCAGGTGCCGCCCGCGTTGGTGATGTCCGTACGCAGGCTCGGCCACGACGTCAGGGTGCGGCCCCGCACGACGTCGGCCTCGACCAGCGTCCACGGCGCGTGGCAGATCGCGGCGACCGGACGGCCCTGCTGGAAGAAGTCGCGGACGAACGACACGGCCCGCTCGTCCATCCGCAGCAAGTCCGGGTTGGCCACGCCTCCCGGCAGCACCAGCCCGTCGAACGACTCAGCCTGCACCTGGCCGACGACCACGTTCACCGGGAAGGTGTCCGCCTTGTCCAGGTGGTTGAACGCCTGGATGTGCCCCGGCTTCGTCGACACGAGGACCGGCTCGTGGCCGGCGGCGGCGACGGCCTGCCAGGGGTCGGTGAGTTCGACCTGCTCCACGCCTTCGGGCGCGGTCAGGAACGCGATACGCATGATGCTCACTGTCCTTTCTCTGCCTGTGCGTGCCATTCGGCCTCGTCGCTCGCCACCCCTTTCTCGCTCCGTGCCAGGCGCCGTCCGGCGCGGACACAGCGGAGCAGCTCCTCGCCGTACGGCAGGAGTACGGACGCGAGACAGCCGGTCGGCAGCGGCCGCCGACGCGGCACGAGGCGCGCGAGTCGCCCCGGCCGCCGCGCAGCGGCGACCGCACCTGGGCGCTGTCCACGGCGGTGCACACGTCCCACAGCGCCGTCGCCTCGCGCACCATGGCCCCCACCAACTTCGTAGCGCAGGGTCAGCGCGATCGGCACGCCCACCTCGGTCATCATCAGCCGACGGCACCTCCCAGCGGTGGCTGGGGGAGGACCGGCGACTCCTTCGTACCTGCCGCGTCCTGGATGGATCCCGGTGCACCGGTGCATCACCCAGTCGGAGACGCCCGGCAGGAACCAACCCGGCAGCAGCCCGTACAGGAGGTGGCGGGTCGTCGCGTCGCCGACGTCCACCGTCGCGCCGTACGCGCTGACCTCGGCGGCCCGGTCCCGGCGGCTCATGCCGTCACCCGTCCGGCCGCCCTCACGCCGACGTACCGCCCGGCCCGCCTCCCGGCGCGGCCTGGCTGATGTCCGCGAGCGCCGAGGTGGGGTCCTGGGCCACGGCCAGGTCGCCCAGGCTCACCATGCCCACCGGCCGCCCGTCCGCCACGACCGGCAGCCGGCGCACGGCGTACCCGCGCATCAGGTCGACCGCCGTCGATACGGGGTCGTCCGGGCCGACCACCACCGGGTCCGGCGTGCACACCGACTGGGCGCTCACGGTCAGTGGGTCGGCGCCGTCCGCGACGGCCCGCAGCGTGATGTCACGGTCCGTGAGCACGCCGATGATCTGCCCGTCTCCGGCCACCAGGACGTCTCCGACGTCCTGGGCGCGCATCAGCTGCGCCGCCTCGACGAGCGAGGCGTCCGGGCGGACCGCCACGACGCCCGGCGTCATGACCTCCCTGACGAAATCAGCCATGGTCTGTGGTCCTTTCCTGCCTTCCCCGGCGGTGAGGGGGTATGTCAGCGGACGACGACCGCAGTACCCCTGAGCCGGGTGCCTATGCCCTCCGCGCGGCCGCTCCTACCCGGACGACGGCTTCGGCGAGCGCCTCGGCGTTGGCATACCGCGCCGGGCGCGGAAGCCGGTCCACCGCCTCGACCAGGGGGCCGGGCGCGTTCTTGTCGCGCAGGGCGCGGACCAGGTTGCCCGGGTTCGCGGGGAAGTCGCTGCGCCCGAGATACCGGGTCAGCTCCAGACGGGCGGCCTCCAGGGCCATCCTGGGGTCACCCGGCACCACTGCTCCGCGCCAGACCTCCGGATCGTCGTCGGCGGTCGGCTCGGGGTCGTGCCATTCCTCGGTCCGGGTCGGGTGACCTGACCGCAACAGCCCCTGCAGTTCGTGCTTCATCTCGTCGTCCCGGTGGACGTTCAGCCGGTCGCTGCCTCGCTGCATGACTCCCTCCAGATCTTCGGGGGTGGCCCTCGCGTACCCGGTGGGCCGCGTTCGACACGGAAGCCCGGAAGTATCTGTCTCGGTGGCTCCCCCTTCCGAGGAAAGGACATCGCGCAGCAGGTGTCGAACAGCGACGGCAGCGACGACGACGCCGTCGTCGCCCGCGAGCCGGCCCGCGGCTACCGGCACGGCGTCTGGCGCCGCCCGGAAGCGTCTGCCGCCGATTGACGAGACCGCCACTTCGGCGAGCGCACCGACGCCGTCAACCCGGCCGGAAACCGTCCGGCTGCCCCGTCAGGAGATTCGACCGACTCGGCAGCCGGTGCCTACTTTCGGCCGTGTCCAGGCAGGAACTCCTGCATCTTCGCCTTGAAGCCCTGGCGGATCATCGAACCGCGATCCGTGTCCCCCTTCAGGATCGAGGCCGCCGTGGCCTCCATCTGCTCCCAGGTGGCGTGCGGAGGGATCGGCGGCACCGCCGGGTCCGTGAGGAACTCGATGACCGCGGGGCCGTCGGCCTCCAGGCCCGCGCGCCAGCCCGCCTCGACGTCCTCCGGCTTCTCCACCCGGACGCCGGTCAGCCCGAGGGAGCGGGCGAACGCGGCGTACTGGACGTCGGGCAGTTCCTGCGAGGGCAGGAACGACGGAGCGCCCTCCATCGCCCGCATCTCCCAGGTCACCTGGTTGAGGTCGTGATTGTTCCAGACGCCGACCACCAGCCGCGGGTCCTCCCATCGGTCCTGGTACTTCGCCGCCGTGATCAGCTCCGCGAGGCCGTTCATCTGCATCGCCCCGTCACCGACCAGGGCGATGGCCGGCCGGTCCGGGTGGGCGAACTTGGCGCCGATCGCGTACGGGACCCCACAGCCCATCGTGGCGAGCGTCCCCGACAGCGACCCCCGCATCCCCGGCCGCATCGTGATGTGCCGGGCGTACCAGTTCGCCACCGAACCCGAGTCGGACGTCACGATCGCGTTCCCCGGCAGGAGCGGCTCAAGGGCCCGGGCCACGTACTCCGGGTTGATCGGGTCCGCCGACAGCTCGGCCCGCTTCTCCATCACCTCGCGCCAGCGACGCACGTTCGCGCACACGGTCCCGTACCACTCGCGCCCGCGGTCCGCGTGCAGCAGCGGGATCAGCCGTTCGAGGGTCGCCTTCGCGTCGCCGACGAGGTTCACCTCGTACGGATAGCGCATCCCGACCATGTGCGGGTCTATGTCGATCTGCACGCCCCGTGCCTTGCCGAAGTCAGGCAGGAACTGGGTGTACGGGAAGGAGGAACCGATCGTGAGCAGTGTGTCGCAGTCGCGCATCAGCTCGTACGACGGGCGGGTGCCCAGCAGGCCGATGGATCCCGTGACGTACGGCAGCTCGTCGCTCAGTGCGTCCTTGCCGAGCAGCGCCTTCGCCACGCCCGCGCCCAGCAGCTCGGCGATCCGCTGCACCTCCGCCTGCGCCCCGGCGGCGCCCTGGCCGATCAGGATCGCCGTCCTGTCACCGGAGTTGAGGATCTCGGCGGCCCGCTCCAGCGACTCCTGTGTGGGAATCGCCGTCCAGCCACTGCGGTCCAGGCTGGAGGGCACCATCTTGAACTCGTGCGTCGGCGGCGAGTAGTCCAGCTCTTGCACGTCACCGGGGATGATCACAGCCGTGGGGGCGCGGCGAGCGTAAGCGGTGCGCACCGCGCGGTCGAGGACGTTCGGCAGCTGTTCGGGGACGTTCACCGTCTCCACGAAGTCCGAGGCCACGTCCTTGAACAGGGTGTGCAGGTCGACCTCCTGCTGGTACGAGCCGCCCATCGCCGTGCGGTGCGTCTGTCCGACGATCGCGAGGACGGGCACGTGGTCGAGCTTGGCGTCGTACAGGCCGTTGAGCAGGTGGATCGCACCGGGTCCCGAGGTGGCCGCGCACACTCCGAGACGGCCGCTGAACTTCGCGTGACCGACCGCCTGGAACGCGGCCATCTCCTCGTGGCGCGCCTGGACGAAACGTGGCCGGTCCTCGGCCCGGCCCCAGGCGGCGAGCAGGCCGTTGATGCCGTCGCCGGGATACCCGAAGACGTACTCCACACCCCACTCGCGCAGACGTCGAAGGATGTGGTCGGCGACCTTGGTGCTCATCGGGGACCTCCCGTGGGAAGAGGGGCGTACGGATCGCACCTGTCGAGTCACCCGGGCCGTGCCGGGAAAACCTGACGGAAACGAGTCCGGAGCCCGGGACGCATATCGGGGCGGCCCGGGACGGCGGGCGTTCGAGCTCCCGGTCGGCCCTCGCGGGAGCGAGGGCCGGCGCGAGCGCCGGACGCCGCATCGCGCGCCCCACCGCGACGCTCCGTGTTCTGCCCGCACATCCCCGTGTTTGCCCGGCAGGCGGCCGGGCAGGCGCAGCCTCAGTGCTTCGGACAGGAGGCACGTCCGTGGGAGCGGTGGAATCCCGCCACGGGTGTGCCCGTCCGGCTCGGGTGCCCTCCCACGGTGACCGTCCACCCAAGGCACCAGCAAAGGGAGTTGCGACCCACCATGCAGAACCGAGCGAGCGTGAAGCATCACCCCCACGACGACGCACCCGACACCGCGGAGGCCTTCCGCAGGCTCGCCACGCTCCCCCCGGGTCCCGAGCGCGACGCGCTCCGCGACGAGATCGTCGAGGCCTGGCTGCCCATGGCGGAACGGCTCGCGGGGCGCTTCCGCAGCCGCGGCGAAAGCTATGAGGACCTGCGCCAGGTGGCGGCGCTCGGCCTGGTCAAGGCCGTGGACCGCTACGACCCCGAGCGCGGTCACGCCTTCGAGAGCTATGCCGTCCCCACCGTCACCGGAGAGATCAAGAGGCACTTCCGCGACCACATGTGGACCCTGCACGTGCCGCGCCGCGTCCAGGACCTGCGCAACAGGGTGAGGTTCGCCTGCCAGGACCTGTCGCAGACCGTCTCGGGCCGCAGGCCCACCGTCGCCGAGATCGCCGAGCACGCCAAGATGAGCGAGGAGGACGTCCTCGTCGGCCTCGAGGCGCTGGAGAGCTTCACGGCGCTCTCGCTGGACGCCGAGCTGCCGGGCAGCGAGGACGGGTATTCGCTCGGCGACTCCCTCGGCTCGCCCGATCCCGCACTCGACACCGTCGTCGACCGCGAGGCCGTCAAGCCCCGGCTGCGCGCCCTGCCCGAACGTGAACGGGCCATCCTCTACATGCGGTTCTTCGACGACATGACCCAAAGCAGCATCGCCGAACGGCTCGGCATCTCCCAGATGCACGTCTCCCGGCTGATCAGCCGCTGCTGCAACCGGCTCCGGGACCAGGTGATGAGGGACGCCGCCTAGTTCCGACGGCCGAGGGCAAGTCCCATGTGCCGGGACATCATGTCCAATGCCTGGGCCTCGGCCATCGAGAACGCCAGCCGGGCACCGGTGCGGAACAGGGTCAGCACCCCGCGCACGGTGCCCCCGGCGGTGAGCGGCACGCACAGCAGTGACGTCACGTTCGCGCGGACGAGGACCGGGGCGCCCGAGGCGTCACGGCCGAAGGCCTCCGGGTCCTCGGGCCGCACCCGCAGGACCGTGGAGCCGCCGCGTGCCGCCTCGACGACGAGGGGGCACCCGGCCGGATCCTGCGCGGCCAGCGCGGCCGCCTCCTCGGGGGACGGTCCCAGCACGGCCGTACGGGTCAGCCGGGCGGCCCCCTCGTCGGCGACCACCCAGTCCGCGAACCGGCCGTGCAGCACCCGGGCCGCATGCTCCAGGACCGCCTCCGCGGGCGCGGTCAGCAGGGCCGTGGTCATCGCGTCCACCAGGTCCATCAGCGTCGCGTGCCGGGTGCTCTCGGTCAGGCTGGGGATGCCGCCGGGAGGAGTGTGCCCTCCGTCCGGCACGCGGGCGTGCGCGGGCTGCAGCACCACCAGCACAGCGGTGCGCGGCTCGCCGCTGGGCCGCACCGCGGCCAGCGTCGCCCGGACCGGCACCTCGGGATGCCGCTGGAGCCGCACGGTCAGACTGCGGTCACCCTCGCCGCGCGCCACCGCCGCCGTCTGCGAACGGAACGCGGCCCGGTCGGCGTGTGCGAGGAAACCGGTCAGCGGGCGGCCCGTCGCAGAGCCGGCGCGAACCAGGGTGAAGGCGGTGGCCGCGAAGTTCAGCCGGCGCACCACCGTCTCGCGGTCCACCAGCACGACGGGTACCGGGAGTCGCTGGAACAGGGCCTTGAGCAGCTGATGTTCCTGACGCTCACCGGAGCCGCCGGGAGCTGCGGCGCCCGTGGACAGCCGCTGGTACCAGGGCCACAACTGTCCGGCAACGTGGTCGAGTTCGAAGATGGCCGCGTCGAGCACCGTGGGAAGATCACCTGCCGGGATGGAGCGGGCCGCCTTGAGTTCCGCCACCCGGCGTACGAAATCCGCGAGCTCTTCCCCGAATTCGTCCGTCTGCGTCATGCGACGAACCTAACCCGGACGGTTGACTCCAAGGGCTTCGCGGGCCGAACCCGGCCGTGCTGTTTTTCGCGGCGGTGGGCGGGCACGCGCCCCGTGGAGGAGGTGAAGAATGCCGGACAGCGAACAGCTCGGTCACCTGGGGACCGAATCTCCGGAATCGGCTCTTCCAGGCCGTCGGCTGTCGGAACTCGCCGACCAGGCCGCGCGCTGCACCACCGATTGCTGCGGAGCCAGCAGCATGGTCGACGACGGCGGCGTGGACCGGCCCGCCGCGGTCACCCATCCCGACCTCGCCGCACTCGTCGCGGTCCAGCTCCGTTCCGGCGACGGACCCATTCCGGCGGCCCTGCGACACGGAGAACCTGTCGACGCGGCGGACCTGCTGAGGGACGAGCGCTGGCCCGAGTACCGCGCCGTCGCGCTCGACGCCGGCGTACGGGCCAGCGTCACGATCCCCTTCCGCCGCTCCGGGCTGACCGTCACCCTGAGCCTCTACAGCTTCCGGCCCGGCACCCTGGAGGATGCCCCGCACGGTGCCGCCCGGGCGCTCGGCGACCTCGCCGCGAGCTGTATCGTGCGGGACCGCTCCTACCGCGCCGCGCTCACCGAAGTAGACCAGCTCGGCGCGGCCCTGCGGACCCGGCCCGTCGTCGACCAGGCGTGCGGGATCGTGATGCACGTCCTCGACTGCGACGCCGACGCGGCTTTCGGCGTACTGCGCCGCATCTCCCAGAGTGCCAACCGCAAGCTGGCCGACGTCGCCGCGGCCGTGGTGGACAAGCGGGGGCGCGGTCTGGAATGCGAGCTGGGTTCGCTGTCCGGCTGACCCGACGCCTTCGTCACCCGCCCGGCGGTGCCGGTAGCGCGAATGGGGTCCGGCCGCGCGCGGGCCGGGGCCTGGCGGGCTGTCATGGGCTTTCGAGGGCACGGCCGTCGTGCCCCGGAGAAACCGGCCGAAGGAGTCGCCCGCATGCGCCGCAGCGCCCGTGTCCTGTCCGCCGCCGCTCTGGCTGGTGCCGCCCTGGGCTTCGTCGCCGCGCCGGCGTCCGCCGAGCCCTCCGCGGACATCACTCCGCGCTCCGCGGTACCCGGCGGAACGGTCACCGTGTCGGTGTCCTGCGACGCGTTCGGCGGTGCTCTGCCCGACTCCATCGAGGCCACCTCCCAGGGCTTCGAGGGGGGCAGGGTCCGGCTGATCCAAGTCGACGGCAACGGCGCCCGGGCCCGGGACTCGGCCACCGCCCTGTACAGCGGTACGGCCCGGGTTCCGGTCGGCGGCGCCGTCGGCGACGTCGCCGACCTGGCCGGCCGCGACGCGGAGTGGGACGTCGACGGCCGGTGCCCGGTGACGGGCGGCGGTCGCGAGAAGCCGTGGAACGTCTCGTTCACCGTGAACCGCGACGACATCGGGCGTCAGGGGGACGGTCAGGGGCAGCTGCCGGGAAGACTGCCGGCGACGGGCGAGCCCCAGCCGCCCGGGAGGCAGCAGGGCGAGGATCTCCTGCAGCAGCCGGGGAGGCAGCAAGGTGACGGGCGGGTTCAGCAGCCGGGTAACGGGCAGGTTCAGCAGCCGGGGAGGCAGCAGGGCGAGGGTCTGTTGCAGCAGCCGGGGAGGCAGCAAGGTGACGGGCATGGCGAGTACCCAGGCCGGCAACAGGGGGAGCGGGAGCACGGGCCGCAACCTCCCGCCGGGGTCCAGAACGGGGTGCACGCGGGCGAGGGTGGTGCCTTCACCGAGTCCGTGCCGATGCTGGTCGCGGGCGGCTTCCTGATCGCGGGCGCGCTCGGCGCCGCCGTCCACCGGGTGTGCCGGCACGGGGTGACCGGCGGCTGAACCTGTGACCCGGGCAACTCGGGCAGGCGGCCATGACCGGCCGGATCCCGGGGTACTCAGAACTCGGGGGCACCATCGACCTCATAAAGGAACAGGAGTACGAGATAAAGGAACAGGAGTACGAGAACGGACCGCGGCCACGGGTCGAGGGCCTGAGCGAGCCGGAGCCCCGGGGGACCGGCGCACCACGGACTGCGCGGAGGCACGCATGCGGCGCACGGATCCGGAAGGACACGGTCCCGTCCGTTACGGCCCGCCCCTTCCCGACCACGGACTGCCCCTCCTGCCGGGCCTGTCCGCCGCGCTCGCCGGGGCCGCGGACCCCGACGACACCGGCGCCGCCGGCCGTACGTCCGCCCTCCTCGACGCCGCCTGCGGGTACTTCGCGCGGCGCGGACTGGCCGCCGACCCCGACACGGTGGCCTCCGCTCCCGGTGCGCCCGCCCTGCTCGTCGCGGTCACCGCCGCGCTCGGCGGCGACGTGCTGATCCCACGGCCGTGCCCTGCCTGGTGGGCACCCCAGGTTCGCGCGCTCGGACGATCCGTGTTCCACGTGGGCACCCCCGCGGAGTGCGGCGGTGTCCCGGATCCGTACGCCCTCCTGGAGACCGTCCGCAGAATCCGCGCGGAGGGGGGCGACCCGCGCCTGCTCGTGCTGGCGGTCGCCGACGACCCGACCGCCACCGTGGCTCCGCCCGAGGTGATGCACGAGACCGTCGAGGCCGCCGCGGCCGAGGGACTCCACCTGGTGAGCGACGAGACCTGGCGCGACACCGTGCACCGGCCGCACGACACCGTGCTGCTCAGCCCCGCCGAGATGCTCCCCGGACGGGTCACCGTGGTCACCGACCTGGCCGGCCCCTTCCTGCCGCCCGGCTGGCCCGCGGCGGTCGCACGGTTCCCGGCCACCGCCGACGGCGCCGGGCTGCGCGCCCGTGTCCTCGACGTGCTCACCGCGCTCGGCGCCCGCGTCGCCGACCCGGTCGCCGCCGCGGCCGCGTACGCCCTCGACGAACCCGCCGACGTCGCCCACCGCCTGACGGCCGGCACCGCACTGCACGCGCGCGTGGCCGCCGCCGCGCACCAGGCGGTGGTCGCCGCGGGCGCCCTCGCCCGGCCCCCGCAGGCCGGGCGCCACCTCTACGCCGACCTCGGCCCGCTGCGCTCCGCGCTCGGCGCGCACGGCGTCGGCGACGCACAGGAGCTGGAGGACTTCCTCACCGCCCGGCTCGGCATGCCCGCACCCGGCGGCCACCGCTTCGGGGACGACCTGGCGGCCCTGCGCGTTCGCCTGTCCACCGCGCCGTTCCTCGGCACGACCGCCGAGGAACTGGGCCAATGCCTCATCTCGCCCGAGCCGTTGGAACTGCCACACGTGCAACGCGCGTTGATCCTCCTGGGATCGGTCTTCGACGATCTACGCGACGACGCTCAGCGATGGGAGCCTCCTCCATGACGCAGCAGTCCGAGTCGGCCACGAGTACCGTTTCGGCGCACCTGGACACCGGGGAACCCGCGTCCTCGTCCCTGCTGAGCCCGGGTTCCGGGCCGCCGACTCCGTTCCCGCCGCTCGCCGAGCCCCGTCCGCTCGGCGAGCACCGCCTCTGGCCACGCTCCTTCGTGGACCGGCTGACCTCGCCCCTGCCCGGCCTCAAGTCCTTCGCCCGCTTCGCCCGCGAGGGCGCGGTGCGGCCGGGACCCGAAGGCCTCAGGGACATACCGCTGCTGCCGTACGAGCCGGCCCCGGTGCCCCGGGTCGACGCCCGCACGGTGGCCGTCTCCTGGGCGGGGCACGCCAGTTGGGTGGTGCGGATCGGCGGGCTGAGCCTCCTCACCGACCCGGTCTGGTCCCGTCGCATCCTGGGCACACCGACCCGGATCACCCCGGTCGGCATCGCCTGGAACGCTCTGCCGCGCGTGGACGCCGTCGTCATCAGCCACAACCACTACGACCATCTGGACGCCCCGACCCTGCGTCGGCTTCCCGGTGACACCCCGGTGTTCGTACCGGCGGGCCTGGCCCCGTGGTTCCGGCGGCGCCGGTTCACCCGCGTCACCGAGCTGGACTGGTGGGAGGGCGCCGAACTCGGCGGTGTCCGCTTCGACTTCGTCCCCGCCCACCACTGGTCCAAGCGCACCCTGACCGACACCTGCCGTTCGCTGTGGGGCGGCTGGGTGCTGACCGCACCCGACGGACAGCGCGTGTACTTCGCGGGCGACACCGGATACGGCCACTGGTTCGAGCGGATCGGCCGCCGCTACCCCGGGATCGATCTGGCGCTCATGCCGATCGGCGCCTACGACCCGCGGTGGTGGCTCAGCGACGTCCACTGCGACCCGGAGGAGGCGGTCAGGGCGACGGCCGACCTGGGCGCACGGCGGATGGCACCCATGCACTGGGGCACGTTCGTGCTGTCGGCCGAGCCCGTTCTGGAGCCGCTGACGCGGGTGCGGACGGCATGGGAGAAGGCGGGGCTGGCCCGCGAGGACCTGTGGGACCTGCCGGTGGGGGCGTCCCGGGTGCTGGACTGAGCCGGGCCGCCGCTCAGGAGGCGGCGGTCCGGCGCATCCGGCGCCACACGCCGGGCGCCACGCCGATGGCCAGCGTCAGTGCGACCGCCGCCACGACGCCCTCCCACGGCTCCGCGAACAGGGAGCCGCCGAGGATGCCGATCAGCTGGTACGTGGCGGCCCAGGCGAGACAGGCCGGGGCGTCGCCACGGGCGAAGTCGCGCAGCGGCATCCGGGCCAGCAGGCAGGCGAGCATCACCGGGATGCGGCCCGCCGGGACGAGCCGGGAGAGGGTGAGCACCGCGATACCGTGGTCGTTCAGCTTCTCCTGTGCCTGGGTCAGCCGGTCCTCGGGGGCGCGGCCGCGGAGAGTCTCCAGCCAGCGGGATCCGTTCTTGGACCGCAGACCGCGCCGCCCGAGCCAGTACAGCGCGATGTCCCCGAGGAAGGCCGCGAACGCGGCGACGAGGAACACCAGCGCGAGCGAGAAGGGCGCGGTCTGGTGGAAGGCCACGACCGCCGCCGAACTGACCAGCGCGCCCGTCGGTACGACCGGCACGAGCGCACCGATGAGCACCAGCAGGAACAGCGACGGATAGCCGACCACCTGCTGTGTCGACTCCGGGGTCACACCGGTGGCCGCACCGCCGAGGAACATCACCGGGCGACCTCCGGGTGGACGCTCTCGCCGTGGGACAGGAGGTGCACCGCCACATCCGGCGCGTGTTGTGCGGCAAGGCGTACGAACTCGTGGCCGGGCGCGTGGAATTCATGGGGGCGCACGGCGTCCATCCCGATCGGCCAGTACGTGCCGTAGTGCACCGGCACCGCACTGCGCGGCATCAGCCGCGCCAGCGCCTGCGCCGCGCGCCCCGCGTTCAGATGCCCCGGCCCGAGGTACGGCCCCCAGCCGCCGACGGGCAACAGGGCCACGTCGACCGGTCCGACCTCCTCGGCCATCGAGTCGAACAGACCGGTGTCCCCGGCGAAGTACGTCCGTGCGGCGCCCTCGACGACGAACCCGAGGGCGGGACAACGGTGCGGTCCGACCGGCAGCCTGCGCCCGTCGTGCCGCGCCGGCACCACCCGTACGACCAGGTCACCGATGCGCACCCGGTCACCGGGCGCCACTTCTGTGAGCCTGAGATGGCCCAGCCGGCGCAGCCCCGGCACCTGTCCGGGAGCGCCGCGCGGCACCAGCAGCCGGGTGCCCGGGGCCAGCCGGGCCAGCGACGGTACGTGCAGATGGTCGGCGTGCAGATGTGAGACCAGCGCCGCGTCCGCGACGGCCGCCTCGGGAGGCGGCGTGGCCCCGCGCCGCCGCCGCAGATGTGCGAGACGGCGCGCGAACAGGGGATCCGTCAGGACACGTGTTCCGGAGTCCTCGATCGTGCAGGTGGCGTGACCCCACCACGTGATCTCCACCGGCACTCCCTTGCCTCCTTCGTGCGACTCCCCTCGAGCCTACGGGCAGGGGTAGGGTCGGCGGCGAAACCCTGAGGTGAGGGGGACACCATGGGAGATGCGCACGATACCTCCGGCACGCGCGACGCCTCCGGCAGCCGGCCTGCCACGGTACGGGTGACGGCGATCGCCAGCCTGACGCCGCTGGAGGAGCTGGACGCGGACCCCTTCCTCGTCGACTCCCGCAGCCAGCACGCGATGTGCGCGCGCTGGGCGGCGGAGCGGGGGTATGTGGTCACGCGGGAACTGCTTGTCCGGGGCCTGCGCCCCGACCACTGCGCCCTGTGGACGGATGTGGAGGCGGGTCTGGTCGACCTGTTCGTGGCCCCGAGCCGCCGGGTCCTGGAGCGGGCCCTGTCCTCCGTGGAGGAGTTCACTGCGGAGTGCACGCGGCGGGGCGTCCGCGTCGAGACGGTGGGCCGCGCGGAGCCGTCGTACGACGCCCAGATGAAGGCCCGCGTCCACCGCCGACTGTCCATGCCGACGGCGGGCTACGACGGCCGTTGACCTGTCGGCCGGCCCGGTCGGCGCCTCCGTCCGTTTCGGCGGGCCCAGGTCGTTGTGACAAGGTGGGGCGGGTCCTCCAGGATCGCATCGGCCGGGATGTGAGGTGAGCGGGGCGTGGGTCAGGAGCGCTGGCGGATACTGATCAGCGGTGTGGGGCGGAGCATCGCCGTGTGGGCCGCGTCCACCGCCACCATGCTCGTCCTCGCCGGGGTCCTCCCCGACTTCCGGCTGGAGTCCGCGGCCGGTGACAGCCTCACCCGCATCGCTCTGACCGCCGCGGCCGGCGCCGGCGTCTTCGGTCTGCTGTCCTCCCTCGTGTGGCCCCTGCTCGTCCGGTTGCTGCTGCTCGTGCCCGCCCTCGTTCTCGGGCTGCTGGTCTTCTTCCTCAACGGATCCCTGCTGCTGCTCGCCCTCCGCATCAACCCCTCCGGCCAGGGCGAGGCCGCCCCCGAGACCGCCGTCGTGGTCGCCGCGGTGATGTCCGCCGTCGCCTCGGCCACCGGCGGCGCCCTCGCCGTACGGGACGACGACGCATACCGCAGACGGCTGTACCGGCTCGCCGACCGGCGGCGCAGACGCGAGGGGCGGGCCGGACCCGGCACTCCGGCCGCCCTGTTCATCCAGCTCGACGGCGTCGGGCACGACGTGCTCCGGGCGGCCGTGGACAAGGGGCTCATGCCGACCGTCGCCTCCTGGCTGGGCCCCCGCGACGGCCGGGCACCCACCCACCGGCTCACCTGCTGGCGCACCGACTGGTCGAGCCAGACCGGCGCCAGCCAGCTCGGCATCCTGCACGGCTCCAACCACGACATTCCGGCCTTCCGGTGGTACGAGAAGGAGCACCGCGAGGTCATGGTCTGCAACCGGCCGTCGAGCGCCGCCGAACTCCAGCGCCGGGCCATCGAACGGACCGGCGACGGCGGACTGCTCACCGTCGACGGCGCGAGCCGCGGCAACCTCTTCAGCGGCGGTGCCGACGAGGTCGCCCTCGTGCTGTCCGTCGCCGTGCGCAGGGGCCGGGAGAACCGGTCCCGGGCCGGGTACTTCGCGTACTTCAGCGATCCGGCGAACGCCGTGCGCACCGCCCTGTCGTTCCTCGCCGAGGTCGGCCGCGAGATCGCCCAGTCCACCCGGGCCCGCCTCACCCAGCAGCGGCCCCGGGTCAAGCGCGGCGGCCTGTACCCCTTCGTCCGTGCCTTCGCCACCGTCGTGGAGCGTGACGTCGTCGTCGCCGCGGTGATCGGAGACATGCTCGCCGGACGCAACGCGGTCTACGCGGACCTGGTGGCCTACGACGAGGTGGCGCACCACTCCGGCCCGCACAGCCGCGACGCCGAGAAGGTCCTGCAGAGACTGGACCGCTCGCTCGCGCTTCTGGCGCACGCGGCCGAGCACGCCCCGCGCCCGTACCGGATCGTCGTGCTGTCCGACCACGGACAGAGCCCGGGCGAGACCTTCCGGACCCGCTATGGGCTCAGCCTCGGCAATCTGGTGCGGGCAGGCTGCGGACTGCCCGTGCCGCGCAAGGTGGAGGGCACCCACAGCGGTGCCGAGGCGCGCGCGGCGGTGCGGGCCGCCCTGCGCAGGCCGGTCGAGGAGGGCGGCGAGGAGCACCTGCCCGCCCGGCGCCGCAACGAGCCCGTCGTGCTCGCCTCCGGCAACCTCGGACTCGTCTCCTTCCCCGACGTGCCGCACCGGATGACCAAGGAGGAGATCGACCGCCGCCACCCCGCTCTGCTGTCGACGCTCGCCAATCACCCCGGCATCGGCTTCGTCCTCGTACGGAGCGAGGAGCACGGCGGGGTGGTACTGGGGGCGCACGGCGCCCAGGTCCCGGTCGACCTGCTCGCCGACGGAGGTGGCCCGCTCGCCGGCTTCGGCCCCGGCGCCGCCGACGCCGTACGTCGCACGCACTCCTTCCCGCACACCGCCGACATCATGGTCAACTCCTGGTACGACCCGGCCGAGGGCGAAGTCCTCGCGTTCGAGGAGCAGATCGGCTCGCACGGCGGACTCGGCGGCGCCCAGGGGCGGCCGTTCCTGCTCGCACCGGTGGCGCTGTCCGCCCCCGGCGAGGACGGTGCCGAACTCGTCGGCGCCGAGCGGCTCCACCGTGTCTTCCGTCGCTGGCTGCGCGAGTGCAACGGTCCCCAAGTGCCGCTGACCGCCCGCGAGGACGAGAACGAGGACGAACGCGCCGCCTGACCGGGAGGATCTCGGCGGCGGTACCCGCAGGAAGGCCATGTGAGGGCCGCAACCGTCGATCGATCCCGGACGGCGCCCGCATGCCGTTCACCGCGCGCGGGCCGGTGTTCCGGGTTCGGTGAGCCCAGGGCGGTCAATGGCGCGGTGCGACGGGTGCGTCGGGTTCAGGTGTGATCGGATGGGGTGACTTGACCCGGCAACGGGACCACACCGAAAGGAAGAACCGTGGCAACCACGCGCACCGCACACACCGTCTGGGAAGGCAACCTGCTCGAGGGCAACGGCGTCGTCACCTTCGACTCCTCCGGCATCGGCCAGCAGCCGGTGTCGTGGCCGTCGCGAGCCGAGAAGGCGAACGGCAAGACCAGCCCCGAGGAGCTGATCGCCGCCGCCCATTCCAGCTGCTTCTCCATGGCGCTGTCGCACGGTCTGACCGGCGCCGGCACCCCGCCCACCAAGCTCGAGACGAAGGCCGACGTCACCTTCCAGCCGGGTGAGGGCATCACGGGCATCCACCTCACCGTCGAGGGCACGGTTCCCGGCATCGACAACGACGCGTTCGTCGCCGCTGCCGAGGACGCCAAGAAGAACTGCCCGGTCAGCCAGGCTCTGTCCGGTACGACGATCACTCTGGATGCCAAGCTCGCCTGACGCACTCATGTCCGAAGGTGCCGCGCCGCCGTGAGGGGGCGCGGCATCGCCGTTTCCGGGGTATGTGCCAAGGGCCGAAGGGTACCCGCTCCGAGTCGAGGGCATTGACAAGGGGCCACTCAAGTTTTGTGATGGAGTGCAGGAAGCGCCCTGGCGGAAGGGGACAGCGATGGCACGTGCGGTCGGGATCGATCTCGGTACGACGAACTCGGTGGTGGCCGTTCTGGAGGGTGGTGAGCCCACCGTCGTCGCCAACGCCGAGGGGGCGCGAACCACTCCGTCGGTGGTGGCCTTCGCCAAGAACGGCGAGGTGCTGGTCGGTGAGGTCGCCAAGCGGCAGGCCGTGACGAACGTCGAGCGCACCGCGCGCTCGGTGAAACGGCACATGGGCGACACGAACTGGCACTTCCCGGAGACAGGGTCCGTCGACGGCACCCGCTACCGGGCGCAGGAGCTGTCCGCCCGCGTCCTGCAGAAGCTCAAGCGGGACGCGGAGGCCTATCTGGGTGAGGACGTCACCGACGCCGTGGTCACCGTGCCCGCCTACTTCGACGACGCCCAGCGGCAGGCGACCAAGGAGGCCGGGGAGATCGCGGGGCTGAAGGTCCTGCGGATCATCAACGAGCCGACGGCTGCGGCCCTGGCATACGGGCTCGACCGCGGCGAGGAGCAGACGGTCCTCGTCTTCGACCTCGGCGGCGGCACCTTCGACGTCTCCCTCCTGGAGATCGGTGACGGCGTCATCGAGGTCAAGGCCACCAACGGCGACACCCACCTCGGCGGCGACGACTGGGACCAGCGGATCGTCGACCACCTCGTCAAGCGCTTCAAGGGGCAGTACGGCATCGACCTCGGCGCCGACAAGATGGCGCTGCAACGACTGCGCGAGGCCGCCGAGAAGGCCAAGATCGAGCTGTCGAGTTCCACCGAGACGACCGTCAACCTCCCCTACATCACCGCCTCCGCCGAGGGCCCGTTGCACCTCGAGGAGGGGCTGACACGAGCTCAGTTCCAGGAGCTGACGGCCGATCTCCTCGACCGCTGCCGGACCCCGTTCCACCAGGCGGTCAAGGACGCGGGCGTGAAGCTGTCCGCGATCGACCACGTCATCCTCGTCGGCGGCTCCACCCGCATGCCCGCCGTCACCGAACTGGTGAGGGAACTCACCGGAAAGGACCCGCACAAGGGAGTCAACCCGGACGAGGTCGTGGCCGTCGGCGCGGCACTCCAGGCCGGTGTCATCCGCGGCGACGTCAAGGACGTACTGCTGCTCGATGTGACCCCGCTGTCCCTCGGCATCGAGACCAAGGGCGGCATCATGACCAAGCTCATCGAACGCAACACGACCATTCCCACGCGGCGTTCGGAGATCTTCACCACCGCGGAGGACAACCAGCCATCGGTCGGCATCCAGGTCTACCAGGGTGAGCGCGACATCGCCGCGTACAACAAGAAGCTCGGCGTCTTCGACCTGACCGGGCTGCCGCCCGCGCCGCGCGGAGTACCGCAGATCGAGGTGGCCTTCGACATCGACGCCAACGGGATCATGCACGTCTCCGCGAAGGACCTGGCGACGGGCCGGGAGCAGAAGATGACGGTGACCGGCGGCTCCGCGCTCCCCAAGGACGAGATCGACCGGATGATGCGGGACGCGGAGCAGTACGCCGAGGAGGACAGCAAACGCCGGGAGACGGCCGAGACGCGCAACCAGGCCGAGCAACTCGTGTACCAGACCGAGAAGTTCGTACGGGAGAACGAGGAGCGCATCCCGGCCGGGACGAAGGACGAGGTGACGGCCGCGGTCACCGAGCTGAAGGGCCTGCTGAAGGACGAGGCCGACACGGCGGCGCTGCGGGCCGGGACCGAGAAGCTCGCCACCGTCAGCCAGAAGATGGGGCAGGCGATGTACGCGCAGTCCCAGCCGTCCGGCTCCGGCGCCTCCGGAGACGAACACGGCGCTCCCGAGGACGAGTCGGTGGTGGACGCGGAGATCGTCGACGACGACAGGGAGGCCAAGGGCGGGACCGCCTGAGAGGGAGTCAGGGCTTGCGCGCGACTCCCGCGTACACCGGCACGATGCCCTCCGCCTGGGCCGCCACATCCTCCGGTTCCGGCCGCCAGCCGGAGACGGGGATCACTCCGGGGCCGAGCAGCTCCAGGCCGTCGAAGAAGCGTGAGAACTCGGCGAGGGAGCGGGGGAAGAAGGGTGTGCCGCTCTGCCGGAACAGGCCGGCGGCCCGCTCGACTGCCCGGTGGTGATGCGGATGCTCCTGGAAGGGGGCGGGTGAGGTGGGTGAGGGAAGGGGACGGCGTCGGGTCAGAAGGCGTCGCGGTACTCCTGGAGGATCTTCCTCGTGTGCTGGGCGGAGGCCGCCTTCGCCGACATGTGGTCCAGGACCTCCAGGTGCATGGCCACCTCGGCGCGCGAGTCGAGATAGAGGGCGCCGGTCAGATACTCGCTGTACACCATGTCGGGCAACTCCGGCTCACCGAAGCGGAACAGCACGAACGGCGTGTACGTCCCCGGGTGCGGACCGGAGGCGTACTCGGCGACCTGCAGCGTGATCCGCGGGTTCTCGGTGACCTCGATCAGCCGGTCGAGCTGCTCACGCATCACCTGGGAACGGACACTGACCGGGCGCCGCAGCACCGTCTCGTCCATGATCACCCAGAAGTGCGGCGCGTCCTCCCGGCTGAGCACCTCCTGTCGGGCGAGGCGCAGTGCCACATGACGCTCGATGTCCTGGGGGCGGACCTGCCCCACGGTACCCGCCTCCAGCACGGCACGCGCGTAGTCCTCGGTCTGCAGCAGTCCGGGCACGAAGTGCGGCTCGTACGAGCGGATGATGCGCGCGGCGCCCTCCAGACTGACGTGCAGGCTGAACCAGTCGGGCAGCACGTCGTGGTAACGCTGCCACCAGCCGGGCTCATTGGCCTCCTCGGCAAGCCGGACGAAGGCGGTGACCTCCTCGTGGGGCACGCCGTACGTGGTGAGCAGCACCTGCACGTACGGGATTTTCAGCGCGACCTCGGCGGTCTCTATGCGCCGCACGGTCGCCGGAGCGACACGCAGCACCCGCGCCGCCTCCTCGCGTTTCAGCCCGGCGGCCTCCCGCAACTCCTGCAGCCGTCGCCCGAGCACCACCTGTCCCACGGTGGGTGCGACCCGCCGCTCACTCACGCCACGCCTCCCCTACGCGCCGAAGTATGCGAGCAGTGTGGCATGTTCGAGTGGAAGTCGTACGGGATCAGCCGTAAGACATTGACGACAGGTCAGCTACCCGGCGACTGAAGGTGCTTGACCGTCGCAGGGTCCGCCGGGAGGAACGTCTCGATCGCCAGCTCCGCGACTGTCACATCCATAGGGGTGTTGAAGGTGGAGATGGACGAGATGAAGGACAGCACCCTGCCGTCGTGTTCGATCTGCATCGGGAGCGCGAAAGGAGGAACGGGCCCACCCGGTTCGGGTTCCGTCCGGTCCGGGACCGGATACGCCGCCACCTCCGTGTACAGCGCCCGCAGGGCTTCCGAACGCTGCAGGGCGATCTGCCGGTCCATCTGGGCCAGCAGATGGTCCCGCCACTCGCGCAGATTGCGGATACGCGGAGCCAGCCCCTCCGGATGCAGCGTGAGGCGCATCGCGTTCAGTGGCGGGTCGAGCAGCCGCTGCGGGACCCCCTCCAGAAGCATCGTGATGCCCCGGTTCGCCGCCACCACGTCGTACTTCGCGTCCACCACCAGCGCCGGGTACGGCTCATAACCCTGGATCAGCCGCTCCACACCCGCGCGCAGCGCCTCCATCGACGGGTCGTCCAACGGCGTCTCCGGGTAGCGCGGGGCGTAACCGGCGGCCACCAGCAGCACGTTGCGCTCGCGCACCGGGACGTCCAGGTGCTCGGCGAGCCGCAGCACCATCTCCTCGCTGGGCCGCGACCGGCCCGTCTCGATGAAACTGATGTGCCGCGCCGAAGAGTCGGCCCGCAGCGCCAACTCCAGCTGGCTGACCCGCCGCCGCTCCCGCCAACCGCGCAGCAGTGGACCGATGCCCCGGTCGGAAGGGGCCGGTGAGGAAGCGGAGGCGCCGGACGGGACAATGGTCATAAGACGACCGTAGTCGAGGATGGTGCATGTACGACGGGTGCCTCCTCGGGGGCGCCATAGGTGACGCCCTCGGGTATCCGATCGAGTTCGCCTCCCTCGACCGTATCCGTGCCGCGCACGGTGCGAACGGCGTCACCGGTCTCGTCCCCGGCGGCGGAGGCGCCGTGGGACGCGTCACCGACGACACGCAGATGACGCTGTTCACGGTGGAGGGGCTCCAGCGGGCGCACGAGCGCGAGGGCCCGGACAGTCCGGACGCCGAGGGCGCGGCCGCGCGTACGGCGCCGTACGGAGGGGATGTGACAGGGTGGGGCGAAGCCCACGTCGTACGGAAGGAGCCAGGTCATGCCCGTCGAACCGCTGTCGCAGAAGGAGATCGAGGACCGGCTGGCGGAGCTGCCCGGCTGGTCGCTGGACGGCGACCGGATCGCCCGCTCCTACCGGCTCGGCTCGCACTTCGCGGCGACCGCGATGGTCGTGCACATCGCCCAGGTGCAGGAGGAACTCGACCACCACTCCGACCTCACCCTCGGCTACAACACCGTCTCCCTCACGGTGAACACGCACAGCGTGGGCGGCGCGGTCACGGAGCTCGATCTCGAACTGGCCCGCCGCGTCGAGGAACTGGCGTCCGGGCACGGCGCGCACTGAGCGGAGGGCACCCATGCTCGACTACGAGAGTGAGGCGGAGGAGTACGACGCCACCCGCGGGGGCGAACCCCGGGCCGCGGCGGCGGCCGACGCCGTGCTCGGTCTGATACCCGAGGGCGCTGTCCGGCTGCTCGACGTGGCCTGCGGCACGGGGATCGTGACCCGGCGGCTCGCGGCCGGGCGGCCCGGGCTGCGGGTGACGGGCGCGGACCTGGCGTTCGGGATGGCCCGCCGGGCCGCAGCCCGGCTGCCCGGCGCCGTCGTCCTCGCCGACAGCCGTCGGCTGCCGTTCGGCGACGGGACGTTCGACGCGGTCGCGAGCATATGGCTGCTGCATCTCGTGGACGGGCCTCAGGACGTGCGGGCCGTACTGGCCGAGTGCGCCCGGGTACTGCGGCCCGGCGGTGTGTACGTCACCACCGTCGACAAGGCCGCCGCCCACGACGTGGGCAGTGACATCGACGCCGTCCTCGCCCGGCGCCCGCGCCGCCCGTCCCGCGATGAGTCGGAGGCGGTCGCGGCGCACGCCGCCGCGTGCGGCCTGGTGCCTGCCGGGCAGGCCCGTTTCCCCGGTGCCGGTCAGGGCCGCAGCCCCCGCGGCGCGGCGGCGGACCTGCGGCGCGGCTGGTTCACCACGCTGACGCCCGGCGATCCGCTCGGCGAGCGGATCGCCGGGCGCCTTGCGGCACTGCCGGACCAGGACCGCCCGCGCCCCGACCCGGTGTTCACTCTGCGGGCGTTCCGCAAGGACTGAGCGGGCTCAGTCGGGCCGGCTGAACTCCATGATCCAGTTGGTCACCCAGGTCTCCCCGCCGTCCACCGAGAACGCCTGCTCCCAGTGGGCCGCGCGCTCGGAGACCCCCGACCACACGAACCGCACGCGCACGTCCTTGCCGTCGTGTGTGTCGTCACCGTAGAACTCGCCCCGGTCGCCCTCGAACCGGCCGATCACCGGCGGGAACAGCTTCCCGCTGCTGCTGGAGGACCAGTTCAGGGACCACTGCCCGGTCTCCCGGTCGAAGAGCCGCAGGGTCAGACCCTTCGATCCGAGGTGGGGCATGTCGATCTCGTCGATGTTCGCGGCCCCGTCGAAGAGCTGCCAGCAGCGGTGCGTGGCCGGGAACTCCTCCCATGCGCTGTCGGGGTCGAGGAAGTCGGTGCGGCGGCGGTTGAGGACGTGCCACTCGCCGGGGAAGAAGTCGAAATCGTGCGGGCTGCTCATCAGCGGTCTCCTGTCGTGCCCTCGGGCAGGGAGTCGGTCAAGTAGGCCTGGAGATCTGGGACTTCGGGGGCGAGCAGATGCCGTACCCAGGCATCCCGCTCGTGCAGGACCGGCGGCAGCTCCCAGACGCAGCCGATCCAGGGCCGGTCGGGAAGGACGAAGTGGGCCGGGTCGCGGTCCGGGCAGCCGAGCACCGGCTGGCCCGCCGCGGCGTTCCGGTAGTGCAGGACGTTGTCCCACACCCAGCTGTACGCGTTCAGATAGGCGCCGTCGTCACCGCCCCGGTGCAGTACGACGAACGTCGCGGGCGGCGTTCCGTCCGGTTCCGGCAGCAGCTCGGGCAGAAGCGCATAGGCCGCCCGCTCGACGTCCGGTGCGATGCCGGCAGGGTCGGCGGTGACGTGGTAGCGCTTGATCCACCGTCCCGCCACCTTCATCGGTGGCGGGACGGTGAGGAGTTTCTCCGTGAAGGCCATGACGAGACGCTAGAGCCGGTCTCCTGACATCCTGTGTCGGTGAAGTCCAGCCGGCTCGTCTCCATCCTTCTGCTGCTCCAGACCCGCGGCCGGATGACCGCCGCCCAGCTCGCCGAGGAGCTGGAGGTCTCCGTGCGCACGGTCTACCGGGACGCCGAGGCGCTGCACGCGGCGGGCGTCCCGCTGTACGGCGACGCCGGACACGCGGGCGGCTACCGGCTCCTCGACGGATACCGCACCCGACTCACCGGCTTGACCACGGGCGAGGCCGAGGCCCTGTTCCTATCCGGCGCCCCCGGCCCGGCCGCCGAGCTGGGCCTCGGCCCGCTCCTGGCCGCCGCCCGGCTCAAGGTCCGCGCCGCGCTCCCGCCTGAGCTGCGTGCCCACGCCGACCGGATCAGCAGCCGCTTCCACCTGGACGCCCCCGGCTGGTACACGGACTCCGACGAGGCCCCCCACCTTCCTGCCGTCGCGGAAGCCGTCTGGAACAGCCGGGTGCTGCACGTCCTGTACCGCCGCTGGCGCGAACCCACCGACGTGGAGCGGCGCCTGGAACCGTACGGACTCGTACTGAAGGCCGGCCGCTGGTACGTCGTCGCCGGACCGGGGCCGCGCACCTTCCGTGTCGACCAGATCCTGGAACTCAGCACGTCCGACGAGGAGTTCAGCCGCCCCGAGGACTTCGACCTGGGCGCCTACTGGTCGGCGTACCAGCGCGACTTCCATGACCGGCTGCACCGGGGCGAGGCGGTCGTCCGGCTCGCCCCGGGGACCCGGACAAGCGGTGCCCTGGCGCGTGCGGTTGCCTCCAACGGACGGACGGATGAGGGAGGTTGGACGGTGACCACGGTCCCGATCGAGTCCGTGGAACACGCCCACGACGAGTTCCTGCGCCTGGGAGCGGCGATCGAGGTCCTTCGGCCGCCCGAACTGCGCGGGCGGATCGCGGCGACGGTGACCGCGCTGGCACGCACCTACGCGTAGCAAGCACTCGTCGGGAGCGCGAGGTCGCCGCGGCAGAACCCGTGTCCTCCCGCGAGCCCACCCGTCAGGCGGAGACGGCCTTCGCCCAGCCCCGGTCGACCGTCTCCGTCGCCTTCTCCAGTTGTGCGTCGGTCGGGAACGGCGGCATTCCCTCGACCGTCGGCAGCCGTGCGGCGGCGGCCTCGTCGAGGGTGCCGTCCCGCTTCATGACGTCCATGAGCACCGGGCGGGCATAGCCGTGGAGCCGGAGGTTCTGGCCCTCGGTGCTGAAGAGGTACTCCTGCCAGAGGCGGGCGGCCGCCGGGTGCGGCGCGTTCTTGTTGATCGCCTGCGCGTAGTACTGGGCGAAGGTGCCGTCGAAGGGGATCGCGACGTGCCAGTTCACACCCTTGTCGCGGAGCCGGTCGGCATAGCCGAGATTGAGGTAGTCCCAGTTGATGCTGATGGGCGTCCGACCGTCCTCGACCGCCGCGGAGGTGGACTCCAGGGGGTTGAAGTTGCCCCTCTTCTTGAGTTCGGCGAAGAAGTCGAGGCCGGGCCGGATGTCGTCGAACGACCCGTTGTTCGCCAGCGCGGCCGCGTAGACGGCGGAGAAGGCGGAGTTGGCCCGGGTCGGGTCGCCCTCGAGCGCGACCCTGCCCTGATGACGGGGCTTCAGCAGGTCCGCGAAGGTCTGGGGACAGAGCTTGACGCGGTTGGCGTCGCAGCCGATGGAGATGAAACCCCCGTAGTTGTTGTACCAGCGGGCGTCCGGGTCCTTCTGGGTGCCGGGGATGGAGTCGTACGCGGCGACCTTGTACGGCGCGAGCAGGTTCAGCCTCGCCCCCATCCGTGCGAACGTATCGCCCACATCGATCACGTCGGGGGCCGTCGGCCGTTTCCCGCTCTTCCTCAGGGCGTCGATCTCGTCCTCGCTGTGGGCGTCGGGACTGTCGACCGTGACCTTGATCCCGTACTTCTTCTCGAAGCCGTCGATGAGTCCGCCGTAGTTGGCCCAGTCACGCGGAAGCGCGATCGCTCGGAGCGCACCTTCCCGTTTCGCTGCGGCGACCAGCGTGCCCATGCCACCCATGTTCTCGGCGGAGGTGGCCACCGACGGCTCCTCGGGCCGGGCGGGCGGTGATTTCTCGCAGGCACTCAGGCCCAGTGCCACGAGGGCGAGGCAGCCGAGCGCGGCCGCTGCTCGGGCACGGGGTGCGGTCACGACGGCTCCAGAGGGTGGGATGTGCAAGGAGGGCTCTCATGGAGAGGCCTGGTGTGGGGAGCGCAGCGTCGGATCACCGGCGTGAGCGACCGGTACCTCAGAAGCGGTCGAGGGGCCGGGGCACGGCACTCGAGCTTGGGTCCAGCGCGTCGATGATGGGGTCGTCGAGGCCAGAGTACCCGGCCGACTCGATCACCGGATCCCACCGAGACAGCACTGCGAGCAGCGCCTTTCCACGGCGGGACCGCGGCCTGTGTGTGTCCGGGCCCCGGTCGCGGGCCGCGCGACGTGTCCTGTCGCCGCGCAGTTCGTACGCGACCTCTCACCATGCCGTGTCGTCCCCTTCGCCGAGCAGGATCTCGCCGAGCCGTTCCGCTCCCGGTGTGGCGCGGCCGTGCAGGGATTGTTCCGCCCAGATCACTTTGCCGGTGGGTGTGTAGCGGGTGCCCCATCGCTCGGTCAACTGGGCGACCAGGAAGAGTCCGCGGCCGCCCTCGTCGGTGACGTTCGCCCGGCGCAGCCGGGGCGAGGTGCTGCTGCCGTCGGAGACCTCGAAGATCAGGGCGCGGTCGCGGATCAGCCGGACGGTGACGGGCTCGCCGCCGTAGCGAACGGCGTTGGTGATCAGCTCGCTGAGGACGAGTTCGGCGGTGAAGGCCAGCTCCTCCAGGCCCCACTCCGTCAGCCGGTGGACGCAGGCGGTGCGCCCCGGGGCCACCGCCGCCGGTTCACGGGGCACGTGCCACTCGGCGACCTGTGCGGGACCGAGCCGACGGGTGCGGGCCACCAGGAGCGCGATGTCATCTGTGGGCCGATCGGGCAGCATGGTTTCCATCACCGCCGCGCAGGTGGCCTCCGGAGTGCGATCGGGCCCCGTCAGAGCACCGCGCAGGGCCTCCAGACCGGCGTCCGGGTCGCGGTCGCGGCCGACGATCAGACCGTCGGTGAAGAGCACCAGCCGGGAACCCTCGGGCACGGTCAGCTCGCCGCTCTCGAAGGGCAGGCCGGCGCCCAGCCCCAGCGGCGGGGAGACGGGTACCTGGGGGAAGTCCACGGTCCCGTCCGGATGGACCACCGCCGGTCCCGGATGGCCCGCGGAGGCGACGGCCAGCCGTCCGGACACGGGATCGTAGACGGCGTACTGGCAGGTCGCGCCGGTGATCGCCTGTCCGCCCTCGTCGGCGTCGATCTGGGCCACCAGCTCGTCCAGCCGGCCCAGCAGCTCCTCCGGAGGCATGTCCAGGCTGGAGAAGTTGTGAACGGCGGTGCGCAGCCGGCCCATGGTGGCCGCGGCGTGCAGGCCGTGGCCGACGACATCGCCGACCACCAGCGCCACCCGGGCGCCGGACAGCGGAATGACGTCGAACCAGTCCCCGCCCACCCCGGCCTGGGCGGGCAGGTAGCGGTGGGCCACCTCGAGGGCGGACTGCTCGGGCAGCCCGCGCGGCAGCAGGCTGTGCTGCAGGGTGACGGCCATGGTGTGCTCGCGGGTGTAGCGGCGGGCGTTGTCGATGGACACCGCCGCGCGGGCGGCCAGCTCCTCGGCGAAGGACACGTCCTCGTCCTCGAACGGTGGGGAGGCGTCGGCCCGCCAGAAGTCCGCCATTCCCAGCACCACCCCGCGGGCCTGCAACGGGACCACGAGCAGGGAGTGGATGCCGTGGTCGAGGATCCGCCGGGTGCGTGCGGGATCCTGGGCCTGCCAGCGGTCGGCATCGCTGAGGTCCCTGACCAGGATCGTCCGGCCGTCGGCCACTCCTCGGGAGACGGGGTGGGAGTCCGTGAACCGGATCAGCTCGCCGACGGGAAAGAGCAGCGGGGCCTCGTCCGGACCCGTGACCGCGATACGGCGCATCTCCGTGGGCGCACCGGAGGACTCCTCTCCGTGCAGGACCGGGTCCAGCAGCTCGACGGTGGCGACGTCGGCGAACCGGGGCGCCGTCACCTCCGCCAGTTCCTCGGCGGTGCGCTTCACATCCAGCGTGGTGCCGATCCGCAACCCGGCGTCGTGGAGCAGTCTGAGCCGTTCGCGTGCCCGCTCGGCCCTGTCGGCGAGAGCCCGCAGCTCGGTGGTGTCCCGTAGCGTCACCGCGCTGCCGACCGGTCCGCGAGGTGCGGTGGGCCGCTTGTTGACCGCCAGTAGCCGGTCGGCCGCCGGGTACACCTCGTCGGTGGCCGGGCGGTCGGAGGCCAGCAGCTCGGCAAGTTCCCCCTCCGGCCCCAGGTCGGTGATGTGGCGGCCTTCGGCGTCCGCGGGCAGGTCCAGCAGCCGCCGCGCCTCGCAGTTGGCCAGCAGCAGCCGACCGTCTCCGCCGATGATCAGGACTCCTTCTCGTACCGCGTGCAGCACCGCGTCGTGGTGCTCGTACATCCGGGTCATCTCGGTCGGGCCCAGGCCGTGGGTCTGCCGCCGCAGCCGCCGGCTCACCAGGCCGGCTCCTCCTGCGGCGATGGCAAGGGCTCCGGCGGTGGCGCCGAGCAGGACCGGCAGCTGCTGGTCCAACGTGTGACGCATCTTCTCGACCGTGACGGGAACGGCGACGACGGCGACAACGGATCCGTCAGGAGCCGTGACGGGCACGGCCGAGACCACGGAACGCCCCAAGGACCCCTGGAAGGTCTTGGTGAACGCCTTGCCGGCCGCCGCCTCCGCATAGGGGCCGATGACGTGCTTCCCGATCTGGCTCGGGTCGCTGTGGGTGATGGTGATCCCATCCAGCGTGTACACGATGACAGCGTCGACGCCCGCGGCCTTCCGGGCGGCCTCGGCGTGCGGCTCCAGTACTGCGGTCGGGTCGGGGCTCTTCAGCGCCGCCACGATCCCGGGGGAATGCGCGAACGTCGCCGCCGTCGCGAGCGTACGGCTGTTGGCCTCCGCCATGGTGTCGCGTTGCGCCTGCACCACGAGCGCCACCAGGGCAGCGACGACGAGCAGCACCACGACCGCCAGCTGCAGGAGGAAGACCTGGCTGGCGAGGCTGCGCACGCTCAGCCGGAGCCACAGGCGCCGCGGCGGCCACCACCCCTCTCCACGGTGCGACCGATCGCGTTCTGGCCGCCCGTGTCCCGGGCGGGAATCCCGACCGGGCCCAAGGGGCCGGGAGGGGTCGGACACCCCGTGACCACCTTGACCCGAAATTCCACGCATATTCCCTTTCTATCGCTTCTGCGTCAGTGACCACGGACTGGCCATCTCGGGCCGAGCCCAGCCCGAGCCGGTGAACTGTCAGGGCTTCAGCTCGTGCCGCGCTGCGTGCACGTGCGCGGTGCCTGCGGCGAGGCCTTCGAGCGTGGTGAACGCAACGGCTGGAAGTAGTGGGCGAGCGTCCAGGCGCCGATACGGTCGCCGGCCCGGCACCCGGCCACGTCCGCCGAGCGGAAGTGGATTCCCGCCCAGACGCGGGCGTTGATCATGTCCTGGTTGAGCTGGTCGGCGTATGCGTAGTGCCGTGTGGTGCCGGTGGCCTCGGAGGAGAAATTGAGGTCGAGGCGTGTCGTGCCGAGGATCCCGCTCAGGGTCCGGGTCACCGCGCCGGTGACCGTGGCGTGGCCGCTGAGGTAGTCGGGGTGCGGTGGCGTGACGAGCAGCGGCCGCCATTGCGGGTCGGCCTGGGTGGCCGGGTTGCCGTCGGTGTCGGCCAGTTGGACGGCGATGATCGGCCGCCAGCGTCCGTAGTGGAGTTCGACGTCCCACGCGGTGACGACGGCGTCGGTTGCCGAGGTGTTCGCCGCGGCGAACATCCGCGCCGTCTCGGCGATGCCCAGGTGGTGCCGAGCGGTGTGGTCCCGGAGCGCCGCTTGAATCTGCACCGCCAGATTGCCCCCGAAGAGCAGGGCGGTCTCGGTCTGGAACGCGGTGCGGGGCGAGCCGGTGCTCGCCCCCATGATCTTCACCTCGTTCACGTCCTGGGCGTAGCGCGCCGAGGACAGGGCGGGCCGACTTCGTGACGGTGCGACCGGGCGCCGTGCCGTTTCCGTGTTCTCGTTTGCCGTTACGGCAACAGAAGTGGCTCTTCTCCGGTGCGTCGGCGCAGGCTGGAGTCCTCCGGACGAGAGGCTCATCACCATGGCACACCACCACGACCACGACACCGACATCGACTGGGCCGTGATGGCTCCGCTGCTCGAGGCGCAGGCCGAGCTGTTCGCTCCGCTGTACGAGCGGGTCATGGCCTGGCTTGCGGAGGAGGTGACCGCGCCCGGCCAGATCGTCGACACGGGCAGTGGTCCGGGTGTCGTCTCCTGTCTGTTCGCCGAGGCGTTCCCGAGCGCGCGGGTCGTCGCGGTGGACGGCTCAGAGCCGCTGCTGGAACGGGCGCGGGCCAGGGCCGCACGGCTCGGGGTCGCCGACCGCTTCGCCACGATCACAGGTGAACTCCCGGACGTGTTGGGGGATTTGGACTACCCGGCCGACCTGCTGTGGGCGAGCAACAGCCTGCACCACCTCGGTGACCAGCGGGCGGCTCTCACCGCGTTCGCCGAGCGACTGGCGCCCGGCGGCACCGTGGCCCTGCTTGAGGGCGGGCTTCCCGCGCGGTTCCTGCCCCGGGACGTCGGCATCGGCCGCCCGGGGCTGCAGGCGCGGCTCGACGCGGTGGAGGCGGAATGGTTCGCGCGGATGCGGGCCGCACTGCCCGGTGCCGTCGCCGAGGCGGAGGACTGGCCCGCGCTGCTGACCGCCGCGGGACTGAAGCACACCGGCACACGAAGCTTCCTGCTGGACCTGCCCGCGCCGGCATCGGACCGGGCGCGCGCCTACGTCGTCGCGTCCCTGACCCGACTTCGTGAAGCCCTCACGGACGGCCTCGACGCCGAGGACCGCGCCACCCTCGACCGGCTCCTCGACCCGGAGGACCGGGCGAGCGTGCACCACAGGAACGACGTGTTCGTGCTGAAGGCGCACACCGTGTACACCGCCGTCCGGAGCATCTGAGCCTAACCGTCGCGGCTCTTGACTTGGAGAGCGCTCCAAGTGATGGACTCCCGGCGTTCACCGGGACACAGGGGGTAAGGTGAGCCGCCCCGCCCGCAACCGTCTGCTCGAACGCACCGCCGCCGGCCTGCTCGCCCAGCCGGACCGGCCGGTGCTCCGCGACACGATCACCGCCTGGTGCGAGAGCGGCTTCAACCTCGTACGGGCGTCCGCGGCGCTGCACATCCACCGCAACACCGTGGTCTACCGGATGAACAAGTTCGAGGAGATCACCGGCCGTCCGCTGCGTGAGCACCGCGCCACCCTGGCCCTGTACCTGGCCTGCCTGGCGGACCAGGTGGGCGGCGGCACGGCCTCGGGCGCGGGCTGATCCCGTCCGGCCGGTCCTCCGGGGCCGCGGACTCCTCAGCCCATGTCGAACGCCGCCGGGTCGGGACCGAGGCGGCGGTCCTCGTTGAGCGCGCTGATCGCCGCCATGTCCTCCGTGTCCAGCGAGAAGTCGAAGACCTCGATGTTCTCCCTGATCCGGGCAGGTGTCACGGACTTCGGGATCACGACGTTGCCCAGCTGGATGTGCCAGCGCAGCACGATCTGGGCCGGGGTGCGGTTGTGCTTCTGGCCGATGGCGACGATCGCCGGCACGTCGAGGAGGCCCCTGCCCTGGCCGAGCGGGGACCAGGCCTCGGTCGCGATGCCCTGCTGTGCGTGGTAGTCGCGTGCCGCGTGCTGCTGCAGATGCGGGTGCAGCTCGATCTGGTTGACCGCCGGGATCACCGACGTGTGGGCGGTCAGCGTCTCCAGGTGCTCCGGCAGGAAGTTGGAGACACCGATAGCCTTGGCGCGGCCGTCCGCGTTGATCTTCTCGAAAGCCTTGTACGTCTCGACGAACTTGCCCCGGGACGGCAGCGGCCAGTGGATCAGATACAGGTCCACGTACTCCAGGCCGAGCTTCTCGAGCGACACGTCGAAGGCGCGCAACGTCGTGTCGTATCCCTGGTCGCTGTTCCAGAGCTTGGTGGTGATGAAGAGGTCCTTGCGCGGGATGCCGGAGGCGGCCACCGCCTTGCCGACGCCCTCTTCGTTGCCGTAGATCGCCGCAGTGTCGATGCTGCGGTACCCGGTCTCCAGGGCGGTGGCGACGGCGCTCTCCGCCTCGTCGTCCGGAACCTGCCAGACGCCGAAGCCCAGCTGGGGCATCTCGACGCCGTTGTTCAGGATGATCGGGGGGACCTTGCTGCTCACGGGCTCTCGATCCTTCAGTCGTCGGGTGGTACTCCCATCGTCAACGATCACGGCCTGCCCTGCATTCCTGACCGGCCGTTTCCCCGTGGAATCTCGACGTCGCCCCAGATTGGCCAGAAATGGATCCGACCTTATCGGTCCGGACCATTGACCGGGTCCCGTCATGCCCCAACTCTGTATCCCGGGCACCGAACGAGTCAGTGAACGTGGTGCATGTATGTGAGCATCAGCAGCCTGCCTGACCCTTCTCTGCGCTGATCCACCCCCCACCCATCCGGAAAGCAGGTACGCACATGAACGGGAAGTACAAGGGTCGCCAGCCGGAACCACGCATTCGCGAAACATCCGAGGAAAGGTTCTGGGAGGCTCCCGACTGTCTGGTCGTGGAGACGGCCCTGGAGGTCACCGCCTACGCACTCGGCGACCGCTAGCCGACCGGTGGCCGCACCGTGACCGCGACATCCCTGCGCGACGACGGTGTCACAAGCCCTTGGGGAACCGCCAGGACCGCTACCGCAAGGCGGCCCTGAAGATCCGCGACCGGCTCGACACCTACCCGCGCACCTCCGACGGTGGCTTCTGGCACGCGGACACCAGCAGCCGGGCGCACCAGCTCTGGTCGGACGGCGTCTACATGGTGAACCCGTTCCTCGTCGAGTACGGCAAGGAGTTCGGGGACGCGACGTACGCGAAACGACGACATCCTGATCGGCCGGACCGACCTCGAACCGCTGCACGACAAGTGGACCGACGTCGACTTCCAGATCAAGGCCGGCAACGGCACGGCGGGCTCGGTCCGCTGGATCCTCAAGAGCGGCTCGACGACGGTCCTCGACAAGTCGAAGTCGGGCGTCGACACCTTCCTGGCCGACCGAGTGCGGCCCAAGTGGGGCATCTACCGCTCCCTGGGCGACACCTCCGGGTCTCTGCAGGACACCTACCTCCTGCTCACCGATCTGCGCGGCTACCAACTGGTGTGAGGAACCGTCACATGCGACCCGCCACCGTCCCCATGAGACGGGCGGCGGCGATCGTGATCGCCGTCTTCGCCGTCGTCCTCGGACTCTCCCACCCTTCGGCCCTCGCGGCCCCGCGGCCCGCGCCCCGCGCCGGCGTCTACGACATACGTGCCTACGGCGCCAAGGGCGACGGCTCCACCAACGACACCCCCGCCATCGACAAGGCCATCACGGCGGCCAACACGGCCGGCATCGGTACCCGGCCGGCGTACGGCTGGTACCTCCACAACGCGGACGACGTCACCTTCACGGACAGCTCGGTGAAGTTCGCCGACCGCGTACTACGTCGGCACCCACGGCCGGCTGCGCACGGTCACCAAGGTGCCGGGCGCCGACCAGCTGTGGCTGTCCACGACGAACTGCGACAACAACGGAGGTGCGGCGGACGGATCCGACAAGATCTTCCGCGTGACGATCAACTAGGCGGTGCCGCGGGGGCGCTGTAGCGGGCTCAGGCCCGGTACAGCGCCTCCACCTCGGTCACATAGGCGTTCTCGATCGCCTTGCGCTTCAGCTTCAGCGACGGCGTGAGCAGGCCGTGCTCCTCGGTGAACTGGTGCGCGAGGATGCGGAACGTGCGGATCGACTCGGCCTGGGAGACCAGTGTGTTCGCGGCGACCACGGCGCGCCGCACCTCGGTCTCCAGATCGGCATCGCGCACCAGCTGCGCCGGGGACAGCTTGGGTTTGCCGCGCATCTGCAGCCAGTGCTCCACGGCCTCCGCGTCGAGCGTGACCAACGCGGCGATGTAGGGGCGGTCGTTGCCCACGACGATGCACTGCGCGACCAGCGGGTGGTCCCGTACGCGCTCTTCGAGCAGCCCGGGCGAGACGCTCTTGCCGCCGGAGGTCACCAGGATCTCCTTCTTGCGGCCGGTGATGGTGAGATAGCCGTCCTCGTCCAGGGAGCCCAGGTCGCCGGTGGCGAGCCAGCCGTCGTGCAGTGCCTCGTCGGTGGCCTTGGGATTGTTGAGGTAGCCCTGGAAGACATGACCGCCGTGCAGCCAGATCTCGCCGTCGTCCGCGATGTGCACGGTCGTGCCCGGAATGGCCTGGCCGACCGTGCCGTACCGGGTGCGCTCCGGCGGGTTCGCGGTCGCCGCCGCCGTCGACTCGGTCAGGCCGTATCCCTCGTAGATGTGCACGCCGGCGCCCGCGAAGAACAGCCCGAGCCTGCGGTCCATCGCCGAGCCGCCGGACATCGCGTGTCGCACCCGGCCGCCCATCGCGGCACGGATCTTGGCATAGACGACCTTGTCGAAGAACTGGTGCTGCATGCGCAGGCCCGCGGACGGGCCGGGGCCGATGCCCCACGCCTTCGCCTCGACCGCATCCGCGTATTTGACGGCGACCTCGACGGCCTTCTCGAAGGGGCCCGACTTGCCCTCCTTCTCGGCCTTGCGGCGGGCCGCGTTGAAGACCTTCTCGAAGATGTACGGCACGGCGAGGAAGAACGTCGGCCTGAACGCGGCCAGGTCGGGCAGCAGCGCCGCCGCGTTCAGTTGGGGCTGGTGGCCGAACTTGACCTTGCCGCGGATGGCCGCGACCTGCACCATCCGCCCGAAGACATGGGCCAGCGGCAGGAACAGCAGCGTGGCCGCCTCGTCGCCCTTCTTGGAGTGGAAGACCGGCTCCCAGCGCTCGATGACCGTGTCGGCCTCGAACATGAAGTTGCCGTGCGAGAGCACACAGCCCTTGGGGCGGCCGGTGGTCCCGGACGTGTAGATGACCGTTGCCGTCGACTCGGGCGTGACCGCCTGCCGGTGCCGGTGCACCACGTCGTCCTCGATGTGCGCGCCCGCGTCGTACAACTCCTGAACGGCGCCCACATCGAGCTGCCACAGCCGGTGCAGCTGCGGCAGCCGGTCGATGACCGTGGCGATCGTCATCGCGTGGTCCTCGTGCTCCACCATCGCGGCCGACGCCTGCGCGTCGTGCAGCATCCAGAACACCTGTTCGGCCGACGAGGTGGGATAGATGGGCACCACCTGGGCGCCGATCGTCCAGAGCGCGTAGTCGAAGAGGGTCCACTCGTAGCGTGTTCGGCACATGATCGCGACCCGGTCCCCGAACCGGACCCCCTGCGCCAGCAGACCCTTGGCGAGTGCGAGGACCTCGTCGCGGAACTCGGCGGCTGTCACGTCGCGCCACCGGCCCTCCTCGTCCTTGCGGCCGAGGGCGACACGGAGCGGGTCTTCTTGGGCATAGTCGAAGACGACGTCGGCCAGACCGCCCACCGGCGGCGCCGACGCCAACGGAGGGTTGGTGAACTCGTGCAATCCCCGCTCCTTGTGGCGCTCCGCACAGCGCCGTGAAAGCTACCCCACTGCAGGGCCCGGCGGGAGGGGGGAGGCATCCGGGGCACTTGCGGCAAACGCACAGGTCAGCCGGAGAAAATAACCGCACATGGGGAAGGGTCGGACAGAATTCCTTACGGCCGCGTAGGTTCCGGACCCGTAATCTCCACGGAATCTGTACGACGCGATTACGGCACCCCGCACCCTACTCGCGAGTAGCGCCGAGGCGGTGGCCGACCGCGTGGGCCACCGCCCGCGCCGTTCAGCCCTGCGTCGCCGTCTCCTTCAGCGTCTGGGGCGCCGATCGTGTCACTTGGGTCCGCGGCGACCGCACCAGGAGCAGCACCAGGGTCCCCGCGATCATCCCCGCCACGCCCGCGACCACCAGAGCCGCATCGAGGCCGGAGGTGAAGGCGCTGCGCAGGGCGTGCTCCGAGAACCGGCCACGCAGTGCCCCGGCACCACCGCTTGCCAGGGCGTGCGCCGCGTCGTGCGGCAGCGTGTCCCGCATACGGGAGGTCAGTACGGTGCCGAAGGCGGCGACCCCGAGCGCGTACCCCAGTTGCCGGACCGTGTTCACCGCGCCGCCCGCCATGCCCGCCCGCTCCGGCGGCACCGAGGCGAGCGCCGCTCCTGCCACGGTGGGCGACACGAAGCCGGTGCCGATGCCCACCAGGACGAACCCCGGCACCAGCGCGGTCCAGTCGCTGCCCGCATCCAGGACGGCCTCGCAGAAGCACCCCGCGCCGATCAGCAGCAGCCCGCCCCCGACGGTCAGCCGCGCCGGTACTCCGTGCAGCAGCCGGCCGACGAGGACCGCGACCACCATGGCGGCGATCGTCAGCGGCAGCAGTGTGAGTCCGCCGCGCGCCGGACTCATGCCCAGCAGCGTCTGTGTCCAGATCGCGAAGTACGGCGTCACACCGAACGCCACGCCGCTGAAGGCGAGCGCGCCCGCCATCACACCCACGAACGCGGGCTCGCGCAGCAGCGAGAGGTCCAGCAGTGGATGCAGAACCCGGCACTCCACCAGCACGAAGGACACCAGGGCCAGCGCGGCGACCGTGAACGAAGCCAACGTCACCGACGAGGTCCAGCCGTCCTCCCCGGCACGCACCACCGCGTAGGTCGTCCCCCCGGCGAACCCCGCGAACGCGACCGTGCCCGCCCAGTCGATCCGCATGCCGCGCGGCCCCCGCGACTCCGGAACCGCTCGCAGCATCAGCCACACCGCGGCCACGCCGACCGGCAGGTTCACGAGGAAGATCCACCGCCAGCCGGGTCCCTCGGTGAGCAGTCCGCCGAGGGCCGGCCCCACCGCCGCGGCCACGCCGCTCACCGCGCCCCACACACCGAGCGCCGCCGACCGCTGCCGGCCCTGGTACACGGTGCCCAGCAGCGGAAGTGTGGTCGCGAACATCGCGGCTGCGCCCATCCCTTGCAGCGCCCGGGCGGCCACCAGCGTGCCGGGCCCGGACGCGAGCCCACACATCAGCGACGCCACCGCGAACAGCGCCACGCCCGCGACGTGCACCCGGCGCCGCCCGAGGACGTCCGCGGCGGCCCCGGCCCCCAGCAACAAGGACGCGAGCGCGAGCGCGTACCCGTCGACGACCCACTGCAGATCGCTCAGCGACGCGTGCAGCGCTTGCGCCATGTCCGGCAGGGCGACGATCACGATCGTCACGTCCAGCAGCAGCATGAACGTGCTCAGACACACCGCCATGAGCGGTCTCCACGTGCGCATGTACCTACTCCCTGTGCGATCGATGCGTATGACTCCCTACGATGAGCTGATCGCGGCCGATCGCGGTGGATGACGACGCCCGAACACCGGAATCCGACAGAGATGGGATGGATGGAGATGGAATCCCTCGCCCTCGATCAACTGGACCTGCAACTGCTGTCCGCGCTGGAGGTCGACGGCCGGGCCTCCTTCAGCCGGATCGGAGCGGTGCTGGGCGTCTCCGACCAGACGATCGCGCGCCGCTTTCGCAGGCTGCGTGCCGAGGGCGGACTGCGGGTCGTGGGGATCCGTGATGCCCACCGCCTCGGCCAGGACCAGTGGATGCTGCGCGTTCGCTGCGCCCCCGACACCGCGCTGACCATCGCGGACGCGCTCGCGAAGCGCCTCGACACGTACTGGATCGGACTCGCCTCCGGAGGCACCGAGGTCCTCTGCCTGACCCGTCCGCGCAGTCGCGGCGACCACGACGAACTGCTGCTCGGCAAACTGCCGCGCACGCCGAGCGTGGTGGAGATACGCGCCCATCAGCTGCTCCACCGGTTCTACGGCGGGGTGGACGGCTGGGTCCGCAAGTTCCGCGCACTCACCGACGACCAGATCGCCGCCCTCAGCCCCTACCCGCCTCCCGACCCGGGGCCGGTGGGTATTCACCCGGAGGACGAGCCCCTGTTGGCCGTTCTCGAGCGGGACGGACGCGCCACCTACCCCGAACTCCAGCGCGCCACCGGCCGCTCCGAGTCCGCGGTCAAACGCCGACTGAACACGTTGCTCGCCTCCGGTGCCGTGTACATCGACGCGGAGTACAACCCGGACCTGTTCGGCTATCCCGTCGCCGCCGTCCTCTGGATCACCGCCGCCCCCTCCGCCCTGCACTCCGTCGGCGAAGCCCTCGCCGCTCACGACGAGATCGCCCACGCCTCCGCGACGGCGGGTCCCTCGAACATCGTCGCGACCGCGTTGGCCAGGAGCACACGGGATCTGTACGCCTATCTGAGCGGCCCCCTCGGGCGCCTGGAAGGCGTCCAGCACGTGGAGACGACACCGTTCCTGCGCCGGGTCAAACAGCTCACCTATCAGCGCCTGCCGCGTTAGGCACGGTGGTCCGGCCGGCGCCGCCCCGCCGCCCTCCCGGCCCTGTCGTACGGCGGCCCTTCCCGAACGTCGTTCGCGCAACGCGTGCTCAGCCTCGCGATCTTCGCGGTGGTGGGAGGCGTCGCCACGGCGATCATCGCGGGGATCGCCTACGACGCCATCCCGGGGCCCTTCCTCGCTCTCGCGGGCGTCTCACACTCATGGCGGGAGCGGTGGCGGCCGGAACCGCCCTCCTCATCCGCATGTTCGGTGCGTTGGTCGTCCCGCTGGGCTCGATCTTCATGCTGGTGATGGGCAATGCCACGAGCGGCGGCGTCCTGCCCCCGTCCTTCCTGCCGGGCTGGCTGCAACCGCTGGCCTCCGTGATGTATCGAACCGAACACGCTGTGTGCGTCCTCGGTGCGACGCGGCGGGGCGTGTCGTTCGGGGCCGCCCGGCGCTCCCGTCCGGCCTCGGTGCGCGTTCGTCCGCGGGTGCAGCCGGTCCCCGCCCGCCAGGATCGCCGCCGCCAGCGCCTGGGCAGCGTTCCGCGCCGGGCCCGGGCGGCCTGCGTGGACCAGGACGAAGTCGACCTCGCCCAGCTCCGGCAGGCCCGCCCGCTCGGGGACGCGCACCAGGCCCGGCGGGATCAAACCGCGGGAGTGCGCCATCACACCGAGGCCGGCGCGGGCCGCCGCGATCAGCCCGTTGAGGCTGCCGCTCGTGCAGGCGATGCGCCAGGCTCGGCCCTGTTCCTCCAGGGCCGCGAGGGCACGGGCGCGGGTGATGCCCGGCGGTGGATAGATGATCAGCGGAACCGGTCGGTCGGGGTCCAGGCGCAGCCGCTCCGCGCCGATCCACACGAGTTTGTCGTGCCAGACGAGTTCGCCGTGCGGGTCCTCGGGCCGCCGTTTGGCGAGCACCAGATCGAGTCGGCCCGCCGCGAGCTGTTCGTGCAGCGTGCCGGAGAGCTCGACCGTGAGCTCCAGGTCCACGTCGGGATGCTCGTACCGGAACCCCTCCAGGAGCTCCGGCAGCCGGGTCAGCACGAAGTCCTCCGAGGCGCCGAACCGCAGCCGCCCCCGAAGCCGTGTCCCGGTGAAGAAGACCGTCGCCTGCTCGTGGGCCTCCAGGATCCGCCGTGCGAATCCGAGCATCGCCTCCCCGTCCTCCGTCAGCTCCACGGAGTGGGTGTCCCGGAGGAACAGCTGCCGTCCCGTCGCGTCCTCAAGCCGCCGCACGTGCTGGCTCACCGTCGACTGGCGCAGTCCGAGCCGCCGGGCGGCCTGCGTGAAGCTCAGTGTCTGGGCCACCGCCAGGAACGTACGCAGGTGCGAAGGGTCGTACATGCCTCGAGCTTATCGCGAAGCGTGATGACAGTCAGAGCGGTATGAAGGATTCCCGATCAAGCGGCGGAGGAGGACGATGGAGAGGGCACGACCGTGTTCGGTACCGGACGTACAGAAAAGTAGTGAAGCACTGTGAATCGCCTGCAATGGCCGCGTTGGATGCCCGTCGACCCGTACATCCTCCTGCTGCTGGGGACCGTGGGGCTCGCGGCCCTCCTCCCCTCGCGGGGCACGGCCGCCGACGTCGCCTCGGGCGCCTCCACCGCCGCGATCGCCTTCCTCTTCTTCCTGTACGGAGCCCGGCTCTCCACCCATGAGGCACTGGCCGGCCTCAAGCACTGGCGGCTCCACGTCACCGTGCTGGCCTGCACGTTCGTGGTCTTCCCGCTGCTGGGCCTCGCCGCGCGCGGCCTGGTGCCGGTGTTCCTGACGCACCACCTCTACACCGGCCTCCTCTTCCTCATGATCGTCCCGTCCACCATCCAGTCGTCGATCGCCTTCACCTCGATCGCACGTGGGAACGTGCCCGCCGCGATCTGCGCGGGCTCCTTCTCCTCCCTGGCCGGCATCGTCATCACCCCGCTCCTGGCGGCGGCGCTCCTCGGCAGCAGCGGCGGCGGATTCTCCGCGGACTCGCTCGTCAAGATCGTGCTGCAGCTGCTGGTGCCGTTCCTCGCCGGGCAGGTACTGCGGCCCTGGGTCGGCGGCTTCATCACGCGGCACAAGAAGGTGCTCGGGCTCGTGGACCGCGGCTCGATCCTGCTGGTCGTCTACACCGCGTTCAGCGAGGGCATGGTCCAGGGCATCTGGCACCAGGTGAGCCCGCTCAGGCTGGGCGGCCTTCTCGTCGTGGAGGCGGCGATCCTCGCCGTGATGCTCGCCCTGACCTGGTACGGCGGCCGGGCGCTGGGCTTCGGCCGGGAGGACCGCATCGCGATCCAGTTCGCCGGGTCCAAGAAGTCCCTCGCCTCCGGACTGCCCATGGCGAGCGTCCTGTTCGGCACGCACGCCTCCCTGGCGGTGCTCCCGCTGATGCTCTTCCACCAGATGCAGCTCATGGTCTGCGCGGTGATCGCCAAGCGCCGCTCCCGCGACCCACGGCAGCCTCAGGTCAGCCCCGGAACAGTCGCAGCGTCCCGAACCGCGGTCGGCACAGGGACACGTTCCGGCTGACCTTCGTCTGCGCCGGGGCAGCCGTCGCCGTCGGCCCGGTCGTCGGCGCGCGTGGCGTCGTCGCCATACCGCGTGAACTCGGCGTTCAGCGCGCCGCCGCGCGCGGCCGCGCCATGGTGGCCGACGCCCTCGCCGCCGAGGGCCTGCGTATGTGCCACCGCGTGGTGCTCTCTGCCGTCCGCGACCTCGCCCCCGTCGCCCAGGCCGACCTCGGCCGCAGCGTCGGACTTGGCCCCAAGGACCTGATCGGCATCCTGAACGACCTGCAGGCCGTGCGTTTTGTCGTGCGAGAGCCGGACCCCGAGGCCCGCCGCAAGAACGCGGTGTCGCTGACCGAGGAGGGCGCACGGCTCCTGAAGCGCTGCGGGAAGTCGGCCCGGGAGGCGAACGACACGCTGCTCGCCCCGCTCTCGACGCCCGAACGTGATCGGTTCATGGAGCTGTTGATCCGGATTTCCGGTACGGACGGCTGACTGCGGATAACGTTCCGTCATGACCGCACCCCACGCGCTCGACCCCGCGCGCACCGCCCTCGTCCTCGTCGACCTGATGGACCGCATCGTCGCCCTGCCCCTGGAGCCCCGCAAAGGCACCGAAGTCCTCGCCACGGCCGAGGAACTGGCGGGCGCGTTCCGTTCGGTCGGCGCTCCCGTCGTCCTGATCCGCGTCGAGCGTCCCGGCCTCGCCGAACAGCCGTCCGGCAGCGGACTGGTGCCCGGGTTGCTCCGGGACGGCGACCTGGAGGTGGTGAAGCGGACGATCGGCGGCTTCCAGGGCACGGGCCTCGATGAGCGTCTGCGTGAACGCGGCATCACCACCCTGGTGTTCGGCGGTATCGCCACCAACCTCGGTGTCGAGTCCACCGCCCGTGCCGCCGCCGACCTCGGCTACGAACTCGTCTTCGTCGAGGACGCCATGACGGCGTTCACCACCGCCGAGCACGAGGCGTCGGTCAGGCTCGACTTCCCGCGGCTGGGATCGGTCGTGGCCGCCTCCCGGGTGCGGCTCACGTCCGGCTGACGGCTGACCGTCAGACCAGCAGTCCGCCGCCGTCCACGACCACCACGGAGCCGGTGCTGTAGCCGCCGCGCATCAGATACAGGTACGCCTCGGCGACGTCCGCGGGCTCGCCCACCCGCCCGACGGGGAGCGACGCGGCGGAGGACTCGTACAGCCCGTCCCGGTCCTCCTCCGGCAGATCCCGCCACAGCTCGGTGCGGACCACACCGGGGGAGACCGCATTGACCCGGAGCGGCGCGAGCTCCAGTGCCAGCGCCCGGGTGAGCGACTCCATCGCGCCGCACAGGCTCGCCGCGACGGTCGTACCGGGCATCGGCCGACGCCCCGCCGTGCCGGTGGTCAGCACGATGGAACCGCCCCTGCGGATCGAGGACGCGCCCTGCTTGACGGCCGTGTACGCGCCCCACAGCCGGGTGTCCAGGAAACGCCGGGACCGCGCCAGGTCCGACTCCGCGAGGCTCTCCATCAGCAACGACTCACCGGCCGTGTAGACCAGGTGGTCGAAGCCGCCGATCCGCTGGAAGAAGTCGCGCACCCCGGCCTCGTCGGTCGCGTCGAGCACATGTCCTTCGGCGCCCTGGGGCAGCCGCTTCAACGCGGCGTCCACGCTCTCCTGCCGGCGTGAGGCGACCACCACCTCGGCCCCCTCCCGCGCGGACGCCTCCGCGACCGCGAGCCCGATGCCCGAGGTGCCGCCGATCACGGCGATCCGCTGTCCTTGCAGGCTCATGCCGGTGTTTCCTTCCTGCTGGTGCGACGTCACGCTGGTGCGACGCGCTTGGGTCTCGTGATCCAGCCTGTGGCCGCCTCCACCCCGCTGTCCAAGACCTCTTTCGGCTGCGGCGATACCCTGAAGGCATCGCCACCGCTACGACGGCGCTACGACGGAAGGGGCGGCCATGGACCTCGACCTGCGAAAGGTGCGCTACTTCACGGCGGTCGCCGAACAGCTGCACTTCGGGCGCGCGGCCGAGAGTCTGCACATCGCGCAGCCCGTGCTGAGCCGTCAGATCCGTGCTCTGGAGAAGGACTTGGGTGTCCCTCTCTTCGAACGGGACAGCCACGGGGTGACGTTGACGGAAGCGGGTCGGCAACTCCTCGAGGATGCACGGCATCTGCTCGCGAGCGCGGACGCCACCCGGCGCCGAGTGCTCAGGGCAGCGCGTGGCCCGCGCCGCCTCGTCGTCGGCTTCCGGGCGGGTGTCGTCGTCACCCAGGCACTGCGCGCCTTCGGCGCCGCGCACCCGGACGTCGAGGTCACGGCGCGCCGCGTCGAGTGGGACGACCAGGAGCAGCTGATCCTGGACGGGACCGTCGACCTCGCCTACGTCCGCCGGCCCATCCGCGAGCACGGCCTGACGCTCGTGCCGCTGTTCAGCGAGGCGCGCGTGGCCATGCTGCCCGCGGATCACCGGCTCGCCGGCAAGCAGGAGCTCGCGCTGGCCGACCTGGAGGGCGAGCAGTGGTTGCGCTACTCCGACCCGCGGCCGGACGACCTGCCGATCCGGACCATCGAGGAGAAGTTCGAGTGCGTGGCGGCGGGCGCGGGCATCACGCTCGTGCCGGAGTCGGTCGCCGCACAGTACTCCCGACCGGACATCGCGTACGTGCCCGTCCCCGACGCGGAGCCCGACCAGGTGTTCCTCGCCTGGGCCGCGGACCGCAGGTCACCGCTGATCGCCGCTTTCGTGGCGATGCCCCGCGAGTGAGCCGAAGGAACGCCCGTAGGGGAACGAGCCAAAGAACACGGCGGGGCCCCTGCGGCGCAGGGGGCGCTCCCCGCCGGCCGGGGCCCCGCCGCCGTGACGCGGGAACCGGTCAGCCCCGGGTGGCCGCGGCCCGCAGGGCGATGCGGTCCTCGCCCGCGTACACGTTCATGGAGCTCCCCCGCAGGAAGCCCACCAGGGTCAGGCCGGTCTCCGCAGCCAGGTCCACGGCCAGCGACGACGGCGCCGAGACCGCGGCGAGGACCGGGATCCCCGCCATCACCGCCTTCTGCGCCAGCTCGAAGGAAGCCCGGCCCGAGACCAGCAGGACGGCGCGGGACAGCGGCAGGTCCCCGTTCTGCAGAGCACGGCCGACCAGCTTGTCGACCGCGTTGTGCCGGCCCACGTCCTCGCGGATGTCGAGCAGCTCGCCGTCCTCGGCGAACAGGGCCGCCGCGTGCAGACCCCCGGTCCGGTCGAACACCCGCTGCGCAGCCCGTAGCCGGTCGGGGAGGCTCGCGAGCAGCTCGGGTTCCACCCGGACCGGGGGCGTGTCGGCGATGGGCCAGCGCGCCGTCGTTCGGACCGCGTCCAGGCTCGCCTTGCCGCACAGCCCGCAGGACGAGGTGGTGTAGACGTTGCGCTCGAGCGTGATGTCGGGGATCGCCACGCCGGGCGCGGTCTTCACGTCCACCACGTTGTACGTGTTGGATCCGTCCACCGTGGCGCCCGCGCAGTACACGATGTTCTGCAGGTCCTGCTGCCGGGCCAGCACGCCCTCGCTGACCAGGAACCCGGCGGCGAGCGCGAAGTCGTCGCCGGGGGTGCGCATCGTGATCGCGAGCGGTTTGCCGTTGAGTCTGATCTCCAGGGGTTCCTCGGCGACGAGCGTGTCCGGTCGCGTGGAGACAGCCCCGCCCCGGATGCGGATCACCTTGCGTCGTTCCGTGACTCGTCCCATGTCCTGATCAGCCCCGGTTCTCTACGTGCTGGTGGCCGAAGCGGCCCTTGATGCGGAGATTGCCGTGGGTCACCGCGTTGTCGTGCGCCGAGGTGACCTTGACGATCCCATTGTCCTGCACGTGCGGGGTGAGACGGCAGCCCACCCCGCAGTGGGCGCACACCGTGGTGGCCGTAGTCGCGTGCATACAGCGATTCTGCGCGCTCCGCGGCCGGCGTGGGTCCTGGGTTCGCGTTTCCTCATGCGGCGGTCCTCAGCGCGAGCAGGTCCGAGATGGCGTGGACGGTGCGCAGGGTGGGCACCTCGACGCCGGTGATGTCCGCCAGCTCGACGACGGCTGCCAGGAGTACGTCGAGTTCCAGCGGTTTGCCGCGCTCCAGGTCCTGGAGCGTGGAGGTGCGGTGGTCGCCGACGCGTTCCGCGCCGGCGAGGCGTCGTTCGATGGAGACGCCGACCGTGCAGCCGAGGGCCTCGGCGACCGTGAGTGTCTCGCGCATCATGATCTCGATGACCTTGCGGGTGCCGCCGTGCAGGCACATCTGCCGCATGGTCGCGCGGGCCAGTGCGCTGATCGGGTTGAAGGAGATGTTGCCGAGCAGCTTGAGCCAGATGTCGTTGCGCAGGTCCGGCTCCACAGGGCACTTGAGCCCGCCCGCCTGCATGGCCTCGCTGAGGGCCAGACAGCGGGGCGAGATGCTGCGGTCGGGTTCGCCGATGGAGAACCGGGTGCCTTCGAGGTGGCGGACGACTCCCGGGCCCTCCAGCTCGGTCGCCGCGTAGACGACGCAGCCGATGGCCCGTTCGGGCGCGAGCACCGCACTGACCGCGCCGTCAGGGTCCACGCTCTCGACGCGGTGGCCGTCGTAGGGGCCGCCGTGCCGGTGGAAGTACCACCAGGGGATGCCGTTCTGGGCGGCCACGACCGCCGTGGTGTCGTGCAGGAGCGGCTCGATCAGCGGCCCGCACGCCGCGTACGAGTTGGCCTTCAGGCCCAGGAACACGTAGTCGACCGGGCCGATCTCGGCCGGGTCGTCGGTGGCGTGGGCGTGCGCGGTGAAGTCACCGCGCGCGCTGAGCACCTGCACTCCGTGCCGCCTCATGGCCGCCAGGTGCGGTCCACGGGCGACGAGGTGCACATCGGCGCCCGCGCGATGGAGCGCGGCGCCGACGTAGGCGCCGATCGCACCGGCGCCGAGAACTGCGACTTTCACGGGAACGCTCCGTTCGGTCGAGGGAGTACCGCGGAGGTGAGATGTGCCGAATGTTGTCGACGAAATATTGTCTACAGTATGGAAGTGGGGTCGGCAAGGGCCCGCGCGGCACCGGAAGCCGTCGGGTACGACCGTTCGTCGCACTCTGGATACCGCTCACCGCATACGGTCGACCCGACGGTTCTCAACCCCCTTCCGTCTTCGTACCGTTCGGGATCATGAGTCCTCCTGTCGCTCCCCCGGGATGGAGCCGCTGGCTGGTCCCGCCCGCCGCTCTCTCCGTCCACCTCTCCATCGGCCAGGCCTACGCCTGGAGCGTGTTCAAGCCGCCCCTCGAATCGGCACTCCACCTCAGCGGCACCGAGAGCGCGCTGCCCTTCCAGCTCGCCATCGTGATGCTCGGTCTGTCCGCCGCGTTCGGCGGCACGCTCGTCGAGCGCAACGGACCGCGCTGGGCGATGACCGTGGCCCTGGTGTGTTTCTCCACCGGCTTCCTGATCTCCGCTCTGGGCGCGGCGACCGAGCAGTACTGGCTGATCGTCCTCGGCTACGGATTCGTCGGCGGCATCGGCCTCGGCATCGGCTACATCTCGCCCGTCTCGACGCTGATCAAATGGTTCCCGGACCGGCCCGGCATGGCCACCGGCATCGCCATCATGGGTTTCGGCGGCGGCGCACTGATCGCCTCGCCCTGGTCGGCCCAGATGCTGCAGTCGTTCGGCTCCGACCACTCCGGGATCGCGCTCGCCTTCCTCGTGCACGGTCTGTCGTACGCCGTCTTCATGTCGCTCGGCGTCCTGCTGGTGCGGGTGCCGCGCAGCGAGAAGCCGGTCGAGACGGGCCCGAGCGCCTTCGAGGGCGTGCAGGTCTCCGCCCGCAACGCCGTGCGGACCCCGCAGTTCTGGTGCCTGTGGATCGTGCTCTGCATGAATGTGACCGCCGGTATCGGCATCCTCGAGAAGGCCGCCCCGATGATCACGGACTTCTTCGCGGACACCTCGACCCCGGTGTCGGTCACCGCGGCCGCCGGCTTCGTCGCCCTGCTGTCGGCGGCCAACATGGCAGGCCGCATCGGCTGGTCCTCGACCTCCGACCTGATCGGCCGCAAGAACATCTACCGCGTCTACCTGGGTGTCGGCGCTCTCATGTACCTGCTCATCGCGCTGTTCGGCGACTCGTCGAAGCCGCTGTTCATCCTGTGCGCGCTGGTGATCCTCTCCTTCTACGGCGGCGGCTTCGCGACGATCCCCGCGTATCTGAAGGACCTCTTCGGGGCCTACCAGGTCGGCGCGATCCACGGCCGGCTGCTCACCGCCTGGTCCACCGCCGGTGTCCTCGGTCCGCTGATCGTGAACTGGATCGCCGACCACCAGAAGGAAGCGGGTAAGCACGGGTCCTCCCTCTACAGCCTGTCCTTCATGATCATGATCGGGTTGCTGGTGATCGGCTTCGTCGCCAACGAGCTGGTCCGGCCCGTCCACCCCCGCCACCACATTCCCGCACCGAAGGAGGCCGCCGATGGTCGGCGAGAGCAACCCGCCTGAGCGGCGGGGGTTGATCGTCTTCTCCTGGCTGTGGGTGGGGGCGCCCCTGTGCTACGGCCTGTACGAACTCGTCCTGAAGGCGAAGCAGCTCTTCACCGGGTGACGCCGTGACGGCCGTTCGGGAGATCCTCGGGCGTCCGGGAGTGTGCGGAAGCAGACAACACGGGCGCCCCATTCCTGTCGCTTCACGTGCCGTCGTACCCATGAGTCACTGATCAGACTGGGGGATCCCGCTACCCACGGCAACGAGGGGATCCACCATGAACGGCTCGCGCATCGCCTCCGTCGGCCACTATCAGCCCGCCAAGGTGCTCACCAACGAGGACCTGGCGGGCATGGTCGACACCAGCGACGAGTGGATCAGGACCCGGGTGGGCATCCGGACACGCCACATCGCCGGGGCGGACGAGCCCGTCGACGAGCTGGCCGCGCACGCCGCCGCCAAGGCGCTCGCCGCGGCGGGCCTGGCACCCGGCGACATCGACCTGGTGGTGGTCGCCACCTCCACGGCCGTCGACCGCTCGCCGAACACCGCCGCCCGCGTCGCGGCCCGGCTCGGCATCCCGTCCCCGGCGGCGATGGACGTCAACGTCGTCTGTGCCGGCTTCACCCACGCGCTCGCCACCGCCGATCACGCCGTACGCGCGGGCGCGTCCACGCGGGCGCTGGTCATCGGCGCCGACAAGATGTCCGACGTGACGGACTGGACCGACCGTACGACGTGCGTGCTGGTCGGGGACGGCGCCGGGGCCGCGGTCGTCGAGGCGTGCCCTCCCGGTGCCGAACCCGGGATCGGTCCGGTGCTGTGGGGCTCGGTGCCCGAGATGGGGCGCGCGGTGCGCATCGAGGGCACGCCTCCGCGGTTCGCGCAGGAGGGGCAGAGCGTGTACCGGTGGGCGACCACCCGGCTGCCGCCCATCGCGCGCCAGGTCTGCGAGCGGGCCGGGACCGCGCCGGAGGACCTCGCTGCGGTCGTACTGCACCAGGCGAACCTGCGGATCATCGAGCCGCTCGCCGAGAAGCTCGGCGCCGTCAACGCGGTCGTCTCCCGTGATGTCGCCGAGTCCGGGAACACGTCGGCCGCGAGCATCCCGCTCGCCCTGTCGAAGCTGGTGGAGCGCGGGGAGATCTCGACGGGCGACCGGGTGCTGCTGTTCGGCTTCGGCGGGAACCTGTCGTACGCGGGGCAGGTCGTCCGCTGCCCGTAGGCGGCCTTGGAAGCGCGGTGTGACAAGCCCAACTCCCCGTGCCCCTGTTCAGTGTGCGCCGTAGACTGTAGACGAAAGACACTGGCTTTACGGCTGCTGCTCTGCCGCTGCCCTGGAGGGGGACCGCGATGTTGTCGACAGGACTGCCGCAGGGAGCGGTGCCCAAGCTCGAGCGGCCCGGCCCGCTGCGCGACCGCGTCTATGAGGCGCTGCTCGAACTCATCACCACCCGTGCCCTCCAACCGGGCCAGCACCTCGTGGAGAGCGAGCTGGCCGGGCACCTCGGGGTCTCCCGGCAACCGGTGCGCGAGGCGCTGCAGCGGCTGAACACGGAGGGGTGGGTCGACCTGCGGCCCGCCCAGGGCGCGTTCGTGCACGAGCCGACGGAGGCGGAGGCCGACCAGCTCCTGACGGTACGTACGCTGCTGGAGGCCGAGGCTGCCCGGCTCGCCGCCGCCAACGCGGGCAGCGCCGGCATCACGACCCTGGAGCAGCTGTGCGCGGAGGGCGAGCGCGCGGTCGCGAACGACGACGTGGACGGGGCCGTCGCGATGAACGCCCGCTTCCATGCGAAGGTGATGGAGCTGGCGGGCAACGCGGTGCTCGCCGAACTCGCCGCGCAGGTCGACCGCCGGGTGCGGTGGTACTACACGCCGGTCGCCCGTCAGCGCGGACGGCAGTCCTGGGTCGAGCACCGCGACCTGATCGCCGCGATCGCGGACCGCGACGAGCAGCGCGCCACACAGCTCATGCGCGAACACACCGAGCACACGCGGCGGTCGTATCACGCGCGCCAGGGGTCGTAGCCCTGCCGGGTCTCTCAGGGTTCGCTCGGAGGTCTCCGCTCAGAAGGCGTCCGTGTGCGACGCCCGTACACCGTCGAGGGCGCTGTGCACCGTCTCGGGCCGGTTCACGTCGCCCGCCACGGCCTCGACGCCCGGCGACAGCCCGTGCGCCCGGCCGGAGCGGCTCAGCGCCCGCACCGGCTCTCCGGCCTCCGCCAGGGCCCGGACGAGCTCGGCACCCACGTTGCCTGTGGCACCCGTCACCAGAATCACACGGTCCCCCTTTCGGTCCCGGGCTACGGCGGCCCGGCGTCGCGGCCTCCATCCTGCGCGTTCGGTGCGGGGGCACCAGAACGCGTCACACATCTTTGTCCTGTGAGTGGAGAAAGTTCGCAGCAATTGCTGCGTGACTTCTTCCCACTCCCGACAGTCGCTGCTACGTTCCCCTCGAAAGCCCGAGACAGTCGGCCGAATTGAGGCGGGGAGGGGCGCGTGAGACGTATGACGGCACGACCCGCGAACGCGCACCAGGCCCGGCTGCTCAAGCTGTTGCGCGACGGGGGACCCAACTCCCGGGCTCAGCTGGGCGATCAGGTCGACCTGTCGCGGTCCAAGCTGGCCGTGGAGGTGGACCGGCTCCTGGAGACGGGACTGGTCGTCGCGGACGGGCTCGCCGCCTCGCGCGGCGGGCGGCGCTCGCACAACATCCGGCTCGCCCCCAACCTGCGCTTCCTCGGCGTCGACATCGGCGCGACCTCGGTCGACGTCGCGGTCACCAACCCCGAACTGGAAGTGCTGGGTCATCTCAACCAGCCCATGGACGTTCGCGAGGGCCCAGTCGCGGTCTTCGAGCAAGTCCTTTCCATGGCCGCAAAGTTGAGGGTGTCGGGGCTCGCGGAGGGCTTCGACGGCGCCGGCATCGGTGTCCCGGGCCCGGTCCGCTTCCCCGAGGGCGTACCGGTCGCGCCGCCGATCATGCCGGGCTGGGACGGCTTCCCGGTCCGGGAGGCGCTCAGCCAGGAACTCGGCTGCCCGGTCATGGTCGACAACGACGTGAACCTGATGGCGATGGGGGAACAGCACGCGGGCGTCGCGCGCTCCGTGGGCGACTTCCTCTGCATCAAGATCGGCACCGGAATCGGCTGCGGCATCGTCGTCGGCGGTGAGGTCCACCGCGGTACGACGGGCAGCGCGGGCGACATCGGGCACATCCAGGCCGTGCCCGACGGACGCCCGTGCGCCTGCGGCAACCGGGGGTGCCTGGAGGCCCACTTCAGCGGCGCGGCCCTCGCCCGTGACGCGCTGGAGGCGGCCGAGCAGGGACTCTCGGCGGAGCTCGCCTCCCGGCTGGAGACGAACGGCGGCCTGACCGCGGTCGACGTCGCGGCCGCTGCCGCGGCGGGCGACGCCACCTCGCTCGACCTCATCAGGGAGGGCGGTACCCGCACCGGCCAGGTCATCGCCGGCCTGGTCAGCTTCTTCAACCCCGGCCTGGTGGTGATCGGCGGCGGAGTGACCGGCCTCGGCCACACCCTGCTCGCCGCGATCCGCACCCAGGTCTACCGCCAGTCGCTCCCGCTCGCGACCGGCAACCTGCCCATCGTACTCGGTGAGTTGGGCCCGAACGCCGGTGTCATCGGCGCGGCCCGCCTCATCAGCGACCACCTGTTCTCACCCGCGTAACCGACTCGTCCAGTAGAGATCACCCGCACAGCGAGATCACCCGCACAGCGAGATCACCCGCACAGCGAGATCACCCGCACAGCGAGATCACCCGCACAGCGCCTTGCTCGGCCCTGCCCTGACAACGCCTGCCCGGCACGCGTTCCGCCCTGAAACCGGCCCGCACGCCCGCCGAGGGGAACCCACATGGCATCAGAACCACCGCTGCTCAGCATGTCCGGCATCACCAAGTCGTTCCCCGGCGTCCGGGCCCTCGACGGCGTCGACCTCGACGTCCAGGCCGGCGAAGTGCACTGCCTGCTCGGCCAGAACGGGGCCGGCAAGTCCACTCTCATCAAGGTCCTCGCCGGCGCCCACCAGCCCGACACCGGCACGATCAGCTGGCGGGGCGAGGCCGTCACGCTCCGCTCGCCCATCGCCGCCATGCGCCTCGGCATCGCCACCATCTACCAGGAACTCGACCTGGTGGAGCATCTGTCGGTGGCCGAGAACGTCCACCTCGGCCATGAACCCACGGCCGCCGGCTTCGTCGTACGGGGAAAGGCGGCGCGAGCGTCGACCGCCGCACTGCTGCGGCGCCTGGGACATCCGGAGATCGACCCGGCCCGCCTCGTCGGAGAGCTGTCGGCCGCCCAGCAGCAGATCGTGTCCATGGCGCGGGCGCTCTCCCACGACGTACGGCTCATCGTGATGGACGAGCCCTCCGCCGCGCTCGACCCGGACGAGGTCGACAACCTGTTCCGCATCGTCGGCGACCTCACCGCCGAGGGAGTCGCCGTCGTCTACATCTCGCACCGCCTGGAGGAGATCCGCCGCATCGGCGACCGGGTGACGGTGCTGAAGGACGGGCGGGCGGTTGCGGGGGGACTGCCCGCCAAGACCACGCCGACCCGTGAGGTCGTGGCGCTGATGACGGGGCGCAACGTCGAGTACGTCTTCCCCGAGCGGGCGGCCTCGGCGCCCGGTGGCGCACCGGTGCTGGAGGTGCGGGGCCTGTCTCGCGCGGGCGAGTTCGAGCCCCTCGACCTCACGGTCCGGCCCGGCGAGATCGTCGGCCTCGCCGGGCTCGTCGGCTCGGGCCGCTCCGAGATCCTGGAGACGATCTACGGCGCCCGCAGGCCCACCTCGGGTCACGTCCTGGTCGACGGGCGCCCCTTGCGGGTCGGCAGCGTGCGCGCGGCGGTCCGCGCCGGGCTCGGGCTCGCTCCCGAGGAACGCAAGGCGCAGGCCCTGCTGATGCTGGAGTCCGTCACCCGCAACGTGTCCGTCTCCACCCTGTCCCGGTTCTCGCGGGGCGGCTGGATCGACCGGCGCGCCGAAGGGGGCGCGGCCCGCGCGGCGACCCGCGAGCTCTCCCTGCGCCCCGACAACCCCTCCGTGCCCGTCCGCACGCTCTCCGGCGGCAACCAGCAGAAGGCCGTCCTGGCCCGCTGGCTGCTGCGAGGCTGCCGTGTACTGCTGCTCGACGAGCCGACCCGGGGCGTCGACGTCGGCGCCCGCGCCGAGCTGTACGCGGTGGTCCGGCGCCTCGCCGACGAAGGCCTCGCCGTGCTGCTGGTCTCCAGCGAGGTCCCGGAGGTGCTCGGCCTCGCCGACCGCGTGCTGGTGCTGCGCGAGGGGCGTGTCGTGCACGAGGCGCCCGCCCGCGAGCTGGACGAACACCGCGTACTCGATCTCGTCATGGAAGGAAGTCCGGCGTCATGACGCAGCCCGTCTCCCCGCCGCGGGGCAGCGCCGACAAGATACCGTCGGTCGGTCAACCACCCGCCTGGCGCGCCCTGTTGGGTCGTGCCGACGTCCGCACCCTGTCGCTGCTCGGCGTGCTCGCCGCGCTGGTCCTGATCGGCGGCGTCACCAAGCCGGACGAATTCCTCGACACCCGCAACCTCCAACTCGTCCTCACCCAGGCCTCGGTCATCGGAGTCGTCACCGTCGGCATGACGTTCGTCATCACCTCCGGCGGCATCGACCTGTCGGTGGGCGCGATCGTCGCCCTCGCCTCGGTGTGGGCGACCACGGTCGCCACCCAGGAGTACGGCTTCGCGGGCATCCTCTTCACGGCCGTCGTCGTCGGAGTGGGCTGCGGGCTGGTCAACGGCCTGCTCATCGCCTACGGCGGGATGGTCCCGTTCATCGCCACGCTCGCCATGCTGGCCTCGGCACGCGGACTGGCCCTGCAGATCACCGACGGCAGGACGCAGATCGTCACGGTCGACGGGGTCCTCAAGCTCGGCGAGCGTGACTCCTACGTGCTCGGCATCCCGCCGCTGGTCCTGGTCTTCGCGGTCGTGACGGTCATCGGCTGGCTGGTGCTCAACCGCACCACCTTCGGCCGCCGCACGGTCGCCGTCGGCGGCAACGCGGAGGCGGCCCGGCTCGCCGGCATCGACGTTCGACGCCAGCGCCTCTACCTCTACCTGTTGTCCGGACTGTGCTGCGGGATCGCCGCCTTCCTGCTGATCATCCTGTCCGGCTCCGGCCAGAACACGAACGGCAACCTCTACGAACTCGACGCCATCGCGGCCGCGATCATCGGCGGCACTCTGCTCAGCGGGGGACGCGGCACCATCACCGGCTCCGTGCTCGGCGTCCTGGTCTTCACCACGATCACCAACATCTTCGCCCTGAACAACCTGCAGAGCGACGTCCAGCAGATCGCCAAGGGCGCGATCATCGTCGCCGCCGTGCTGGTCCAGCGCCGTACCGCAAGCACGACCTGAGGAAAGGGTTCACCGCCATGTCACAGCTCACCAGTCGCAGAGGACTGCTCTTCGGGACCGCCGCCGTGTCCGCCGGTGCCCTCCTCGCAGGTTGCACGAGTAACGAGACCAAGTCCGAGAAGCCCGCCGGGAACGACCAGCCGGCCGCCGACGACAAGCCCGGCAAGCACGTCACCATCGGCTTCGCCGGCCCGCAGGCCGACCACGGCTGGCTCAACGCCATCAACGACAACGCCAAGAACCGGGCGAAGAAGTACTCCGACGTCTCCCTGGAGATCACCGAGGGCTCCAACGACACCGCCCAGCAGATCGGGCAGATCGAGACCCTCATCAACAAGAAGGTCGATGTCCTGGTCGTTCTGCCCGCCGACGGCAAGGCCCTCACCCAGGTCGGCCTGAAGGCGATGCGGGCCGGGATCCCCGTGATCAACCTGGACCGGATCTTCAACACCCCGCAGGCCTACCGCTGCTGGATCGGCGGCGACAACTACGGCATGGGCCTCAACGCCGGCCACTACATCGGCGAGAAGCTCAAGGGCAAGTCGAACGCCCGCGTCATCGAACTGGCCGGCATCGACAACCTGGAGCTGACCAAGCAGCGCACCCAGGGCTTCGACGACGCGCTCAAGAACTATCCGAACATCAAGAAGGTGGCCCGGCAGGCCGCCGAGTTCACGGTCGAGTCCGGCCAGGCCAAGATGGCCCAGCTCCTGCAGGCGCAGCCGAAGTTCGACGCCCTGTGGAACCACGACGACGACCAGGGCGTGGGCGCGCTGCGCGCCATCGAGCAGGCCGGCCGGGACGACTTCCTGATGGTCGGCGGGGCGGGGGCCCTGTCCGCGTTCCAGGCGATCAAGCAGGACAACGGCGTGCTGAAGGCCACCGTGCTCTACCCGCCGACGATGGCCGGCTCCGCGATCGACCTCGCGCGCGCTCTCGGCCAGAGCAAGGGTGTCGGCGGCCTCGCCGAGTACGAGATCCCGGCGTCGATCACGCTCTACTCGGCCGTCGTCGACAAGGACAACGTCGACCAGTACATGTCCACCGGCTTCCGCTGACACGCTCCGCCCCGCACCCCCCACGGCGCTATCACGACGAGGACGAGGAGGACATCCTTATGGGACAGCCGCAGCAGTCGGACGGGACAGAGGGAGGGGAGCCGCCGCTCCGCGTCGGCATGGTCGGCTACGCCTTCATGGGCGCCGCTCACTCCCAGGGCTGGCGCACCGTGGGCCGCGTCTTCGACCTGCCGCTGCGGCCGGTCCTGGCCGCGATCTGCGGCCGCGACAGCGCCGCCGTGCGCGCGGCGGCCGACCGCCACGGCTGGGCGACCGCCGAGACCGACTGGCGCGCGCTGATCGCCCGGGACGACATCGACCTGATCGACATCTGCACCCCCGGCGACAGCCACGCGGAGATCGCGCTCGCCGCCCTGGCCGCCGGCAAGCACGTACTGTGCGAGAAACCCCTCGCGAACACCGTCGAGGAGGCCACCGCGATGACCCGCGCGGCCGAAGCGGCGTACGAGCGGGGCCAGTTGTCGATGGTCGGCTTCAACTACCGGCGCGTTCCGGCGACGGCGCTCGCCCGGCGCATGGTCGCCGAGGGCCGGATCGGCACCCTGCGGCACGTACGGGTCAGCTACCTCCAGGACTGGCTGGTGGACTCACAGTTCCCACTGACCTGGCGACTGCGCAAGGAGTCCGCGGGCTCGGGCTCGCTCGGCGACCTGGGCGCCCACATCGTCGACCTCGCGCAGTACCTGGCGGGGGAGCGGCTGGCCGGGGTCTCCGCGCTCACCGAGACCTTCGTCCGGGAACGCCCCCTGCCCGGCGGCCCGACCAGTGGCCTGGCCGCCGTGTCCGCCGTCGGCACCGGGCAGGTGACCGTCGACGACGCCGCCCTGTTCACCGGCCGCTTCACCTCGGGTGCCCTCGCTTCCTTCGAGGCCACCCGGTACGCCACCGGACGCAAGAACGCTCTGCGCATCGAACTCAACGGTGCGCGCGGCTCGTTGGCCTTCGACCTGGAGCGTCTCAACGAGCTGTCGTACCACGACGGCACCGAGCCGGGCACGCACGCCGGCTTCCGCCGCATTCTCGTCACCGAACCCGACCACCCCTACCTGGACGCCTGGTGGCCCCCGGGCCACGGCCTGGGCTACGAGCACACCTTCGTCCACCAGGCCCGCGACCTCGTGCACGCCATCGCCGAGGGCCGCAGGCCGGACCCCTCCTTCGCCGACGGACTGCAGGTCCAGCGCGTCCTCGCGGCGGTGGAGGAGAGCGCCGAGAAAAACTCCGTCTACACTCCGATCGCGGTCTGAGGAGGCCCTTGCCAATGCCGCGCAGATTCACGCTCTTCACCGGTCAGTGGGCGGATCTTCCTCTCGAAGAGGTCTGCCGCCTCGCCCGCGACTTCGGCTACGACGGCCTGGAACTGGCCTGCTGGGGCGACCACTTCGAGGTCGACAAGGCACTCGCCGACCCGTCGTACGTGAAGTCCCGCCACCAGCTCCTCGACAAGTACGGCCTCAAGTGCTGGGCGATCTCCAACCACCTGGTCGGCCAGGCGGTCTGCGACGCCATCATCGACGAGCGTCACCAGGCCATCCTTCCCGCCCGTATCTGGGGCGACGGGGATGCGGAAGGCGTACGGCGGCGGGCCGCCGCCGAGATCGCCGACACCGCGCGTGCCGCGGCCGCCTTCGGCGTGGACACCGTCATCGGCTTCACCGGGTCCGCCATCTGGCACCTGGTCGCCATGTTCCCGCCCGCCCCCGAGTCGATGGTCGAGCGCGGCTACGAGGACTTCGCCGAGCGCTGGAACCCCATCCTCGACGTCTTCGACGCCGAGGGGGTGCGGTTCGCACACGAGGTCCACCCCAGCGAGATCGCTTACGACTACTGGACGACTCAGCGTGCTCTGGCCGCAGTCGACCACCGATCGGCCTTCGGCCTGAACTTCGACCCCTCGCATTTCGTGTGGCAGGACCTCGACCCGGTCGGCTTCCTGTGGGACTTCCGTAACCGGATCTACCACGTCGACTGCAAGGAGGCCCGCAAGCGCCTCGACGGCCGCAACGGCCGCCTCGGCTCCCACCTGCCCTGGGGCGATCCGCGCCGCGGCTGGGACTTCGTGTCGGCCGGGCACGGCGACGTCCCCTGGGAGGACGTCTTCCGGATGCTGCGGTCCATCGACTACCAGGGCCCCATCTCCGTCGAGTGGGAGGACGCCGGCATGGACCGGCTCCAGGGCGCACCCGAAGCCCTGACCCGCCTCAAGGCGTACGACTTCGAGCCGCCGTCGGCCTCCTTCGACGCGGCGTTCGGCAACTGATCCTCTCCAGCTCTCCGGGATGACGGCGCATCCCGGCGTACGCACCCGCCCGTACAACCGGCCCCATTTTGGAGGCATTCGTGCACGGGAACCACCGCACCACCAGCACCGGCAGAATCGAGATCCACAGACGACGTCCGTCCTTCCGCAAGGCGGTCGCCCTGCTCAGCGGCGCGCTGCTGGCCGGCGCGACCCTCACCCTCACCGCACCCCAGGCCGGCGCAGCCGTCACCGACGCGGGGACCACGGCGGCCGAGGACTTCCAGCAGGTCACTCTGGCCAAGGGCGAGGCGGAGGTCGGCGAGCCCATGTCGCTCGCCGTGCTTCCGGACCGATCCGTCCTGCACACCTCGCGCGACGGAGAGCTCCGCCTCACCGACGCGGCGGGCAACACCAAGCTCGCGGGCAAACTCGACGTCTACTCCCACGACGAGGAAGGCCTCCAAGGCGTAGGCGTCGACCCGGACTTCACCGACAACCGCTTCATCTACCTCTACTACGCGCCCCCGCTGAACACCCCGGCGGGCGACGCCCCCGAGACCGGCGCCGCCGCCGACTTCGCCCCCTTCGACGGAGTGAACCGCCTCTCCCGTTTCGTCCTGAAGCCGGACGGCACACTCGACGCCGCCAGCGAGAAGAACATCCTCGAGGTCAAGACCTCACGCGGCATCTGCTGCCACGTCGGCGGTGACATCGACTTCGACGCGGCAGGCAACCTGTACCTGTCGACGGGCGACGACACCAACCCCTTCCAGTCCGACGGCTACACCCCCATAGACGAACGCTCCGACCGCAACCCGGCGTTCGACGCCCAGCGTTCGGCGGGCAACACGAACGACCTGCGCGGCAAGATCCTGCGCATCAAGGTCAACGCCGACGGCTCCTACTCCATCCCCGACGGCAACCTCTTCCCGCCCGGCACGGACAAGACGCGGCCCGAGATCTACGCGATGGGCTTCCGCAACCCGTTCCGCTTCAGCGTCGACAAGAAGACGGGCATTCTCTACGTCGGCGACTACGGTCCCGACGCCGGCGCCGCGGACCCGAAGCGCGGGCCCGGCGGGCAGGTCGAGTTCGCCCGCGTCACCGGCGCCGGAAACTTCGGCTGGCCGTACTGCACGGGCGCCAACGATGCTTACGTGGACTACGACTTCGCGACGAAGACGTCCGGTGCTTCCTTCGACTGCAACGCCCCGAAGAACACCTCACCCCACAACACCGGTCTGACCGACCTGCCCCCGGCGCAGCCCGCCTGGATACCGTACGACGGCGCGTCCGTACCCGAGTTCGGCGACGGCTCCGAATCCCCGATGGGCGGACCGGTCTACCACTACGACGCCTCGCTCGACTCGCCGGTGAAGTTCCCCGAGGCGTACGACGGGAACTTCTTCGCCGGTGAGTTCGGCCGCCGCTGGATCAAGCGGATCGCGTCCGACCCCGCCGGAACCGTGCAGTCCATCAACGACATCCCGTGGACCGGCACCCAGGTGATGGACATGGCCTTCGGCCCCGACGGCGCGCTCTACGTCCTCGACTACGGCACCGCCTGGTTCGGCGGAGACGAGCACTCGGCGCTGTACCGCATCGAGAACGCGACCGACGGCCACTCGCCGGTGGCGCAGGCGGCGGCGAGCAAGACCTCCGGGCAGGCGCCGCTGAAGGTGCAGTTCTCCTCCGAGGGCACGAGCGACCAGGACGGTGACGCGCTGACCTACAGCTGGGACTTCGGTGACGGCGGCAAGTCGACCGCGGCGAATCCGACGTACAAGTACAAGAAGAACGGCACGTACACCGCGACCCTGACCGCCAAGGACGCCTCGGGCCGCACCGGCAGCGCGAGCGTGCAGATCGTGGTCGGCAACACCGCTCCCAAGGTCACGCTCGAACTTCCCCAGGACGGGCAGCTCTTCGCCTTCGGTGACGCGATTCCGTTCAAGGTGAAGGTCACCGACCCCGAGGACGGCGCGAACGTCGACTGCTCGAAGGTCACGGTCACCTTCATCCTCGGCCACGACACCCACGGCCACCCGATCACCTCGGCGAACGGCTGCTCCGGCACCATCCAGACCACCGCCGACGGCGGTCACGACGAGGACGAGAACATCTTCGGGGTCTTCAACGCCGAGTACACCGACCTCGGAGGCGGCGGCCAGGCCCCGCTCACCTCGCACGACCAGAACGTCGCCCAGCCCCGCCACCGCCAGGCCGAGCACTTCGGCAACTCCTCCGGCGTCTCGGTGATCGCGAAGGACAGCGCGCACGGCGGCAAGACGGTCGGTGACATCGACAACGGCGACTGGATCTCCTTCACGCCGTACGTCCTGAGCAACGCCAATAAGATCACGGCACGCATCGCATCCGGCGGCGCGGGCGGCATCCTCGAGGTCCGTGCGGGCTCGCCCACCGGCACCCTGCTCGGCAAGGCGACCGTGCCGGTGACGGGCGGCTGGGAGAACTTCCAGGACGTCAGCGCCGACCTGTCCCACGCACCCCGCGGCACGACCACGCTCTACCTGGTCTTCAAGGGAGGCAGCGGCTCCGGCGCCCTGTTCGACGTCGACGACTTCACCTTCACGACGGGCTGAGAGGAGGCAGGCATGCGTTCGACCGGCAGACTGACGACGGCCGTCGTGGGAGCGGCCCTGCTCCTCGGCTGCGTCGCGGGACCCGCCGCATCGCATCCCGCCGAGGCCAAGCGGGTGCTGGTGTTCTCCAAGACGGCCGGATTCCGGCACGACTCGATCCCCGAGGGCATCGCTGCGGTGAGGCAGCTCGGCGAGAGCGGCGGCTTCACGGTCGACGCGACGGAGGACGCCGGCGCCTTCACCCCTGCGAACCTGGGGCGCTACGACGCGGTCGTGTTCCTGTCGACGACGGGAGACGTGCTCGACACCGCGCAGCAGTCGGCCTTCGAGGGCTATATCCGCCACGGCGGCGGCTATGTGGGCATCCACGCGGCCGCCGACACCGAGTACGACTGGGCGTTCTACGGCGGCCTCGCCGGCGCGTACTTCCAGTCGCACCCGGCCATCCAGCAGGCGACTGTGGACGTGGAGGACCGCGCCCACCCGGCGACCGCGGAGCTGGCGCGAACCTGGGACCGCACCGACGAGTGGTACAACTACCGCTCGAATCCCCGGGAGCGGGCCCATGTCCTCGCCTCGCTCGACGAGTCGTCGTACACCGGCGGCACCATGAACGGCGACCATCCGATCGCCTGGTGCCAGAACTACCAGGGCGGTCGCGCCTTCTACACGGGAGGCGGCCACACCAAGGAGTCCTACGCCGAACCCGCCTTCCGCAGGCACCTGCTGGGCGGAATCCGGTGGGCGATCGGTGACGCACAGGCGGACTGCCGCCCGGAGAACGGCTACCGCCCGCTCTTCGACGGCACGGCCGGCTCGCTGTCCGGCTGGAAGCAGGCGGGCCCGGGTTCCTTCACCCTCGACGACGACGGCACCCTGACGTCGACGGGCGGTATGGGCCTGCTGTGGTACGCCGCGTCGGGCTTCTCGTCGTACTCGATGAAGCTCGACTGGAAGACGCCCGGCGACGACAACTCCGGTGTGTTCGTGGGCTTCCCGCCCTCGGACGATCCGTGGTCGGCCGTGAACAACGGCTATGAGATCCAGATCGACGCCACCGACGTACCCGAGAAGACCACCGGGTCCGTCTACGGCTTCCAGTCCGCCGACCTGAAGAAGCGCGACCGTGCGCTGAACTCGCCGGGGGAGTGGAACACGTACGAGGTCCGCGTGGAGGGCGAACGTCTCCGCGTCTGGCTCAACGGTGTGAAGATCAACGATTTCAGCAACACCGACCCGGCCCGGAGTCTGCGCGACGGACACATCGGCATCCAGAACCACGGTGCCGACGACCAGGTGTCCTTCCGCGACATCCGGATCAAGGAACTGCCCGTCAAGGGCAAGTGAGCGGCGGCGGGCGGGGGACGCCGGACTCCCGCCCGCCGTCTTCCCCCGTCTCTCCCGGGTTCCGCGCATGACAAGGAGGCTGCCCATGTCCGCATCCCTTTCCCGAGCCCGTGTCGGGGTGTGGCTGATCGGCGCCCGCGGCTCCGTCGCCACGACCGTCGTCGCGGGGTGCGCCGCCGTGAGCGCGGGTCTGCACCCGCCCACGGGCATGGTCACCGAGACATCCGAGTTGGCCGACTGCGGTCTTCCGGCGTTGTCGTCCCTCGTCTTCGGCGGCCACGACACGGTCGACTGCCCCCTGCCCAAACGAGCGGAGGCGCTGGCGGCGGGCGGTGTGCTGCCCCCCGGTCTCCCCACGGCGGTCGGGGCCGAACTCGCCGCCGCCGACCGCGAGATCAGGCTCGGTGGGCCGGTCCCGGGCGAGGCACGGAACGAGGAGGAACTCATCACCGCCTTCGCCGCGGACATCCGTGACTTCGTACGACGGTGCGGGCTCGACCGAGCGGTGGTGGTGAACGTGGCGTCCACCGAGCCTCCGGTCACCGTCGACGCCCTGCCGCCGAGCTCCCTGTACGCGGTGGCCGCGCTGCGGGCGGGCTGCCCCTATGTGAACTTCACCCCGTCGACGGGTCTGAACCATCCGGTGCCCGCCTCCGCGGCGGCAGCGAGCGGGCTGCCGTACGCGGGACGCGACGGCAAGACCGGCCAGACGCTGCTCCGCTCCGTGCTGGGCCCGATGTTCGCCCAGCGTGCCCTCGCGGTGCGGGCCTGGTCCGGGACCAACCTGCTGGGTGGCGGCGACGGCGCCTCCTTGGCCGACCCGGCCGCGGCGGCAGCCAAGAACGCGGGCAAGGAGAGGGTCCTCACCGACACCCTCGGCACGGCCCCCGAGGGTGAGGTGCACATCGACGACGTCCCCGCCCTCGGCGACTGGAAGACCGCCTGGGACCACGTCGCCTTCGACGGCTTCCTCGGGACGCGCATGGTGCTGCAGACCATCTGGCAGGGGTGCGACTCGGCATTGGCGGCGCCGCTGGTGCTCGACCTGGCCCGGCTGGTGCTGCGCGCACACGAGGCGGGCCTTTCCGGTCCGCTGGCAGAACTCGGCTTCTACTTCAAGGATCCGGTCGGCGAGGGGCCTTCGGCGCTGGGGGAGCAGTACGCGGCGCTGGTGGGGTTCGCGGGGCGGCTGCGTGCGGCCCAGGCAGCGGAGCACCCCGGGGAGCCGCGATGACCCGACGTGGTGTGGCGGACATACGGGCCTGGGCCGAACTTCTCCGCCTGCCCGCTTTGTTGACCGTTCCCGGCGACGCACTGGCCGGCGCGGCGGCGGTCTCGGCACGGCCCACCCGCCGCACCCTGCTGGCCATCGGCTCGTCCCTCTGTCTCTATGAGGCGGGCATGGCCCTCAACGACTGGGCCGACCGGGACGAGGACGCCATGGAGCGCCCCCACCGCCCCCTCCCCTCCGGCCGCGTCCGCCCTGCCGCGGCCCTCACGGCGGCCTGCGCCCTCACGGCGGCGGGCCTCACCCTGGCCCGGAGCGCCGGGCGTCCGGCGCTCGCCGTCGCCGCACCTCTGGCCGGCACCGTCTGGGCGTACGACCTGGGCCTGAAGCGCACCCCGGCGGGCCCCGCAGCGATGGCCGCGGCGCGAGGCCTGGACCTGCTCATGGGGGCCGCGGCCACCGTGGGCGACATCCGCCCGGCCCTCTCTCCGGCCGCCCTCCTCGGCACCCACACCCTGGCGGTCACGACCGTGTCCCGGCACGAAACCCGAGGCGGCGCACCGCTGGCCGCCCTGGCCGCTCTGATCACGACCGGGGTGTTGACCCGAACGCTGGCACGTCGGCGCGCCGGGGCGGCCGCCGTCGAAGCCCCGGCCCGGTTCCCTGCTGCCACGGGCGTCGTGGGCGCGGCTCTCGCCACCGCCTATGCCGCGAGCGCCGCCCGCCCCTACCTCCACGCCGCCCTCAACCCGTCACCCCCGCTCACCCAGCGCGCCGTCGTCGGCGGCATCCGTGCCACGATCCCGCTCCAGGCCGCACTGTCCGCGCGCGCCGGTGCCCCCGTTGCCGCGCTGCTCACCGGGGTGCTGGCCCCGCTCGCAGGCCGGCTCGCCAGGAAGGTGAGCGTCACATGAGCCCGCAGCCCCATGTCGCCCAGAGCACCCCGGCACCCGACCGTGCCCCCGGCGGCAAGCCGCTCCGCTTCGGGTACGGCACCAACGGCCTCGCCGACCTCCGTCTCGACGACGCCCTCACCCTGCTCGCCGACCTCGGCTACGACGGCGTCGGCCTGACCCTCGACCACATGCACCTCGACCCGCTCTCCCCGGACCTCGCCCACCGCACCCGTCGGCTCGCGCGCCGCCTGGAGACGCTCGGCCTGGAGGTCACCGTCGAGACGGGCGCCCGCTATGTGCTCGACCCCCGTCGCAAACACGGCCCGTCCCTGCTGGACCCCGACCCGGACGACCGCGCCCGCCGCGTCGACCTGCTGTGCCGTGCCGTCCGGGTCGCCGCCGAGCTCGGCGCCCACGCCGTGCACTGCTTCAGCGGCACCATCCCGCCGGGATGCGACGAGGAGGCGGCATGGAAGCGACTGGCCGAGAGCCTCACCCCCGTCCTGGAGGCCGCCGCCACCGCCGGCATCCCCCTCGCCGTCGAACCCGAACCCGGCCACCTCCTCGGCACCCTCGCCGACTTCCACCGTCTGCGCCATGCCCTCGGGAACCCCGGACAGCTCGGCCTCACTCTCGACATCGGCCACTGCCAGTGCCTGGAACCCCTGCCGCCCGCCGACTGTGTACGCGCCGCCGCCCCGTGGCTGCGCCATGTCCAGATCGAGGACATGCGCCGCGGCGTCCACGAACACCTCCCCTTCGGAGACGGCGAGATCGACTTCCCGGCGGTCCTCGCGGCCCTGTCCGCCACCGCCTACCAGGGCCTGACCGTCGTCGAACTGCCCCGCCACTCCCACGCGGGGCCCCACTACGCACAGCTCTCCCTCCCGTTCCTCCACAAGGCGGCGGCCACAGCGACCACTCCGCACGCGCCGGTCGCCGTCCCCGCCCACGGCGAGCCCTCCGCCACCCCCGAAGGGAGCACCGCATGACCCACCCGCACGCCGGCCCGGGCACCCCGGCGGCCGGCACCTCTCTCGCCCGCACCCCCCTGGACGAGCTGCATGCGCAGGTCGACACCGCTCTCGCGGGAGCCGCCCGCGCCTGGCTGGACCAGGCACTCGACGAGGCCGGCGCTCATCCCGGCACCCACGGGCCCATCTCCGTCTGGGAGTTGCGCCTCGCCGAGGCCGGACGCCGCTGCGGCCCGGCGCACGCCGACGCCGTCCGCGTCCTCATCCTGCATGCGGCCCGCGCCGACACCGACGCACTCACCCGGGTCTACCGCCAGGGCACCGCCGACGAACGCCGTGCCGTGCTGCACGCCCTGCCGCACCTCGTACCGGGCCCCGAAGCCGTGCCGCTCGTCGAGGACGCGCTGCGCTGCAACGACACCCGGCTCGTGGCCGCCGCCGTAGGCCCGTACGCCGCCCGGCACCTCGCCGCCCACCACTGGCGGCACGCCGTCTTGAAGTGCCTGTTCACCGGCGTCCCCGTCGACAACGTGACCGACCTGGCACGGCGCGCCCGCGGCGACGCCGAACTCGCCCGCATGCTCCGCGACTACGCCGCCGAACGCACGGCCGCGGGCCGTCCCGTGCCGGAAGGCCTGTACCACGTCCTGGCCCTGACCGAGTCCGCGCCCCCTTCGCACCACACCGCGGAGGACCCCCACGGCAAGGAGTCCTGATGCGCATCTTCGACCCCCACATCCACATGACGTCACGGACCACCGACGACTACGAGGCCATGCACGCCGCAGGTGTCCGCGCCGTGGTCGAGCCCTCCTTCTGGCTCGGCCAGCCCCGCACCTCGCCCGCCTCCTTCCTCGACTACTTCGACTCCCTCCTGGGCTGGGAACCCTTCCGCGCCGCCCAGTACGGCATCGCCCACCACTGCACCCTCGCCCTCAACCCCAAGGAGGCGGGCGACCCCCGTTGCGTCCCCGTCCTCGACGAACTGCCCCGGTATCTCGTCAAGGACCAGGTCGTGGCCGTCGGCGAGATCGGCTACGACTCCATGACCCCAGCCGAGGACATCGCCCTGGCCGCCCAGCTCCAGCTCGCCGCCGACCACGAGCTGCCCGCGCTCGTCCACACCCCGCACCGGGACAAGCTCGCCGGCCTGCGCCGCACCCTCGACGTCGTCCGGGAGTCCGCGCTGCCCCCCGAACGCGTCCTGGTCGACCACCTCAACGAGACCACCGTCAAGGAGGCCAAGGACAGCGGCTGCTGGCTGGGCTTCTCCGTCTATCCCGACACCAAGATGGACGAGGAGCGGATGGTCGCCATCCTCCGTGAGTACGGGCCCGAGCAGGTCCTGGTGAACTCCGCCGCCGACTGGGGCAGGAGCGACCCGCTCAAGACCCGCAAGGTCGCGGACGCGATGCTCGCCGAGGGCTTCACCCAGGACGACGTCGACCGCGTGCTGTGGCGCAACCCCGTCGCCTTCTACGGACTCAGCGGCCGGCTGAACCTCACCCCCGCCGGCACCGCAGCGACCCACGAGGGCAACTCCGTCCTCCGCGGCGGGGAGTGAACGATGCGCTTCCGCCACCCCGACGGCACCACGGTCCACCTCGCCTACTGCACCAACGTCCACCCCGCCGAAACCCTCGACGGCGTCCTCGCCCAGCTCCGCGACCACTGCGAGGAGGTCCGTCGCCGGCTCGGCCGTGACCGCCTCGGCATCGGCCTCTGGCTCGCCAGGGACGCCGCCCAGGCCCTCGTCACCGACCCGTCCGCGCTGCGCCGCCTGCGCACCGAACTCGACCGCCGCGGCCTGGAGGTCGTCACCCTCAACGGCTTCCCCTACGAGGGTTTCGGCGCCCAGGAGGTCAAGTACCGCGTCTACAGGCCGGACTGGGGCGATGCCGCACGCCTCGACCACACCACCGCCCTCGCCCGCGTCCTCGCGAGCCTGCTCCCGGACGACGTCAGCGAGGGCAGCGTCTCCACCCTGCCGCTCTTCTGGCGCACCGCCGAAGACGAGCGGCGCACGCAGACGGCCCACGCCGCCCTGCGCACCCTCGGCGAACGCCTCGACGCCCTGATGGAGCTGACCGGCCGTTCGATCCGCGTCGGCCTGGAACCGGAACCCGGCTGCGCCGTCGAGACCACCGGCGACGCCATCGCCCCGCTGACCGCGATCGCCCACGACCGCATCGGCATCTGCGTCGACACCTGCCACCTCGCCACCTCCTTCGAAGACCCGCACGCCGCCCTGGACGCGCTCACCCGCGCCCATATCCCGGTGGTCAAATCCCAGCTGTCAGCAGCCCTGCACGCCGAACACCCCCATCGCCCCGACGTCCGAGAGGCCCTCGCCGCGTTCGACGAGCCCCGCTTCCTGCACCAGACCCGCACCTTGCCCACTCTCGACTCCGTTCGAGCGGGAGGGACCCCCATCGCCGCCGGGCTGCGCGGAACCGACGACCTCGGCGAGGCCCTCCAGGGCGATGTCCTGCCGGACGGCTCCGCTTGGCGTGCCCACTTCCACGTCCCGCTGCACGCGGCCCCCGCCGCGCCCCTCACCTCCACGCTCCCCGTTCTGAAGGCGGCACTGGCCGGGCTCGTCGGCGGCCCGCATCCTCTCACCCGTCACCTCGAGGTCGAGACCTACACCTGGCAAGCCCTCCCGCCCGAGCTGCGGCCCCGCGCCCGTGCCCGTCTCGCCGACGGCATCGCCGCCGAACTGACCCTCGCCCGCGACCTGTTGACCGACCTCGGCCTGAAGGAGCTCCCATGAGCGCCCGGCGGACCACCGCAGGCCCCACCCCGCTCCTCGTCCTGGACGTCGTCGGCCTCACCCCCCGTCTCCTTGACCACATGCCCCACCTCCAGGCGCTCGGCCGGTCCGGCTCCCGCGCGCCGCTCGGCACCGTCCTGCCCGCCGTCACCTGCGCCGCCCAGTCCACTTTCCTGACCGGCGCCATGCCCTCCGAGCACGGCATCGTCGGCAACGGCTGGTACTTCCGCGAGCTCGGCGACGTACTCCTGTGGCGGCAGCACAACGGTCTCGTCGCCGGGGACAAGCTGTGGGACGCCGCCCGCCGGGTGCACCCCGGCTACACGGTCGCCAACATCTGCTGGTGGTACGCCATGGGCGCCGACACCGACATCACCGTCACCCCTCGTCCGGTCTACTACGCCGACGGCCGCAAGGAACCCGACTGCTACACCAGGCCTCCGGCCCTGCACGACGAGCTCACCGACAAGTTCGGCACGTTCCCCCTCTTCCACTTCTGGGGGCCCGGCGCCGACCTGGTCTCCAGCCGGTGGATCATCGACGCCACCCGCCACATCGTGCGCACCCGCCGCCCCGATCTGGCCCTTTGCTACCTCCCCCATCTCGACTACGACCTGCAGCGCTTCGGTCCCGACGACCCACGCTCCCTGAAGGCGGCCGCCGAACTGGACGCCGCCATGGCCCCACTCCTGGAGGACGCCCGCGCCGAGGGCCGTACCGTCGTCGTACTGTCCGAGTACGGCATCACGCCCGTGGACCGTCCGGTCGACATCAACCGCGCCCTGCGTCGCGCCGGCCTCCTGGAGGTGCACACGCAGGACGGCATGGAGTACCTCGACCCGATGGCCTCCCGCGCCTTCGCGGTCGCCGACCACCAGATCGCCCACGTCTACGTACGCCGCCCCGAGGACCTCGAAGCCACCCGGGCCGCACTCGCCGGCCTGCCCGGCATCGAGCAACTCCTCGACGACGAGGGCAAGAAGACCCATCACCTCGACCATCCGCGCTCCGGCGAACTCGTCGCCGTCGCGGAGTCGGACGCCTGGTTCACGTACTACTACTGGCTCGACGACGCCCGCGCGCCCGACTTCGCGCGACTCGTCGAGATCCACCGCAAACCGGGCTACGACCCGGTCGAACTCTTCATGGATCCGCTCGACCCCTACGTCAAGGTCAAGGCGGCCACCGCCCTGGCCCGCAAGAAACTCGGCATGCGCTACCGCATGGCGGTCGTGCCCCTCGACCCGTCACCCATTCGCGGCAGCCACGGCCGCCTTCCCACGAGCGACGACGACGGTCCGCTCCTCATCTGCTCCACCCCCCGCGCAGTCGGCGACCGCGTCGCGGCCACCGACGTGAAGTCACTCCTGCTCGCCCTGGCGGGCCTACCGGACCACCAGCCCAGAGAGAGGCACCCGTGAACGACTTCCACGCAACCGTCAACGGCACCGATGAACCCCTGCGCCGCAGCCTCGGTATCGACCGTCGCCGCTTCCTGAGCACGTGCACCGCCGTCGCGGCGGGCGCGATCGCCGCTCCGGTCCTCGGTGCGGCCCCTGTGCAGGCCGCGTCGGCGGCCCCGGCCGGGGAGGGCGGCAGAGGGCAGCTGCTCGTCCCCGCCGACAAGCGCGGCATCATCCTCTACACGGTCCGCGACGCGATCGGCCGCGACCCGCTCTCCACAACCCTGCCGTCCGGGTTCCGCGAGGTGTTCGGGCAGCTCGCCCGCTTCGGCTACCGGCAGGTCGAGTTCGCCGGATACGGCCAGCACGCCAACGCGCCCGGCGGGGCGAGCCTGGAGTCCGTCCAGGGCGCCCGGCTGCTGCGCCGTTGGCTGGACGAGTACGGGCTGCGGGCGCAAGGCAACCACGGCTTCATCCCGAGCTCCTGGCCCCTGACCACCGCGGACCTGGACACCTTCAAGAAGCACCTCGAGATCGCGAACATCCTCGGCATGGACCACATGGGCACCGGCGGCGATCCCACCGGCAGTTCCTACAAGGCCGACTGGGACGTGGCCGCCGACAAGTGGCACGCCCTGGGCGAGGTCGCCCGCAGCGCCGGGATCAAGCTCTACACCCACAACCACGACGCGGCGTACGGATTCCTGCTCGACGGCGGTCCGCTCGACGCCCAGGGCCGCCCGACCCGTAGCTCCGGCATCCGCAAGCTGGAGTACTTCCTGTCCATCACCGACCCGAAGCTGATCTGGCTGGAGATGGACATCTTCTGGGCGCACGTGGCCCAGTACAAGTTCCACACGTACACCGCCCACGACGGCAGCACGCAGGAGAACGTCTTCGACCCGGCGGGCCTGGTCGCCTGCCACAACATGCGCTACCCCCTGTTCCACGCCAAGGACGGCGTCGTCAACACCACCAACGGAATGGGCTATGACATGGTGCCGTTCGGTACCGGTGTCATCGACTACACGACGTTCTTCTCCCGGGTCGGCCACCGCAACTATCACAACCCGATGGTCGAGCAGGACAACGCGCCCAGCTCCACCAACCCGGCCCAGTCGCTCGAACACGCGGGGATCGGCTACCGGAACCTGGCCGCCCTGCGCCGGAAGTAGCGCCGGAGGCAGCGGATCGCGGACACACGAGGAGGCCCCTCCCCGATCGGGGAGGGGCCTCCTCACATGCCGGGAACCGTCAGCCCGCGGGCTGCGGCTGGGGTGCCGCGGTCACCTCCCGGTCCCGCCCGGGCTGTCGCAGCAGCAGTGCGATCGCGGCGGCGACCATCGAGATGCAGCCGGCCAGGGCGTACGCCCCGTTGTAGCCCCAGGCGGCGACCACCATCGAGCCGAGACCACCTCCGAACAGACCGCTGATCAGCTTGCCGCTGTACACCAGACCGTAGTTGGTGGCGTTGTAGTTCTCACCGAAGTAGTCAGGGGTCAGCGCCGCGAACAACGGGTAGAACGCGCCGCCGCCGAAGCCGGAGAGGAAGGCGAAGAACAGGAAGAGCGCCTCGCTCTTGACGTCGCCCGCCCAGATCACACCGAACTGGGCGAGGCCCAGGACGACGATGACCATCACCAGCGTCGACTTGCGGCCCCACTTGTCGGACATCCAGCCGACGACACCGCGTCCGATGCCGTTGATGACCGCCATGACACCCATCGAGGACGCCGCCACCAGCGGGCCGAAGCCCACCTCCTTGGCGAAGTCGACCTGGAAGGAGATACCGAAGATGGAAACACCTGCGGTCAGCACGATGGACAGCCACATCAGGGGCAGCATGCCCGTCCTGATGGCCTCCTTCGGGGTGAACTGCTTCACCGCCGGCGGGTTCTTGGCCAGGCCCGTCCCACTCTTCTGGCCGGCGGAGTACGTCAGCGGGTCGATGTCCGCCGGCCACCAGTTCTTCGGCGGGTCCTTGAAGAACATCGCGCAGCCGAAGACCACGATCAGGATGTAGCAGCCGATGAGGTCCAGGACACGGTGGTAGTTCGCGGTGTCGAAGGCGTAGTTGAAGATGAAGATGAAGGGCAGGGAGCCGTACGCGAATCCGCCGTTGACGAAACCCGTGCGCGCGCCGCGCCGTTCGGGGAACCACTTGCCGACCATGTTGATGCAGGTCGCGTAGACCAGCCCGGAGCCGACGCCGCCGATGACGCCGAAGCCGAGGATGGCCAGCCACACGTTGTGCAGGTGGGACAGGGCCAGGAAGCCCACGACGCACATCACGGAGCCGATGTACATCGCCGACCGCGCGGTCAGTATGCCCTTCTCCCGCAGCCAGCCGGCCGGGAAGGCGATGCCGGCCTGGAAGAAGACCCAGACGCTGAGGATCCAGAAGGTGTTGCTCTGCGTCCAGCCGTGCGCGTGGGACAGGGTGTCCTCCGCGGAGCCGAAGGCGTATTCGAAGACGCTGATGGCCATCATGGCGATCCACGGCAGGTACACCATGATCTTGCGCGAGTGGCCGAGGATGTCACGGTCGGTCTCGCCGACGCGGTACACGCGCCCCCGCGCGTCGGTCACTTCACGGTACGAGCGCTGCTCGGCGCCGGTGCTGTTCGTGGCTATGGGGTCTGCCGTCATATTACGCCATCTCCTCGCCGAGCGGCTGAGAATTGGGGACGATGCGCCGGGCGTTGGGCCTGCCCGGGGCCTTGAGGAAGAGTGCCAGGACCGCGGAGGCCAGGCCGATGCAGCCGGCCAGGACGAAGGCGCCGTGGTAGTCCCACGCGCCGACGACGATCGAGCCCATGCCGGAGCCGACGAGGCCCGAGATCAGCTTGGAGCTGTAGACCATGCCGTAGTTGCTGGCGTTGTTGTTCTCACCGAAGTAGTCCGCGGTCATGGCAGCGAAGAGCGGGAAGATCGCCCCGCCGCCGAAGCCGGAGACCATCGAGCAGAACAGGAAGAACGGCATGCTGCCCATCTGGCCGGAGACCAGCACGCCGAACTGTGCGGTGCCGAGCACGAGGCACACGATGATCAGCGTGTTGCGGCGCCCGTAGCGGTCGGATATCCAGCCGATGACACCGCGTCCGGTGCCGTTGACGATGGCCTTCAGGGACATCGCCGTGGCCACGATTCCACCCGCGAAGCCCATGTCCTTGCCGAACGGGACCTGGAAGGCGATGCCGAAGATGTTGATGCCGGCCGTGCACAGCAGGCAGAACCACATCATCCACAGGACCGGAGTACGAGCGGCCTCCCGCGGCGTGTACTGCTTGATCGCCGGCGGGTTCTTCTCCAGGGCCCGGCGGATGCGCGGGTCGTCGGTCGCTTTCAGCGGGTCCACGCTCGCGGGCCACCAGTTCTTCGGCGGGTCCTTGAAGAACCAGCCCGCGGAGGCCACCACGACGCACAGCCCGATGCCCACCGTGGCGAGCACCGTCTGGTAGTTGCTCAGGTCCATGTACGACGTGAACAGGAACACGAACGGTACGGATCCGTAGGCGAAACCGCCGTTGACGAAGCCGGTCTTGCCGCCCTTCCGTTCCGGATACCACTTGCCGACCATGTTCACGCAGGTCGCGTAGACGAGGCCGGCGCCGATGCCGCTGCACATGCCGAAGCCGAGGTAGGCGACCAGCACGTTCGGCGCGTAGGCCAGTGACACATAGCCCAGCATCGTGCCGACCGCGCCGATCAGCATGGCCGTACGGGCGGGCAGTTTCCCGCTCTCCCGCAGCTGACCGGCGGGGAAGGCCACGGCCGCCTGGAAGAACACCCAGACGCCCATGAGCCAGAAGATGTGTCCACTGCTCCACAGATGAGCCTCGTGGAGTGTGTCCTCCGCCGACGTGAACGCGTACTCGGCGGAACTGATGCCCATCATGCCCACCCAGGGCAGGATGACCATCCATTTCCGTGGTCGGCCCATGATGTCGACGTCGGACTCGCCGAGTCGGTACACGCGGCCGTTGCGGTCCGTCACCTCCCTGTAGGGGACAGACGTCGAATAGTCGGTAGTTGTCATTGCTCAGTACCCCTTGCGTCGAAAGATCTGGCCAGCGCCCCCTGTCCAATGCCTTTCGTGCGCGCACGGGTCCGGGGCGCGGCCGACGCGCACCGTCGGCCGCCCCCGCGTTCGCTCAGGTCATGACCCGCCCCCCAACAGTCCCGCGGCCCGTGCCCACCGGTACTTCGCACCGAGCACGGCCACCGGCTTCTCGGTGGTGTAGGGGTACGCCACGACCCCTCGCTCGTAGAGGTACTGGCCGGCCTCCTCGACCTCGACGTCACCGGCGAGCGACGCCACCACCGGCTTCTCGATGCCCCTCGCGCGGAATTCGGCCACCACGCGCGCGGTGAGCTCGGCGAACACCATGGGAGGGGTCACGATGGTGTGCCAGTAGCCGAGGACGAGCGCGTGGATGCGCGGGTCCTCGAGGCCCAGCCTGATCGTGGCCTCGTACGTCGACGGCGGCTCGCCGCCCGTGATGTCCACGGGGTTGCCTGCGGCCCCGAAGGGCGGGATGAACTTCCTGAAGGCCGCGTCCAGGTCGGGTGGGATCTCCATGAGGGAGAGACCGTTGTCGGTGACCGCGTCGGACAGCAAAACACCGCTGCCGCCGGCGCCCGTGATGATCACGACGTTGTCGCCCTTGGGGGTGGGCAGCACCGGCAACGCGCGCGCATACTCCAGCATCTCGTTCAGCCCGGGCGCCCTGATGACACCGGCCTGCCGCAGGATGTCGTCGTAGACGGCGTCGTCGCCCGCGAGCGCCCCGGTGTGCGAACCGGCGGCCTTCGCGCCCGCGGCCGTACGCCCCGCCTTCAGCACCACGACCGGCTTCTTCGGCACCGTCGCGCGTGCGGCCTCCACGAAGGCGCGCCCGTCCTTGAGATCCTCCAGGTGCATCGCGATGCACTCGGTGTGCGGGTCCTCGCCGAACCACGTCAGGAGGTCGTCCTCGTCGAGGTCCGACTTGTTGCCGAGTCCGACGATCGCCGACACGCCGGTCTTCGTCGTCCGCGCGAAGCCGAGGATGGCCATCCCGATGCCACCGGACTGCGAGGTCAGCGCGACCCCGCCCTTGACGTCGTACGGAGTGCAGAACGTGGCGCACAGGTCCTGCCAGGTCGAGTAGTAGCCGTAGATGTTCGGCCCGAGCAGGCGGACGCCGTACCGCTCGCCGATCGCCTCCACCTCGGCCTGCAGTTCGTGCTCACCGGTCTCCGCGAACCCGGAGGGAATGAGGACGGCGTTGGGGATCCTCTTGCGTCCCACCTCCTCCAGTGCCGCGGCCACGAACTTGGCGGGAACAGCGAAGACCGCCACATCCACCTCTCCGGGAACGTCCGTGACACTCTTGTACGCCTTGCGGCCCAGGATGTCATCGGCCTTGGGGTTCACCGGATGGATCTCTCCGGAGAAGCCGCCGTCGATGAGGTTGTGCATGACTGCGTTACCGATCTTGCCCGGCTCGTTGGAGGCCCCGATCACGGCCACGGAGGACGGCTGCATCAACCGGCACATGGACGTGAGGATCTCGTCGCGCGTGTAGCGCCTGCGCTTCTTGACGGGTGAGTCGGAGAGGATCACGCGGATGTCGGCCGCGACCGCGCCGTCCGGCGTGGCGATCACCGGGTTGAGGTCCACCTCGGCGATCTCCGGGAAGTCGGCGACGAGTTGGGAGACCCGACGGATCTGCTCGGCGATCGCCCACCGGTCCACGGCCGCCTGACCGCGCACCCCGCGCAGGATCTCCGCCGAGCGGATCGAGTTCAGCATGGACAGCGCCTCGTCGGCGTCCACGGGCGCGAGCCGGAACGTGACGTCCTTGAGGACCTCCACGAGCACCCCGCCGAGGCCGAAGGCCACGACCTTGCCGAAGGTGGGGTCGGTCACCGCGCCGACGATGACCTCCTGGCCCTGTGGCAGCAGCTCCTGCACCTGCACACCCTCGATCCGGGCGTCGGCGTCGTAGACGCGCGCGTTCTCGACGATCTTGTGGAACGCGGCGCGTACGTCCGCGGCGCCCTCGACGCCGACGACCACGCCGCCGGCGTCGGTCTTGTGCAGGATGTCGGGGGAGACGATCTTCATGACGACCGGCCCGCCGAACCGAGCCGCGTACGCCACCGCCTCCTCGACGTCCGTCGCCAGCTCTTCGCCGGGTACGGCGATCCCGTACGCGTCGGCGATCACCTTGCCCTCGGGCGCGGTGAGCGCGGTGCGGCCCTCCGCCCGCACGGCGTCCAGGAGCGACCGCACCCTCAGCATCCGGTCCTCGGCCATCACGTCAGATCACCCCGCTCGACTTCAGCAGGTGCAACTCCTCGTCCCCGAGACCCAGTTCACCGATGTAGATCTCTTCGTTGTGCTCGCCGAGCAGCGGCGAACCGGTCACCTCGACGGGGGAGTCGGAGAGCTTGAGCGGGCTGCCCACGGTCACGAACTCGCCGCGCTCCGGGTGCTGTACGCGCACCACCATCTCGTTGGCGGCCAGTGACTCGTCCTCGATGATCTCCTTGGTCGACAGGATCGGCCCGCACGGGATGTTGTGGGCGTTGAGCCGCTCCAGGACCTCCCACTTGGGCAGCGTCGAGGACCACTCCTCGATGAGCTGAAACATCTTGCCGAGCTTCGGCAGCCGTGCCTCCGGCGTCGCCCACTCGGGGTCGTCCGCGAGTTCGGGCCTGCCGATGAGCTCGCTGACCGGCTTCCAGCCGACGGGCTGCACGATGACGTACACGTAGTCGTTCGGGCCGCCCGGCGCGCACTTGACCGCCCAGCCGGGCTGGCCTCCGCCGGAGGCGTTTCCCGAGCGGGGAACTTCGTTGCCGAAGTCCTCGTTGGGATATTCAGCGAGCGGCCCGTGTGCCAGGCGTTGCTGATCGCGCAGCTTCACCCGGCACAGGTTGAGTACAGCGTGCTGCATGGCCACGTTGACCCGCTGCCCACGCCCGGTTTTCTCCCGCTGCAACAGCGCCGCGAGAATCCCCGCCACGGCGTGCACGCCCGTGCCCGAGTCCCCGATCTGGGCCCCCGTCGCGAGAGGCGGCCCGTCCTCGAAACCGGTGGTCGACATCGAGCCGCCCATGGCCTGCGCGACGACCTCGTACGCCTTGAAGTTGGTGTACGGGCCGTCGCCGAACCCCTTGATGGAGGCATAGACGACACGCGGATTGATCTCCTGGATACGGTCCCAGGTGAAGCCCATGCGGTCGACCGCGCCCGGACCGAAGTTCTCGACCATGACGTCGGAGCGCCGGATCAGCTCGGTGAGGATCTCCTTGCCGCGCTCGGTCTTGGTGTTGAGGGTGATGCTCCGCTTGTTGCAGTTGAGCATCGTGAAGTAGAGGGAGTCGACGTCCGGGAGGTCGCGCAGTTGCGTGCGCGTGATGTCACCGGTCGGCGCCTCCAGCTTGACGACGTCCGCGCCGAGCCAGGCGAGCAGCTGGGTCGCGGAGGGCCCGGACTGCACGTGGGTCATGTCCAGGACGCGGATGCCGTCGAGGGCCTTGGTCATGACAGCGCTCCTCACTTGTGCATGGTCTGGTTCTTCGTGCCAGGGGCGTATGTGTCCGGGTTCACCCAGACGTTGATCAGCGAAGGTTTCCCGGACTCACGGGCCCGGCGCGGCGCGGGTTCGATACCGACCGACTGGTGCTGTCGGGCATGACGGAGCCTCCCTTCGGAGGGGTCGGAACGCTCTCTCGTACATTGCATACAGTCGACGAATACTGTATGAAGCTTGTTATCCCGCATCCGGTGGGTGGTGTCCAGGGGGCGTGCGGCACTTTTCAGTCATCGGGAGCCCGGCCTCCCGATGACGTGGCAGACAGGAGCCGAGATGGACCTGTACGAACACCAGGCAAGGGACCTCTTCGAGGCGCACGGCATCGTCGTGCCGAGGGCCGAGGTCACGGACTCACCCAAGGAGGCGCGCGAGATCGCCCGCAGGCTCGGCGGCCGGGTCGTGGTCAAGGCGCAGGTGAAGACGGGCGGCCGCGGCAAGGCGGGCGGCGTCAAGCTCGCCGCGGACCCGGCCGCCGCCGAGCTCACGGCACGCCAGATCCTCGGCATGGACATCAAGGGGCACACGGTCGGCAAGGTGATGCTGGCCCAGCCGGTCGACATCGAGCGCGAGTTCTATGTCAGTTACGTCCTCGACCGTGCCGCCGGCCGCTTCCTCGCGATCGCGTCCGCGGAGGGCGGCATGGAGATCGAGGAGGTCGCCGCGAGCCGGCCCGAAGCGGTGGCGCGCGTGCACATCGACCCGGCCGAGGGCGTCACCTCCTCCAAGGCGGGCGAGATCGCCGCGGCGGCCGGGCTGCCGTCACAGACCGTCGACGTACTCGTACGGCTCTGGGAGGTGCTCGTCCGTGAGGACGCCCTGCTCGTCGAGGTCAACCCGCTCGTCCGGACGAAGCAGGGCCACATACTCGCCCTCGACGGCAAGGTCACGCTCGACGACAACGCCCGTTTCCGGCAGGCGCGCTGGGGCGCGGAAGGCGCGGAGCACGACGACCCGCTCGAGGCGCGAGCCGCCGCCAAGGGCCTCAACTACGTGAAGCTGGACGGCGAGGTCGGCATCATCGGCAACGGCGCGGGCCTCGTCATGTCGACACTCGACGTGGTCGCGGGCTGTGGCGCCCGCCCCGCCAACTTCCTCGACATCGGCGGCGGAGCCTCCGCCCAGATCATGGCCGACGGGCTGTCCGTCATCCTCTCCGACCCTGCCGTCAAGTCGGTCTTCGTCAACGTCTTCGGCGGGATCACCGCCTGCGACGCGGTCGCCGACGGCATCGTGCAGGCCCTGGACTCCGTGCAGCTGACCAAGCCGCTGGTCGTCCGCCTGGACGGCAACAACGCGGCGCGGGGACGCGCGATCCTCGACGAGCACGCCCACCCCCTGCTCCAGCAGGCCACCACCATGGACGGCGCCGCGCGCCGCGCCGCCCAACTCGCCGACGCCGTCTGAAGGAGCGTGCCATGGCCATCTACCTCACCAAGGAGAGCAAGGTCCTCGTCCAGGGCATGACCGGCGGCGAGGGCATGAAACACACCCGCCGTATGCTCGCGGCCGGCACGGACGTCGTCGGCGGCGTCAACCCGCGCAAGGCGGGCCGCACCGTCGACTTCGACGACCGGGCCGTCCCCGTCTTCGGCTCGGTGCGCGAGGGCATGGAGGCGACCGGTGCGGACGTCACTGTCGTCTTCGTACCACCCGCTTTCGCGAAGGCCGCGGTGGTCGAGGCCGCCGACGCGGGCATCGGCCTCGCGGTCGTCATCACGGAGGGCATCCCGGTCCACGACTCCGTCGCCTTCACCTCGTACGCCACGTCGAAAGGCACCAGGATCATCGGCCCGAACTGTCCGGGCCTGATCACTCCGGGTCAGTCGAACGCGGGCATCATCCCCGCCGACATCACCAAGCCGGGCCGTATCGGTCTGGTGTCGAAGTCCGGCACGCTGACGTACCAGCTCATGTACGAACTGCGGGACATCGGCTTCTCGACCTGCGTCGGCATCGGCGGTGACCCCGTCGTCGGCACGACCCACATCGACTGTCTGGCCGCCTTCGAGGCCGACCCCGACACCGAACTGATCGTGATGATCGGCGAGATCGGCGGCGACGCCGAGGAACGAGCCGCCGCGTTCATCGGTGACCACGTCACCAAGCCCGTCGTCGGCTACATCGCCGGCTTCACCGCGCCCGAAGGGAAGACGATGGGGCACGCGGGCGCCATCGTCTCCGGTTCCTCCGGCACCGCCCAGGCGAAGAAAGAGGCGCTGGAGGGGGTAGGAGTGAAGGTGGGCGGGACGCCCACCGAGACGGCGCACCTGGTGCTCGCCCTGCTGGCAGCGGGGCGTGATGTCACTCATAGTTAACGCGAGGTTACTTTCCGGTGCTCCGGCGCCTCGCTGGCGTCCCCTGGTACGACGTCCGCGTACGGCCCATGCGATCTCGGCGATCACGTGCGTAGACGAGCCATGCATCCACCCCGCCCCGACTGTGCACCGAGAGCGGAGCAATCCGATGGCACCCACTCTCACCCTCAAAACCGGTACGTCCTGGGCCGACGCCTGGCAGCGCTGCCTCGCCGTCGCCCCCGAAGCCTTCAGGGACGACCGCGTCCTCAACCTCTGGGACTCCTCCTGGCAGGCGGACGGCCGGGCCCTGCCCGCCACCAGCCCGGTCGACGGCAGCCCCATCGCGGGTCCGCCGCGCCTGGACCGCGCGACCGCCCAGCGCGCCGTGCGGGCGGCACTGGACCAGCACCGAGCCTGGCGCCATGTGCCCCTGGCCGAGCGCCGGGCCCGGGTCGCCGCGACCCTCGACGCGCTCACCGAACACCGCGAACTGCTCGCCCTGCTCCTCGTCTGGGAGATCGGCAAGCCCTGGCGGCTCGCCCAGGCCGACGTGGACCGGGCGATCGACGGCGTGCGCTGGTACGTGGACGGAATCGAACCGATGATCGGCGACCGGTCACCGCTGGACGGCCCCGTCTCCAACATCGCGAGCTGGAACTACCCGATGAGCGTCCTGGTCCACGCGATGCTGGTCCAGGCCCTGGCGGGCAACGCGGTCATCGCCAAGACCCCGACCGACGGCGGTCTCGCCTGCCTCACCCTGGCGAGCGCCCTCGCCGCACGCGAGGGCATCCCGGTCACCCTCGTCAGCGGCAGCGGAGGCGAGCTCTCGGAGGCGCTGGTGCGGGCGCCCGAGATCGGCTGCGTCTCCTTCGTCGGTGGCCGGGACACGGGCGCGGCGGTCGCGACAGCAGTCGCAGACCTCGGCAAACGGCACATCCTCGAACAGGAGGGCCTGAACGCCTGGGGCATCTGGAACTACACGGACTGGGAGTCGCTCACGGCGGTCATCCCCAAGCTCTTCGACTACGGCAAACAGCGCTGCACCGCATACCCGCGCTTCGTCGTGCAGTGTGAGCTCTTCGACGACTTCCTGGCGGCCTACCTGCCGGCGGTCCGCACGCTCAGGGTCGGCCACCCGCTGGCGGTCGAGAAGCGTGACGATCCCTACCCGCAACTCGACTTCGGCCCGCTGATCAACGCGGCCAAGGCGAAGGAGCTGTCCGACCAGGTGGCGGAGGCGATCGACCGCGGCGCGGTCCCGCTGCACCGCAGCCGGGCGGCCGAAGCGCTCTTCCTGCCGGGCCAGGACACGTCGGCGTACGTCCAGCCGGTCACCCTTCTGAACCCGCCCCCGTCCTCTCCGCTGCACCACGCGGAACCGTTCGGCCCGGTCGACACGATCGTCCTGGTCGACACGGAGGCGGAGCTGCTGGCGGCGATGAACGCGTCGAACGGCGCGCTGGTCGCGACGCTCTCGACCGACGATCGGTCGACGTACGACCGCCTGGCCCCGCAGATCCGCGCCTTCAAGGTCGGCCACGGCAAACCCCGTTCCCGCGGCGACCGCGACGAACTCTTCGGCGGCTTCGGCGCGTCCTGGCGCGGCGCGTTCGTGGGCGGCGAGCTGCTGGTGCGCGCGGTGACGCAGGGGCCGGCGGGGGAGAGGCTGCCGGGCAACTTCCCGGAGTACCAGCTCATGCCGTGAGGGGTGGCCGGGCGGTGTGCGCTTCGCAGGTGTACCGCCCGGCGATGATCTCGTCGGCCAGCCATCGGGCGACACCCGTCGGGTAGGGCCGTGGCAGGTTCAGCACGATGTGGTTCATCCCGGCCGCGACGAGCGCGTCCACGCCGGCGCGCGTCGCGGCCGGGTCGTCGTACGAGACGAGGACCTGCACCGAGCACGTGATCTCGCGAGGGTCGCGCCCGAGGTCGGAGCAGTGGGCATCGAGCACCCGCCCGCGTTCGGCGATGAAGTCGACGCTGTTGTGGGGCGGCCCGGGGATGTTCCACACGTCGGCGTGCTCGGCGACGAGCCGCAGGAGACGGGTGCCCCAGCCGCCGATCAGCAGTGGGGGCCCTGGCCGCTGGACGGGTTTGGGCTCGCACCGGGTGCCCTTCAGTCGGTAGTAGCCGCCCGGGAAGTCGAAGACATCCTCGGTCCACATCCGCTTCAGGATCTGGAGGGTCTCGCCGAGCCGGGCGATCCCTTCCGCCGGAGGGACGAGCGCGAGCCCGTACGCCTCGTACTCCGCGATCGCCGGATTGTCCCCGGGAATCCCGCCGGCACCCGACGGCTGGTGCGTGCCGCCGACACCGATTCCCAGGACCAGTCGCCCGCCGGAGATCACGTCCACGGTCGAGGCCATCTTGCCGAGGACCGCGGGTGGACGGATCCGGTTGCTGGTGACCAGCACCCCGAGCCGCAGTCGCTCGGTCTGCGCGGCCAGGGCGGCGAGCAGGGTCCAGCTCTCGTGCGCCTGCCCGTCCTTCGGCCCGGCGAGGGGCAGCAGGTGGTCCCAGAGCCAGGCGTCCTCGATCTCGGGAACGGCCTCGGCCTCCAGCCAGACGCGGCGTATGTCGTCGTAGGAGACGTGCATGGGTGCGGTCTTGATGCCGAAGCGCACGGTCGTCATGGCCGTCAGCCTACCTAATCATCAGCATCACTGACTATCAAGGCTGACTACAGTTCTCGCCATGGCTGACGAGCACACCCCCACGCCCCTGGAATCCCGGCTCGGCTACCTCCTCAAGCACGCGCAGCTACGCTTGGCCCGCGCCTCGGCCGAGGCTCTCGCCCCCTTCGGGATCGACGGCCACGAACTGGCCGTCCTGGTGGTCCTCGCCGGCGAGGAACCGCTCGCGCAGGTCGAGGTGGCGGCCCGGCTCGGCGTGGACCGCACCACGATGGTGGCGCTGATCGACGCCTTGGAGGACCGTGGCCTGGTGGAGCGGCGGCGCAGTGCACATGACCGGCGCAAGAACATCGTCGAGCTGACCGCCGCGGGGGCGGACTGCCTGCGTAGAGGCGAGGAGGCGCGCCGTACGGCGGAGCGCCGCTTCCTCGCTCCGCTGGACGAGGAGACGGCGGCCGCACTCGTTCACACGCTGCGGCGCCTCGTGGCGGAGGGTGTCGAAGAGTGACGGCCACGGGACGGAAACGCAGGTGAAAGCCACTCCGAAATCTTGGTATTCTTGTGCGTGTCGCCGCCGGGGAGACCCCAGGCAAGGCGACTGACACCTGGTCCGGGTGGCGGAATGGCAGACGCGCTAGCTTGAGGTGCTAGTGCCCTTTATCGGGCGTGGGGGTTCAAGTCCCCCCTCGGACACTCCTTGGGACGTTCACGAGATCGTCCCGAAGCGTTCACGAATTACCGGTCGAGTCATGTGACTCACCGGTAATTCGTCGTTTCTGGGGCCTCAAGCCTCGTGATCGGCTCGATGAGGAGGTGAGGCGGTGGCGGTCCAGGCACTGCGCCTCTCACCTGCGGAAACAGGACATGCCTGCGCGACGGCTGGTAGCCGTGGCGCAGGCATGTGGGGTTTTCAGGGCATGGAGCGCGGCGGGGGTGTGTCACTCGCGTGGCGGCGGCTCGACCTGCTCGGTCGGAAGGGGTCGCGCCAGGGGCGGGTCGGAGGGCTCACCGGGTTGGGTTGCGGCGCTCTGCGGGCTGGCTTTGCGGGGCTGGATGCCCTGATCGCGGAGGAACCGTCGGATGGCTCTGAGGTTCGCCACGAAGATGATGACGGCATTGAGCAGGGTCTGTGCGACGCGTCCGTGCGGCAGGCGGAGCTGGGGATTGTCGATGCTGTCGAGGGCGGACTTCTTCAGGTTGCCGTTGCCGCCCTCGTTCTGACTGCGCAGTCCGGACCAGGCCTCCTGCCACCGAGGGGTGAACAGGGGGTATTTTTGCCGCCACTTGGCCAACACGGTGCCCGGGACGGTGATGCTCTTCCCTCTGCAGATGTCTGGGTGGACAGGGGTGTCCCGCTTGGGCCTGGGAATGGTGGGCAGGGCTGCCGGGGTACGGACAGTGGGGGCGTCGAGGTCGACGACGGTGGACGGGCGTGGCTGGGGCCGGCGGTAGCAGGTGACCGTGGCGTGCGGCCCGAGGGCGGGGCACTGTCGACGTTGATCCCCTGCGGGCCCGTATTCCTTGATCTTGGCCTGGTAGTCCTTCCGGGATTGGATCAGGTTGAGTGCGTGGGCGCGGTCCTCGTCCGTGCGGCTGTCGATGTATGTGGCGCCCGCAGTGACGAGCGGGGTGGGCATCAGCGGGCAGTAGAACTCGCCGCCGACCAGCTGCATGCCGCGGAACTCTCCCTGCCGGTCGACCTTGTCGTCGTTGTAGTGCTTCACCGCGTTGAGGCCGAGTTTGAGCAGCTGCAGATGCAGGTTGTGAGGCTTGGCCTGGGTGATGCCCCGGTCGGCGCAGAACAGGTCTTTGACCAGGCCTCGTTCGAAGGCCGGCTGGATGGCGCGCAGGGCGGCCGGGCCGGGTTCGGTGCCCGGGGTGTGAAGGATCATGCCGAGGCAGACCGCCGGGTAGGCGCCGGCGAGGTCGCCATGGCCATGGCCCGGGAACGCGCCCATCATGGCGTAGCGGAACTCTCTCTTCTCCGGCGCCTTGGCCTTCTTCTCCTGTCCCGACTTGGTCTTGCGAGGCACTGGCTTGTTTGCCGTGCCGCGCCGGGTGCCAGTGTTCGTGGAGGCCGCAGCTTTGCCGCTGGGCCCCGACTTCTTCTGCGTTCCTCCCTTCACGTACATCCCGGCGGTGATCTCAAGCGAGGCCCGGTCCTGGTGGTAGTCCGGCTCTTTGCCCCAGACCGGAACCGGAGTGTCGTCGACCGCGATGTGGCCAGGCCAACGAGCGAAGTCTCCGCGCCGGTAGGAAGCCATCACCGGAGCGAGAATCAGATCCTGGGCGATGGCCTCCAGATTGCGCACGGTGTCCTGGTTGGCGAGGGCATTCCACTTCTGACGGATCTTCTTGGCCTCGCTCAGCGACAGCCGCTTGCGGCGGTCGTGCGGTGCAGGGTCGAGGCGCCGGGTCATCGAGGCCCAGGACCGGTAGACACGCTTCGACGTCGCGTACTGCTGGTGCGCGACGCGGTCGATCTCTTCTCGCGTTGCGCCCTCGCGGATGTGCAGGTCGACGTCGGGGACGTCAAGGAGGGCCTTGGACCCTGGAGACAGGGCGAAGAAGAGCGTTTCCCACGCGTCGTCGATGTTCGCGCTCTTGCCCATGTACTGCGACAGGATCAGGCCGATCAGCACTGTGCGGAACGGGAAGCCCTTCGGGCCTGGCCGGTGCTCGTTGGAGGGAAGGCGTTCCAGTACTCCGCTGTGGCGCACGAGGTCGAAGACCTGCCTCACAACGCGGTCGCTGAGGGTACGGCCGGGGGCCTGTGGTGCAGGGCGTAAGGCGAGGCCGGTACGCCGGCAGGGTTTGTCCTCCGGGTTCTTCCTGCTCACGCCGCCGCCCCCCGCAACAGATCGGATGCCTCCGCTTCGGGCACGTCGTGGAGGAAGACGAGGTAGCGCGAGAGGCTGTGCAGGGTCCCGAGTCCCGACGCTTTGAGGATCACCTTCAGCGGAATACCTGCATTGAGCAGGTCGACGAGCCAGGTCGTACGCAGCCGCTGGGTCTGCAGCACGGCACCGTCACAACGGCCGATGATCCGCGGGTACCTGGCCAGCCAGTCCGATGCGATGTGCTTGCTGGTGCGGTCCTGCCAGTCCGGCCGGAAGGCGTACACCTCTGCCGGGATGTGGGCGGCTTCCGCCAGCAGCAGTTCCTCGTAGGCGTACCGACATACGACAGTGCGCGGACGGCGCCCGTGCACCTTGACCAGTGCCCGGCCGGTGGGGCCCGCGAGGATGTCCCGCCCTTGAACGTACACAAGATCCTCAACGGCGAGCCCGCAGCCGACGCCGAGACAGAACAGAAGACAGGCGTTGCGCCGCTGGGCGGGGGTGGGCAGGCTCTGCGCCCAGATCAGCCAGTAGGCGATTTCTGCTGGCGGGTAGGGGGCCACTGGGGCGGCGGTGGCCTTCAGCCGGATCGGCGGATGCTGTCCGAGCTGGTCCAGCAGGAGTGCTTCGGAGGCCCGCCGCAGCTGGCTGCTGCAGGTTCGGCGGCTGTTGGCGGCCATGTCGCGGCAGCCGACGAGGATGAACCGTTCGACGGTGCTCTGGTCAAGGATCACCGAGGGTTCGAGCGGGAGGCCCTGGGCCTCGACCCAGGCGACCAGCCGTGCGAGCGGTGTCATGACCACGTCTGGGCCGTAGGGTCCCGCTGCGACGGCCATGAAACCCAGCGAGCGGACGACCGGAGCGATGCGGCGCCACTGGGCGGGCGGCACCGTCTCCGCCTTCGGTGCGTAGGCCAGCAGGCGATTCGACACAGCGACCTCCAGGCGCAAGGCCCATGACAGGTGGCCGGTTAACCGGCCACTGGTGTCAGTGTCGATCACGAGCTGAAGGAACGCATCTTTATGACTGGAGGCCGAGCGCGCACGGCGCCGCCATGGAGCTACGCCGTCGATCCGGAGGAGTGGCCGGATGCCCGGATCGCCGGGGAGCCCGCCGCAGCGGTGGTCCAGACGATTGCCCGCCGCCTCGCTGCCGCCCTGCGTGAGAGGCCGGAGCTCTCGCTGCGTGCCCTGGCCGCCCAGAGCAACGTCGGCAGACAGACCATCGGCGATCTGCTGGCGGGCGCCACCTGGCCGGATGTGCTGACGGTCTGCCGACTGGAGCGCGCCCTGGGCCTGGCGCTCTGGCCCGGATCGAATGCGACCCAATGTGCTCATGACTGATCCCCAATTGCCTATTGAAGGTCAGTCGTGCACGCTCAAGTGCGGAATGGCGCAGACGCCCTATAGCGCCACCCGTGGGAGCGCTAGAGTGAACGTGCGCGACGGACCGGAACCCTGCTAGGAGAAGCGTCCGTTCGCGTGTTTGGCGGCCTCCCTCGACCGCTAATCGAGGGAGGCCTGCTGTTGGGTGAGGGTCGTTCTCGGATAGATCAAGCAGCCCGGGATGACAGCACGGCCCGGAACATTCCCGGTGCTACGTTTTCCACCTCGCCGAGTTGCTTCATGCGGTTGAGGGTTTTTCCTACGGATGAGCGGACCGTCGCGTCCGCTCCCGGGCGCACCGCCGCCGCGATATCGGTGATGGACATTGCCTCTTGAGCAGCGCACAGGAGTGTGAGGATCGCATCGCGCATGCTTCCGTTACGCGGTGGCCCCAGGGCCCGAGTGCTAATGCCCGGGCGCGCATCTTCGGACGAAGGATCCTCATCGGCGACAGAAACTTCAGACGGACCCTCCCGGGAAGGCCGGGCGATTGCCGCGTCCTCGCCAGTGTCCGGCGGCTCTTCGCGGACATCGGTGGATTCGACGCCCTGGCACATCATCGCGTACACAGCTTCCAATGTCGCCAACTCGCCGCGCAGTGAAGTGATCAGCTCCTTCACGGCATGCCGGGCCTGGCCGATGTAGACACCCTTGTCTGACGCAGGTGCGCCGGTCCGGTATCCCGCCATAGCGAACTCCTAAGGAAGGTCGCTGCCAGTGTAGGGACGGCACACTGTGGCACGCACGCAGTTCCTGTGAGGCGCTATCAAACGGTCAGCAGTGCGCTCAAGCACGGCAAGTCTGGTCGGGTTTATCGCAGGACTCGACCCGTCTTGGCGCAGAGTTGGCTCGCCGGGTTCGTGCGATGCCGCTCCGGAACTGTGAGACGTGCCACCACAGAATTCTGACGTGTGGATTCTGTCGAAGCTCCCGGTCTCCGGGAACGTTTGAGCGTTACGGTTCCTTCATGGTGGATGGCAAGTATCTGTCGGCGACAGAGGCCTTGGCGTCGGTGACGAAGGCCCTGGATGTTCTCGTCCTGGCGTATGACCGGGGGGAAATCGGTGTTACCGAAACCGCCCGGGAGCTCGGTATCTCACGTTCCACCGCACACCGCATCCTGGTCACCCTGCAGCGCACAGGTTTCCTGCGTCACGATCCTGGCCAGCACGGATACTCTGAGGTGCCCCGAAGTTTCCGGACAGGGACCCAATAGGATCTCTACGTAAGGAAACGAGAGGCAAGACGTGGCACCACCCAGTAAGTACTCGCCG